>JAHEJT010000195.1 GCA_024638765.1 Verrucomicrobiales bacterium
AAAATTCACATACTCAATATCGAGATGGGCGATCAGGGATTCGTTGTCGTAAAGTGCCCGGGCAATATCGTCCCCCCGATCCAGAAACCAGTCCAGATCCGCCGGCGGCCGGAGCGTCTCCGGGGTAAAGTCGAAACCGTCGCAGCGGGCGAGGTAAGCGCAGGTGGCGTGCTCCAGGTCTTCGCCGCCGAGAAAATCGATGAGGCGCTGACGCACCGCCGGGTTGGCATAGAAATTACTTTTCACGCGCTTGGTGTTGCCGGCTCGGGCTCACGTCTGACGATAGCCTAAGACCCGGCAACGAAAGCCGCAAGGGAGCTCGCCGGAAATCCGGCGCCGTGTGAACGGAAGCAGATTCGAGTTTCACTCGAATACCCCGTCCGGGATCCGGATTCTTCGACTGGAAGTCGAAGCTGTCCTCACGCAGGAGCCGGTTCCTTGGCGTCAGGGGCGCCGGGACGAGATTTCCGCCGGGCCGTGAGGGCGGACTGGATCATGATCATCTCACCGACGTTCTCCGCGGTGAGGATTCCGGCGACCGTTTTGCCGTCCGATTCCATCACCGGGAGCGTGGGACAGGGACTGGAACTCAGGATCTCAAAGGCCTTGCTCAAACTGCACCCGATGTCCAACAGTGGAGGTGATTCTTTCACCAGGCCTTTGATCGGGTGCGATTTGCCGTGTTCCGAGAGCGCTGGAATAAGGTCCTTCCGCGTGAGGATGCCCACGAGATCGCCCCGCGCATCGAGCACCGGAAAATCGTGCTGACTGCCGTGGAGCAACGCCTCGACCGCATCCTGTAACCTGGCGTCGACCCGCAGTGTCCGGAATTCGGTGATCATGGCGCTGGTGACAGGCAGCCCCTCGGTGGCGTCCTGGATTTTTACCATGGCGGCTTCCTGGCCGGCGGCCATGAAAATGAAGACAGCGATGAGAAGCAGGATTGGCGAAGGAGTCAGGATCCCCACCACGCCGAACAAAATCGCCATCAATTGCCCGACGCTGGCAGCCACCTGGGTGGCGCGGGCATAGCCCAGGCCCATGGCCAGCACGGCGCGGAACATGCGTCCCCCATCCATGGGGAAAGCGGGGACGAGATTAAAAAGGACCAGCATGATATTGATGCGAAGCAGATTGGGAAGGAATTGGGAGGGATCGCCGAGGCGCATGACGGCCGGGTCAATGGGAGGCATTCCGCCCAGCACCAGCAAGAGCACGGAGGCTATGAACACGTTCACCAGGGGTCCCGCGATGGCGATGATGAGCTCCTGGTGGGGTTTCCGAGGCATGCGCTCCAGCCGTGCGACGCCGCCGATGGGCAGCAGCGTGATATCCGGCGTGCGAATCCCGAAATAGCGGGCAGCCGTCGCATGACCGAATTCATGCAGGACGACACAGGCAAACAAGACGAGAATGAAAAGGACGCCGAAGAAGGCGGATGCGGCGCCCTCGGAGAAGAAAAAGCTGAGACCGAACCAGGCCAGTAACAGGAAGAAGGTGACATGGACGCGCACTTGAGTCCCGTTGATCTCACAAATACGGAAGGACCACTTCATAGGATTCGTTCAGGCGCCTTCCTCGAGGGTCAGGTCGTCCTTCTTATTATCGGACTCATCCGAGCCGGTATCAAGCGTCTTGCAGGCGCGTCTCTTGCAGAAGGTTTCGACTTCGTCGTGGAGCTGAAGCCGCAGGGACGCTTCGAGATTATCCATGATGAGCCCGGTTTGTTCCTCGCTGATGTCGGGAGATTTCCGGCAAAGACTCCCGACGAAATTGACCATGCATCGCATCCCGCTGACGAGACACTCGATTTTGCTGGCGAATTCCAGGGAATCAAAGAGCTCGGGGACGAGCTCTTTTTGGCGCGCCGCCGAATCCGAGGCGCTGATGTCACCGGAGACGAGCTTTTCCGCGATCCCGTCGAAAAGCTCTTCGAGCTCGTGGGCCAGCCAGATTCGGCTGTCTTCCTTGAGCCCGCCGAATTTTTCTTTGAGGTCGTCCCGCCACTCATTGAGAATGGCCTGCTTGTTTTCTTCGAGGATTTTTGGGATCCCGTAGTGCATTGTCTGGAAAATGACCTCGGAAAATCCCCGCTGCAAACGAATTCCGGCAAACAAGTCTTCTCTTTTCTTCGTATTCCATACAATGCCCGGCGCCGAAGCCAATCGAAGACGCGGCACCGTCCGGGGAACCGCGCAGCAACTTTAACCGATTTCGACAGGTCCGCATGCCTCCCTCTGACGATATGAAAGCACCTGAACCCTTGCGCCGGCAGCTGCGCACAGCGGCGGGCTTGGTGCTTATCGGCGCTTGCCTATCGGGCGCGGCAGCGCTTTTCGCGCTCCAGGGGTGCGGCCGCCAGGGCGGTGGAGGCGACTCTTCGGCTGAGGGCCCGGAGGCCAAGCATGTTCCGGAGAAGGGCACGGCAACTTACCTGGGGGCGGCCCGGTGCGCGGAATGCCATGCCGAAGAGCACGGGCTCTGGCAAAACTCGCACCATGATCTGGCCATGCAGCCCGCCACGGAGGAAACGGTGCTTGGTGATTTTGATGACGCCGAATTCGCGCATTTTGGGATCGAATCCAAATTCTTTCGGAGGGACGGCAAATTCTTTGCGCATACTCCGGGACCGGACGGGGTGCACCAGGATTACCCGATCGAATATGTCTTCGGGGTTTACCCGTTGCAACAATACCTGATTCCGTTTCCGGGCGGGCGATACCAGGCGCTGCAAATCTGCTGGGACTCCCGTCCGGCGGAAGAGGGTGGGCAGCGCTGGTATCACCTTTACCCGGACGAACCGATCCCGCACGACGACGTGCTCCATTGGACGGGTGATCAGTTCAATTGGAATTACATGTGCGCGGAGTGTCACTCGACGAACCTGCACAAGAATTACGATGTCGCGAAGGACGCTTACCACACCGAGTGGTCCGAGATGGATGTGAGCTGCGAGGCCTGTCATGGCCCGGGTTCGGCGCACGTGGAGTGGGCGGAAATGGCGGACCCGCCCGGAGAGGGCGAAAAATACACCGGCGACATGGGATTGACGGTGCGTCTCAAGGAACCGGAGGAAGGATCGTGGTATGTCGATTCCGAAAGCGGGCAGCCTAAGCGCTCGATTCCGCTGCAATCGAATGTCCAGGTGGAAGCCTGCGCGCCCTGTCACGCGCACCGCCGGGTCCTGGCGGGAGAATTCCGCCCCGGGCAACCCCTGCTGGATACCCATGTGCCCAGTCTCCTGACCGAAGTGCTGTATCATCCCGACGGACAGATCAAAGAGGAGGTCTACGTGTATGGATCCTTTACGCAGAGCAAAATGTTTCACCACGGGGTGCGCTGCGTGGATTGCCATAATCCGCATTCATTGAAGCTGATGGCGCCGGGCAACGCGCTGTGTGTGCGCTGTCATCAGCCGGATAAATACGACACGCCTTCGCATCATTTTCATCCCCCGGATTCGGAGGGGGCCAGCTGCGTCGATTGCCACATGCCGGTGAAGCATTACATGGTGGTGGACGCGAGACGGGATCACAGCCTGCGGATCCCGCGCCCCGATCTTTCCGTGAAACTGGGAACGCCGAATGCCTGCACCAATTGTCACGTGGACCAGCCGGTGGCATGGGCCGCCGACGCCTTTGCGGAGTGGTACGGAAAGAAGGAAAGGGAACCGCGTTACGGTGAAGTGCTGGCGGCGGGACGCGCGGGCGCGCCGGGATCGGAAGCGCGGCTCGCCGACCTGTTCGCGAACCCGGAATACCCGGCGATTGTGCGGGCGACCGCTTTGTCGGAGCTGGGGGCAAGGCCGACGCAGGCTTCGCTGCGAACCATCGTGACCGGGCTGGGCGACGTGGATCCGCTGGTGCGCGAGACCGCGCTGCAGGGACTGGAGGTGTTGCAGCCGGCGCAGCGGCTGCAGTTTGCCGCCAGGCTGCTGGAAGACCCGGTCATGGCGGTGCGGGTCCAGGCGGTCCGTCAGCTCGCGGCGGCTGTGGGGTCGATGACGGAGGCGCAGCGCGCGGCGTTCGACGCAGCGAAGGAGGAATACATCGCGGCGCAAGCGGTGGTGGCGGATCGCCCTGGAGCCCACGTGGCGCTGGGCCTGCTGTATACGGACCTGGGAGAAAGCGGGAAGGCGGAAGACGCTTACCGCGACGCGATCCGGATCGCGCCCGCGGATCTTGCCGCGCGGGTCAACCTTTCGGAATTGCTCTATCAGTTGGGCCGCATGGATGAAGGGCGGCCGCTCCTGGAGGAGGCGGTGCGCTTGAATCCCGATAACGGGGTGGCACACGAAGTGCTGGGTCGATACTGGATCCGGCGGAAAGATTATGCCCGGGGGACCGAATCGATCGGACGGGCAGCGGCCTTGATGCCGGAGCACGCGCAAATCCAGTATTTTTATGGAGTGGCTTTGAACCAGATGGAGCGATTTGAGGAAGCGCTGCCTTTCCTGGAGAAGGCGTACCGATTGGAACCGGGGAACGCGGAATACCTGGTGGGGCTGGCCACCATCTGTCGTGACCGGGGAAGACGGGGTCTGGCGAAGAGGTACGCCGCGGAGCTGGTGGAAAAGTTTCCGGAAGTCCCGGGATACCGGCAATTACTGGAGGACCTGAGATAGGGGCATGCAGGGCGGGGGCACAAGATATGCGCGGTCGGGCAAGATATGCGTATGCAAAGGCAAATCTTGCGGAGAAAAGTGGGCGTGGAGAGGCATAATAGGGGCGGTCACGGCGTGAAAGGCGGCGTCGGCAGGATTCTTACGCATGCATGCTCTCGTCGTCACCGTATTCATCAGCTTGATGCTGGTGATTTTTTTTCTGGGGTTATTCTGGCAGCAGACCAGGGCCGGTGAGGGGAGCGGCGGCGGCGGACGGGAAGCCCTGCTGCCCCTGGAGGAGGATGAGGGAGTCGCGGGCGCGGCGGGAGAAGAGGGATTGGAAGGGGGCGCGGAACCGGAAAAGAGAGAGTGCATCCGGGGGCGTCCGAATATATAGTCACATCGTTATTTAGTTATATAAACGGGACATGAGCGGCAAAAAGGCGGTTATACAATTCAACGACGAGATCGTCCGGAAGTTTGTCTGGGCGACAGTGATCTGGAGCCTCGTGGGGTTGTCCGCCGGTTTGCTGGTGGCCCTGCAGCTGAACTTCTGGGAGATGAACGGGAAGTTCCTCGAGAAGATCACCTTCGGCCTCATCAAGACCGAGGGCATCGAGTTCCTCACCTTCGGCAGGCTGCGCCCGCTGCACACCAACGCCGCCATCTTCGCGTTCGTGGGGAACATGATGTTCGCAGGGATCTACTATTCCACGCAGCGGCTCTGCAAGGTCCGGATGGCTTCCGATCTTCTTTCCAAGATCCATTTTTGGGGGTGGCAGTTCATCATCGTGTGCGCGGCGGTCACGCTGCCTCTCGGCCTGACGCGGAGCAAGGAATACGCGGAGCTGATCTGGCCGATCAACCTGATGGTGGCGGTGATCTGGCTGGTGTTCGGCTGGAATTTTTTCTGGACCCTGAAGAATCGCAACGAACCGTCCCTCTACGTCGCGATCTGGTTCTACATTGCGACCATTATCACGGTGACGATGCTTTATGTCGTCAATCACCTGCAGATTCCGACGAGTCTCACGCACAGTTATCCGGTCTTCGGAGGGGTGCAGGACGCCCTGGTGCAGTGGTGGTACGGGCACAACGCGGTGGCGTTCTTCCTGACCACTCCGATCCTGGGCATCATGTATTACTTTCTGCCCAAGGCGGCGGAACGGCCGGTTTATTCCTATCGTCTCTCCGTGATTCACTTCTGGTCGCTGGTCTTTCTTTACATCTGGGCGGGGCCGCACCACCTCCTCAACACCGCGCTGCCGAACTGGCTGCAGGCAATGGGGATGCTCTTCAGCCTGATGCTGTGGGCGCCTTCCTGGGGCGGGATGCTCAACGGCCTGCTGACTTTGCGCGGGGCCTGGCACAAACTGCGCACCGACCCGGTGATCAAGTTTTTCGTGGCGGGGGTGACCTTTTACGGGATGGCGACGTTCGAAGGGCCTCTGCTTTCCATTCGCGCGGTCAATGCGCTCTCACATTTCAGCGACTGGACCATCGGACACGTCCACAGCGGCACCCTGGGCTGGAACGGATTCATGGCGGCGGGAATGGTCTACTGGCTGGCCCCCCGCTTGTGGAAGACCAAGCTCTACTCGGTGCCCCTCGCCAACATGCATTTCTGGATCGGCCTGGTCGGAATTCTCTTTTACGTGGCCGCCATGTGGGTCTCCGGGATTTCCCAGGGACTGATGCTCAATGCCACGGAGAGCGGGGGCACGGTCCTGGCCTATTCGAATTTCGTGGAAACGCTCGACAAGATCCGGCCGCTGATGCTTTTCCGCGCCATGGGGGGCGGGCTTTACCTTGTCGGGTTTTTCCTGATGGCCTGGAATTTTTACAAGACGGTCCGTTCCGGCCAGCCGCACGACGCATCGATCGAGACGATGGTTTGGAAGGAAGTCCCCGAGGGGAAGACCAGCATGGGCCTGATCGAAACCCTGACCGCCTCGCCGATGGGTTTCTTCGCGCAGGCAATCGTCTACTGCTCCCTGTGGTTTTTCCTGCCGCCGTGGTCGGACTGGGTGGCGCTGCTTTGCCTCGGGGGTATTTCCGTGTGGGCCTGCAAGCATTTCCTGAGTCATCGCGAGGAATGGATCGGCTGGCATGACAAGCTCCTGGAGAACTGGATGCCCTTCTCGGCCCTGGCGTTTATCTCGGTCGCGGTCGGCGGCCTGATCCAGATCGTCCCGACGGTGACGGTGAATCGGGCCAAGAACATCGAGGATCGCCTGTCGAAACTTTACACGCCGCTGGAGCTGGCGGGGCGCGACATTTACGTGAGCGAAGGGTGTTACAATTGTCACTCCCAGATGGTGCGGACCATGGTGCCGGATGTCCTGCGATACGGGGATTACTCCCGCCTCGGTGAATCCATTTACGATCACCCCTTCCTATGGGGTTCCAAGCGGACCGGGCCGGACCTGGCCCGGGTCGGGGGCAAGTATTCGCACGCCTGGCACTTCAACCACATGATGAATCCGCGCCAGCTTGCCACGGGATCGAACATGCCGAATTACCCCTGGCTGGCGCAGAAAGAGACGGATATCAAGGCATTGCCCCGCAAGATCGCGGTGCAGCGGCGCCTCGGAGTGCCCTATGACGCGCTCACCCGGCACGAGATCGAGCAGGGTGCGCTGGAGCAGGGGATTGCGATCGCCAAGGGCTTGAAGAGCGAAGGCGTGTTCGTCGAACCGGACAAGCAGATCGTGGCCTTGATCGCTTACCTCCAGAAACTGGGCGATTACGAGGACCTGCAGCTAGAAGAAGGAGAAGAGGCGGTCCCGGCCGCGCCGGCGCCGGCGCCGGCGCCCGAAGTGGCAATGCCGGCGTCCGCGGCGCCCGTCACCCCCGAGCCTCCCCAATCGTAATTATCTGAAACCGCGAAAGAGACATGTTTCGAAGAGTCCTCTACGAAGAATGGCATGCCACGGTGCCGATCCTGGCGTTCCTGCTCACTTTTGGAGTCTTTCTCTACTTCGTGGTGCGCACCCTGCGCATGAAGCGATCCAAGGTGGATTACATGGCGGGGCTTCCCCTGGATAACGGCAAGCATCTTCCGGAGCAAAAACAAAATCATGAGTGAGGAAGCCGAAAAGAAAAAGCAGCACGAGCCGGTCAAGAAAGGCGAGATCATACTCCGCGATCACGAGTATGACGGCATCCAGGAATACGACCAGCACCTGCCGAACTGGTGGCTGTTCACGTTCTACATCATGGTCGCTTTCTTCGTGGTCTACTGGCTGGCCTTTTTCACCCTGGGCGCGATGCCCTCCAATATTGACACCATCGAACGCAAGTTGGCCGTGATCGACGAAGCGCGCAAAGAGGCAATGCTGGCGATGTTGAACGACGACGGTTTATGGGAGATGAGCCGGGACGAGGCCATCGTCGCGGAGGGCAGGAAGATTTACCAGACGAACTGCATGGCCTGTCACGGGATGAACCTGGGAGGTAAAAGTGAGGGGCCGCAGTATGTCGGTGAGCCGCTCAACGACAACGAATGGAAGTACGGAGCCAATCCGGTCGCGGTCTATAATTTGGTCCATAACGGATCCCCGGACCTGACCAAGGGCATGCCGCCGTGGGGTCCCATGCTGGGGCCGCAGCGCGTCGCCCAGGTGGTCTCCTTCGTGCTCAGTCATCACGAACCCGGGTCCGGAGTGGACGCCAAGCCAGAAGTCGAGACAAGTCCCCCGCCGGCGGCGGAATCCGGTTCATGAAGCCCAAAGCGCCCACGATTGATTCCGTCACGACGATCAATGAGGATGGCTCCCGGTATTTTCTTCATCCGGCGGATGTCCAAGGCAGATTCACCACCGCAAGGCGGCTCTTCGCCCTGCTGTTGATCGTCGTTTACGTCGCGCTTCCCTGGATCAAGATCAAGGGCTACCCGGCGGTGTTTCTCGACGTGATGGAGAGGCGCTTCCATCTTTTCGGGTTCACCTTCGCCACGGAGGACATGTGGCTCGCGTTCTTCGTCATCACGGGCCTGGGGTTTTCCCTCTTTTACATCACCTCCCTGTTCGGGCGGATCTGGTGCGGATGGACCTGTCCCTATACGGTATTTCTGGAGCACGTTTACCGGAGGATCGAGAGATGGATCGACGGGGACGCGCCGGCGGCGCGCCGCCTGGAAGCGGCCCCCTGGACGTTTTCCAAGATCTGGAAGCGCGTCCTCAAGCACGGGATCTTTCTCCTCATCGCAT
>JAHEJT010000196.1 GCA_024638765.1 Verrucomicrobiales bacterium
CGCCTGCAGCAGGAGAGGCACATGGGGCTTATCCTGATCACGCACGACCTCGGGGTGATCGCCGAAACTTGCAGCCGGGTGGTGGTGATGTACTGCGGCAAAATCATCGAGATGGCCGAGACCGCGGAACTCTACAAACACCCGAGGCATCCCTACACGCACGGCCTGCTCGATTCGATCCCGCGGGTGCGCGAGGAGAAACTCGGGAAGCTGCCCACCATCAAAGGAATGGTCCCCGACTTGGCGCACCTGCCCAAGGGGTGCCGGTTTGCGGATCGTTGTCCGAGGGTGGATGATCGTTGCCGGTCGGAAGAACCCGAATTGGAAGACACGGAGAGCGGCGGCAAGGTCGCGTGTTTCAACCCTGACTAACATGAATGAGCCGAACGCAATCTCAGAACTTCCCGGAGTGATGGAGTGTTGGAGGAATGGAGTTCTGCGCATCCCACTACTCCAACACTCCACTACTCCTCGTTGCCTTTAGCCCAATCACCTGGTTATCGAAAGACCGCCCATGAAAGAGACGCTGATACAAGTGAAGGATCTCCGGACTTACTATCCGATCAAAGGCGGATTGTTGAACCGGCGCGTGGGGGAGCTCAAGGCGGTGAACGGGGTCAGCCTCGACATCCCGGTGCGGCAGACGTTCGGGCTGGTGGGGGAGTCGGGGTGCGGGAAGTCGACCTTCGGCCGGTCCCTTCTTCGTCTCCAGAAAGTGACCTCGGGCGAAGTGAGCATCGACGGGAAGGACATCCTTGCGCTCGATCGCGCGGAACTTGTGAAGGCGCGCAAGGACATGCAGATCATCTTCCAGGACCCGTATGGATCCTTGAACCCGCGGATGACGGTCCGCGAGATCGTGCGCGAGCCGCTCGACACTCACAAGATCGGCGACAAGGCGGGCCGGAACGCCGAAGTCATGCGCCTGCTCGAGGTCTGCGGACTGCGAAAGGCGGTCGCGGACCGTTATCCCCACGAGTTCTCGGGCGGCCAGCGCCAGCGGGTCGGGATTGCGCGAGCCCTGGCCCTCAAGCCGAAGTTCATCGTCGCCGACGAGCCGGTGTCCGCCCTCGATGTCTCGGTGCAAAGCCAGATTCTCAACCTGATCAGCGAACTGCAGGAGGAGTTCGGGATCTCCTTTCTTTTCATCTCGCACGACCTCGCGGTGGTACAGCACATCAGTCACGAAGTCGGCGTCATGTATTTTGGCAAGCTGGTCGAGCGCGCTCCCGCCGAGGAACTCTACACCGCTCCCAAGCATCCTTACACGCAGGCGCTGTTGGGAGCGATCCCGCAACCCGACCCGGAGCGCGAACGGGAGAAGGTGATTATCAAGGGGGATATCCCCTCGCACCTCGATCCGCCCAAAGGCTGTCCGTTCCAGCCGCGTTGTCCGGTTGCGAAACCGGAGTGCGCCGATCGCGAGCCGGAGCTGAAACCGGTGCATGCCGACGACAGCTCATCAGGCCATCAGGTGAGCTGCTGGTTGTATTGAGAATTCGATAAGATAGGCCGCCGCTTCTCCGGCGTCTTGAAACAAGCCTCTCAACTGGGAACGCTCTTCGAGACCGATCATGACGAAAAAATACTCCTCTGCCTTGTTCGCCGTGTTGTTGCTACTGAGTTACTCGCCGTCGCTGTGGGCTGCCGATGCGTTGAAGGTGCACGGCGTCTTCTCGAGCCACATGGTGATCCAGCGGGACAAGCCCATTGTCGTCTGGGGGTGGGGTCCTGCCGGCAGCAACGTATCGGTCCGGTTCGGAAACGAGCAGGCCGAGACCACCGTGAAAGATCGAAAGGGATATTGGGCGGTGGCCTTCCCCGCGCGGGGTGCCGATGCCAATCCGCGGACCCTGACCGTCAAGTCCGGCAAGGAGACCATCGAGATGGAGAACATCGTGATCGGCGATGTCTGGGTGATGAACGGCCAGAGCAACATGGCGTGGGGGTTGGGGAAGACCACGCAGGCCGACATGGAACTGGCTCAGTCCCATCTTCCCCTCTTCAGGGAGCTGCGCATCTCGGCGAACGAGCAGGACGGCCCGGCGGCCGATCTTCCGGAGGCGGTCCTGCCGAACAAGGGATGGGTGGCGGCCTCCCCGGAAACGGCGGGCGGATTTTCAGCCATCGGTTACGCCTTCGGCTCACGCCTGCAGCGGGCGCTACAAATTCCAATCGGGATCATCGACAACGCGCGCGGCGGGGCCTCGATCGAGAGCCTGGTGCCTCGACACAAATTCGATGACCACCCGCTGGCGAAACGCTACGCGGAATCAGTCGAGAAGCGCCGCGGCGAGTTCGACTGGAGTGCCGCGATCCAGAAGCTGGTCGACAAGTGGGAAAAGGACGTCGCCAAGCAGCGCGAGAAAGGGGTGGACGAGGACAAGCTGCCGCCCAGGCCGACCCGGAAGAACATTCGCTCGTGGAGTATTCCCGGGAAAAGCCCCAGCGATGCGGCGTCCTGTTACAACGGGATGTTCGGGGTCTTCCGCGGACTGAACATCAAGGGCGTCCTCTTTCACCAGGGCTACAACAACGCGATGGGAACGAGTTGCCGACCGGAGCGCTACCGGGTGCTCACGAAACTGATGGTCGAAGGATGGCGGGAGGACTTCAAGGATCCGACCCTTCCGGCGGGCGTGATCGGTTTCTGTGCGGGCAGCATTCCGCAAACGCGGGAGAACTTTGAGACCTGGTCGGTTGCCCCGGGCGCATACATCCGCGAGTCGCAGCGTTTGGGTCTTACTGACCTGGAAAACCCCAACCACACGGCCTTCCTGCCGGGCTATGACGTCCAGATTCCGGGGCTGCACCCGTTCAAGAAGCGGACGCATGGGGTGCGGGCGGCGCGCTGGGCACTCAACCGGATTTACGGGATGAAAGTCGATTGGGATTCCACCTCGCTCATCTCGGCCGAGCCGGATGGCGATCGGATGGTGCTCACCTTCGACAAGCCGGTCATGCCGGACGATATGTCGACCGTGATCGAAGGATTCTCGATTGCGGACAAGTCCGGCGAGTTCTACATGGCGCACGCCGCTTACCCGCTGAAGAAGGACGTGGGAATCTGGAACGTCGCCAACAAGAACTTCGAGACCACGAAGATCCACGTGTGGAGCCCGCTGGTCGAGAAGCCGGTGGCGGTGCGCTACGCCTGGGCGACCAGCCCGATGGGCAACCTGAAAGTGAACGGGAAAGAATGGCTACCGCTGCAGAGTTTCCGCACGGATGAGTGGGATTGGCCGGAGAGCGAGGATCCGTCCGAGAGCGCCGTGACCCGCGCCCAGAACAGGGCGATGAAGAGCGCGGCTGAAGAGCGGCTCGCGTACCGCAAGAGAGAGGAGGCGAAGCGCGCCCTCGAGATTGTCGAGAGACTGAAAGAACTGGGGAGAACGCCGGGAACGGCCAAGTGACGGAGCAACGCGAACAACCGTCAGACTAATGGGTGACATGAATAAGCGGCGATCCGTCACAGGACTCTTGCTGAGCGCGACGATGCTGGTGGGCGCCGTTCACAGCGCCTCCGCAAAGGACAAAGCCAAAGGCGGGAATGCGTCCATTGAGGTCCGGGTGATGACGTTCAACGTGAAGCAGCACAACCCCAAGAGCAAGCAACCGAAAGAGGAGCCCACCCACTGGGAGCGTCGGAAACCGGTCGCGTTTGAAATTGTGCGCCGCTCCGCGCCCGACATCGTGGGTCTGCAGGAACCCTACCGGTCTCAGCTTGACGATTTCAGGAAGGCGTTCCCGGAGTTCGATGAGATCGGGAAGGGGCGCCGGGGGGGAAGCCGGGATGAGCATTCCTCGATTCTTTATCGATCCGATCGGTTTCGGGCCGACGCCTCGGGCACCTTCTGGCTTTCCGATACCCCCGAAAAGGTCGGTTCGACCTGGGGTCACTTCTACCCTCGAATTTGCACGTGGGCGCGGCTCGTCTGGAAGAATTCCGGGAAAGCCCTCTACGTCTATAATACCCACCTCGACCACAAATCGCAGGCCGCCCGGGAGAAGTCCGTGCGCCTGATCGCGCAGCGAATCCGGGACCGGAAACACAAAGACCCGTTCGTCCTCACCGGCGATTTCAATGCGGGCGAAGCCAACCCGGCCATCATCTATCTCACGGGAAGGAGCGTTGAGGCCTCCCCGGCCCCGGTCGTGGATTCGTTCCGCCTCCTGCATCCGGATGAGAAGATTGTCGGCACCGGGAACCGTTTCGAAGGCCGTGCCGACGGCGAAAAAATCGACTACATCTTCGTGCCCCCGGGCACCGAGGTGCTTGAGGCTAACATCATCAGGACGCACAAGGAGGGGCTGTATCCATCCGATCATTTTCCGGTGACAGCCCGCTTGCGATTCAGTTCCGCGCCGACCGATGCCACTAAGGGAGGCTAAGGGCAATGCCTTTAGGGAATGATCCCGGGCCTGCGATTCGTAGCGGAACGCCTCCGCGTTCCGGGCGGGCGTTGCGTTCGTTGGATGAGTGAATCCTTCGAGGCGGGCGGACCCCTCGGAAGGGGGGAGCCCTTCCGCTACGAAGAGGAGGCGGGGTTTCCGTTTTGGTCGGAGGACGCTGACTCCTGCCCCCGTCGCTTCTTCTCCTCCTCAATTCGCATCCACATGGTCATGATCTGAACTTGGTCACCTACCTCGTCGGACGCGGGTGAGTCCGGCAATCCCATAATCACGGGATCCGGCTCCACCACGGAACCAGGGGGCGCTTCCTCCACCGCATCGGTTAGGGAGCGGCCGAAGACCTCCGGCAGAGAATCGGAGGCGTAGTAATCGGCCATGAAGTCACATTCAATGAAGGGATCCATGGCCCAAATTCCCGTCGCCAGCTCCGGCTCCAGCGGCGGAAGGGGCTTGGAGTAGGGGTTATAGCCCTGATCGATCGAACTCGCGGGTTTCCTAAATGAGGGGGACATATTTACGCTTAAATTAGATTTATATTCCTTTTTTTTGAATTGTTTGCAATACTTTAATTTAGAACTTTCGCTCTCAGCATTCCTTATGGAGAGCGCACCCAAGAGCGAATACTCACTAGAGCATCCCGCATTAACGAACACTAATCATCTGTCCACTGGAACCAATTTGCATTGCCTTGTCATTTATTCAATAAAACCGTAAATTTAACAGGTTCACCTAACGTTATGCAAGCACTCCCCTCACTTCCCAACGTCGTCGCTTCGTCTCCCGAACCCAAACCGAGGACCGAAGGCCAAATCCAGGCGAAGGCCAAACCTGAAACGCACTCGGAGGCCGAACCGGTTGCGCCAAAGTTTGACCCGGATTTGGATCCGTCCAACATCATCCCGGTTAATCTCCCCGGCCCGGGCCCCCAAGAACCGCCCGCCCTGCTCGGGGTGCAACCCGTCATGCACTGGAGTGACCATATCGTGATCGACCGCTACGGGCCCCCTCTCCGAACCGACCGCTGTTGCGAGTGCAATGCCGAGGCTGATCGAACGATCCAAAAGAACTACTCGTCGCTGGGCGGCAACTTCCTCGTGCGCGCCCTGAGTGTTTCCATCTTACGTCTCCGCGAACGGTGCTCCGACGCCCCGGACAAATTCCGTGTTCCGGTCGAATTCGGGATGTGCGAGCGCTGTGCCAACCGCCGCATGGTTCGCCTCTCCCTCGGCCTTGCCGGCCTCATCAGTTCCGGCTCCTTTTTTGTTCAGGCTCTCATCTCCGGTGGGCTCGCGAGCGTCATTTGGATCATCGTGGGGTTCGCTCTCCTCGTCGCCGGCGCGCTCACAACGATAGCTGCCACCCGCCTCGGCATCCCCAAACGGATCGACAACCGCTGGATCATCCTCAAAGCCGGCAGCCCCGAATTCCGCGAAGGCCTCACCCAGTCGCCTATCCCCCTGTTCTGATCGGGACCGGGGTGTTAGCAGGGGTCTGTCACGAACGGCACGTAGGCAAGCGGGCAAGCAACTTTCGGAGTGCGGCAAGAAATCCGTCTTCGCTCGGTGAGCTACGACGTGACAGGTTGCCGCTTTTGGATCGGCCGAGTAATCGGCGGGGATGGTGCAGAACGGAGCCTCAACGTGCGATCCCTTCACCTTGGATTCTTTCCGACCCGCGGCAGCGGTGTGGCGTAGCAACAACCACACCCCCGCGATTGCTCGCGCCACCCAAAGCGGTGATTGCTCCCCGCAGTTCGATAGGTATGAGGACCCCACTTATCTACGTGCCATCGGGGGTCAGTCATTTGACCCCAAACCCATTTCTGTTCTGAAGCCGAACGCTGCGTGAGACACAGATACCAATTCCCTGGTCAATGCCTTCATTGTGGGCCGCCCAAGGAGAAATCCCGCCGGGCATCACAAACCAGCTCGTGAGCAAGTAAGATCGTGGAGGATGAAGTGGGTTTGGAGGGGATGCCAGAGGAAGCCATCCGGTTCATCACAACGCGTTACGCGCGCAAAAAGAAAGGCCGCCAGAATCACCAGGCGGCCTTGGGGAAAACGTCGTTCAAATCGAGTTTACGTATTTTTTTGTCGCCGTCGCCGGCCGAACAACCCGAAACCAGTCATGGCCAACAGGCCCAGCATAAGACTGGACGGTTCAGGAACCGTGGCAATGTGCATTTCGACAGCGCCCGTAGCCAGGCTGTTTTTGATCTCCTCGCCCAGCGCAAATGATATCATGACAGCAGGGACGGTCGTCACGCTAAAGTCTCCACCGCCTTGAAATACCCCCGCACCATTGCCACTAGTCGCAGTGTTCGCGATCAGTACGCCGGTAGCGCCAGCGGCCTCGGCATTGACGATTTTGTCAACGAAGGGGAGGGTGCCACGATCGATCAGGGCGATGTTTCCGGCGATGAACCCTGTGAAATCTCCCGCCGTGGGATCGCCAATGCCAGCAAATTGGACAGTGGCGGTCACCTCGCCAACGGGGGTAGTGGCAGGGTTGAACCGCGCAAAGTTGATAATCGGGGCGGGATCAGGGGCGGTTGCAACTTCAATATACGAAGTCGCGTTGGGCGAAATCTGATCCAAGCGCGCGAAAGCCGTGGCCGCCTGCGCGCTCGTTGCGAATAAAGAGCAGACAGGAATGGCCACACAGGCCAAGAGACATTTGTTCATTCTGTGGGTCATCAGCGTATGTGTATTTGCGTTGCGTTGCGTTGAGAATCCCGCTCGGCTGATTTCTCGATCTTGGAAACTCGACACCGCGTGAGCGCCGGTTTTCAAATTGCAAAAAATCACGTATGCAAGGATTTAGGGGGTCGATTTATTTAATAATTCGCACTCGATACAAGAGAAATCGGGGGAAAGATCCTGTGAGGCCCTTTCCTAACGCCTTGATTATCAGCCTCTGCGAAACGCATGAGGAATAAGCTAACGGGTGGAAGCGACAGAATGCCGGGTGACGACCGCGCTTGAGAGCGCGCTTCCTTTGATCTGATGACACCCAATCTTCTGCCATCCGTCCGTCTCGCCGCGGTTGAGATACCGGGATTCCGCCCTACGGGGACTGGCGGAGCTTCTCTTGGGCGCGGGCCAGGTTGTGCTGATTTCGCTCCGCGTCTTTCGGTTCTCCATACTTTAGCGACAGTTCATAGTGGCGGACGGCGCCTGCGAGGTCACCGCGGGCTTCGAGCGAGACGCCCAAATTCCCATGGGCCAATGCGGCGGTGGGCTCGATCTCGATTACCTTGCGGTAATGGTCGATCGACTCCTCCAGCTTACCGACCAATTGGGCCGTAAGCCCTGCCTGATACTGCACCGCCGCGCTTTCGGGATTCAGCTCGGCTGCCTTGACGCCCAGGCGATACGCCTCGCGGAGCTTGCCCGCCCAGCCCAACACCTTCGATAGATTCATCAGCGCCCGCCCGTGAGCCGCCGGATCGATCTGGCCCATCACGTCGTTGCTGACTTGCTGCAGCGTTGCGTCGTCCATATCTGGGTTGGCGATTCCTTCACTGGCCATGACCTTCAGGATCTCGAGAGCCAGCAAACGGTGTGCTTCGATCGTTGGATGCACATGATCGAGGAACACCCCGTCGCCTGGAATTCCGTGCTCCGAATGTTCCTCTTGGATCGCCACGAAATCTATCAGCGGGATTTTTCGCTCCGTGGCGACCTGTGCGACGATCTCGCTCGTGGGGCTCAGGGCGCGCAGCGGACAGACGTCTTCGTCCACGGCGCGGACCAGGGCGACCTTGGCCTCGTCGTATCGCCCCAGTTGCACCAGCGCGTGGCCCCGCCGGAAATGGGCTGTCGCGTGGCGATCGTCGATCTGCACGGCTTCCTCCAGCGCCGCCAGGGCCTCGGCCGGCGCTCCTTGCACAAGTTTTTGCTCGGCGAGCTGGTACTGTTCCTTCCAGCGGGCCAGTTCCTTCTCGGTCAATCCTGCGCGGTTCTCACTCTTGAATGGCGAGGCCCCGAGCAGATTTGAAGCCGGCGTGATCAGCACAACCCGGGCTCCCACAGAATGCGCGATGTCAATCATCCGCAACAGATTATAGCGGTAGTGCTTGAGGACGCTTTCCTGCAGCGCGTCGTCCCGCGTGTATGCCGAGAGTCCGATCATTTGCGTATCCACCTCATTGCTCAACTCGTTCTTCTGCGGCGGCGCGGACCAGGAGGAAGCCACGCCCTGGATCGCGTTGCTGATGAGCGTGGCGGCGCGGGATCGCGCAGCCCATGTCGAGATACGCAGCACCGACGCCGGGGTGTCCTTGATATCGCCGTAAGTTCGCTCCTCCAGGAACTCGTTGTGGCCGGAATAGATGATGAACAAGTCGGGCTCGTATTCGATGAGCTGCTCCATC
>JAHEJT010000048.1:0-6799 GCA_024638765.1 Verrucomicrobiales bacterium
GGTCACCTGTGATGCCACTCCTGGTGCCTTCTTCCCCATCGGCACCAACACCGTCACCTGCACCGCCAAAGACGCCTCGGGCAACATGAGCATGGCGAGCTTCGATATCATCGTCCTCGAAGCCATCGAGAACGGCTCCCCCGTGGCGCTCACCCTGGACCCGATCGCCTTGCGCGGAGATGCCCTGCCCGGCGCCGGCACCGGCGGTATTCCCGCAGACGCCACCTGGAGCACCATCGCCCACATCTTTATCAATAACCCTGGGGACATCCTCGCCAATGCCGCCATCCGCGGCACCGGCGTGAATTCCGGCAACAACAAGGTCCTCATTGCGGGCGACCCCCTCGCCCTCTCGGTCATCGCCCGCGAAGGCAGCGACGCCGGACTCGGCGGTCCGACCTTCGTCTCCTTCTTCGATGAAGCCCTGGGCGACGACGGCAAGGTGGCCTTCGAAGGCCGCTTCGGCAACCGCGATCACGCCCATTACTTTCATGACGGCGTTCTCACCCCCGTCAGTCGCAAGGGTGATCCCGCACCCGGGGTCGGTGTCGACGTCTTCGCGAACCTCGGCGCCCCCGGATACAGCAGCTATCACGGCACCTTCGCCACCGGCACCCTGGCCCCGAGCGGCACGGTGGACGGCACCAACAACCTCGGAATCTGGGGCTCCAATTCTATGCTTAAACCCCTCATGCGCGAGGGCGACGTCGTGCCCGCACCCGCCGGCCTGACTCTCGGAGGCGCCACCTTCGGCCAGCCCGCCGGCAATGTCGTCGCCAACGATGTGGGCGATCTCGGCTTCATCGCCTTCCTGCAGAACGGCAGCGGCACGCCCATGGTAACCACCGGTGACAACGCCGCCGTCTTCGCCGGCAACCCGGACACCGGCAGCCTTCAGCTCGTCGCCCGCGAAGGGCAATCGGCGCCCGGCACTTCTAACGATTTCAAATCGTTCCTGGCCATCTCGGTCAACGGCACCGGCGACGCCGCCTTTGAAGCGACCTTGGCCACCGGGACCGGAACCGCGGTTACCGCGGCCAACAACAGTGCCCTCTATCACTGGAACGGTGGCGTGCGCACACTCATCGCCCGCGAAGATGCCGTCGCTCCCTGTCTCCCGGTCGCCACCGTGCTCTTCAACCGCTTCCAGGAAATCCACATCAACGACGCCAATGAAGTCGTCTTCCAGGCGACCCTGCGCGGGGCCGTCTCCTCTTCGACCGATGAGAGCCTCTGGAAATGGGATCCCACCGACGGATCACTGCACCTCATTTACCGCGAGGGCGATTCCGCCAACAGCATCGACGGCGCATTCTACAGCCACATCGTGGACCTCGCCTGCAACCGCACCGGCGATATCGCCTTCACCGCACGACTCCAGATCACGGGCGATACCACGCGCAAGAACAACTTCGGCCTCTGGGTGGACAACGCCGCCGTCGACGCTGCCACTCTCATGATGCGCAAACGCGATGTCTTCACCCCGGTAAGCGATGAAGTGCCCATCACCTCTCTCTCCATCGCCAGTCCCTTTAACGGGGTGGGCGGCTTCGGCGGATACGGCAACTCGATCAACGACAGCGCCGACATCGCCACTAAGATCGGCTTCAAGGGCGGCCGCGGCATCTTTATCCTCGATTCCGCTCCCTGAACCCGGACTCCAGATTTCGCCGTGTCTGGAGGAGTCTCCGCGTCGCCGCGAGCGCAATTCTCCCCCTCGGGGTCTGGTGAGCCCGGAGATTGAGAGATTTGCGAGGCGAGGTGGATTGTTCTTTAGAATTATCGTAAATTTGATATAATTTACAATAATATGCATTAAATCTGAATTTCTATAATATTCAGGCTTGATTTGGGGTCGAATCGGGCGATATTAGCTCCGACTGGTCGCTGTTCAGCTGCTGATCGGGGAAAAACAAGGAGAAATGGGGCTCCTTTTCGCTCACTGGAACCATTCTTCATGGGTCCAGAGACGCCGCGAAACACCTGAGAGACCAACGTCGCTGCTTCAGATTAACAAAAACCATAAAGACAAAAATTATAAGATATACGCTGCTGGTTTCATCCTGAGCCTGGAAACCTTTCCAGGACTCCTCACGACCGGCTTCCCACGTCCATTCCTACCCGCCCGAACTATGAATTCGATTGCTTCCATCACCCGGTATCCTCGTTGCGCTTATTTCCGTTTGCCCCGCCGACTCGCCGTCGCCCTGGCCGCGATCGCGAGCGTCGTCCTCATCGCACCGACTCTGGCAGCGCCCTTGCTTGACCCCGGCGACCCCATCGTTGGCGGGCAACTGCAGGGTACGCGTTTTGTCCCCGGCACCTCCGGGTCTAGCGGAAACAGGTGGCCGGGCGCAGAATCTCCCCAAGACGCAATCAACGGCTGGATCGGTGGCGGCGGCGAAAAGTACCTCAACTTCGCAAAGTTCAATACCGGGTTTGTCGTCAGACCGGACCCACAGGCGACGGTGGTCAATAGCATCCGGCTCTGGGTCGCAAACGACGCCGTCGGTCGCGATCCGGCCAGTTATCAGTTCTACGGCTCCAACAGCAATTCCATCAGCGCTCCCTTCCCGATATCCAGCTTCACGTTGATCGCCAGTGGCGGGCTGAGCCTGCCGGGCACGCGCGACACGGTCTTCAATACCAGCGGATATAGCCAGACTGTCAGCTTCAGCAACAGCACGTCTTACCGGACCTACATCCTGATCTTCCCCACTATCAAGAATTCTGGTGAGAACTCCATGCAGATCTCGGAAGTGGAGTTCTACGGATCTGTCGGCCTCGACAATCGTCCCGTCGCCAATGCGGGCGGGCCTTACACCATTAACGAAGGCCAGACCCTTAACCTCAATGGCAGCCTCAGCACCGACGACAACGGCATCACCCTCTACGAGTGGGATGTGGATAACAACGGTTCTTTCGAAGTGTCCAGCACCAGCCCGTTCCTGAGCCGCACCTGGGCCCAACTCGAGGCCATCGGGGTCAACGACAACGGCTCTCGCAGCGTGCGCCTGCGCGTCAGAGATACCATCGGACAGACCAACATCGACGGCGCACCGCTCACGATCAACAACGTCGCCCCCGCCGCAGGCTTCTCCGCGCCGCCCCTCGCGGCTAACGAGGACACCAGCGTCTCCTTCACCTTCACCGCGGACGATCCCTCCTCCGCCGACGATGCCGCCGGCTTCTTCTGGACGGTGAACTGGGGCGACGGCACCCCGATTCAAACCTTTTCCGGCACCTCGCCGCAGACGCGCTCGCACACCTGGGCTCAGCCCCGCGGCAGCGCCGCCCAGGGCGTGCTGCCCGACACCCCCCCGCCTTACACGGTCACCGTCCGCGCGCGCGACAAGAACTTCGCCACCAGCGCACCGGCCACCACCCAGATCCATATCCGGGACATCACGCCGCCGGTCCTCGTCGACATGCCCAAGGATATCATCCTTACCGCGCCCCTCGGCGCGCCCGGCGACAATGTCTCTTGGACCGATCCCACCGCGGTGGACAACTTCGATCCCTCTCCCGTCATCTCCTGTGACGCCACGCCCGGGGATTT
Source organism: Verrucomicrobiales bacterium (assembly GCA_024638765.1). GTDB lineage: Bacteria > Verrucomicrobiota > Verrucomicrobiia > Verrucomicrobiales > DEV007 > JAHEJT01. The sequence continues at coordinate 3,560 of JAHEJT010000048.1, forward strand.
CTTCCCCATCGGCACCAACACCGTCACATGCACCGCCACCGATGCTTCCGGCAATGCGAGCATGGCGAGCTTCGATATCATCGTCCTCGAGGCCATCGAGAACGGCACTCCCGTGTCGCTCACCCTGGACCCGATCGCACTGCGCGGCGATGCCCTGCCCGGCGCCGGCACCGGCGGTATTCCCGCAAACGCCACCTGGAGCACCATCGCCCACTTCTTCATCAATAACCCGGGAGAGATCCTCGCCAACGCCGCCATCCGCGGCGACGGCGTGAATACCGGCAACAACAAGGTCCTGATTGCGGGCGACCCCGGCGCCCTCTCGGTCATCGCGCGCGAAGGCGACGACGCCGGACTCGGCGGCCCGACCTTTGTCTCTTTCTTCGATGAAGCCCTCGGCGACGACGGCAAGGTGGCCTTTGAAGGCCGTCTCGGCGGCGGCGATCACGCGAATTACTATTACGACGGCGTCCTCATCCCCGTCACCCGCAAGGGCGATCCCGAACCCGGGGCCAGCGGCGAAGTTTTCGAGAACCTCGGCGCCCCCGGATACAGCAGCTATCATGGCACCTTCGCCACTGGCACCCTGGCCGCCAGCGGCACGGTCGACGGCACCAACAACCTCGGCATCTGGGGCTCCAACTCGATCCTCAAGCCCCTCATGCGTGAGGGCGACCCCGTGCCCATACCCGCCCTCGGCGGCGCCACCTATGGCCAACCCGCCGGCAATGTCGTCGCCAACGACGCGGGCGATCTCGGCTTCATCGCTTTTCTGCAGACTGGAAGTGGCGCGCCCGCGGTGACCACCCGCGACAACAGTGCCATCTTCGCCGGCAACCCGGACGCCGGCAGCCTCCAGCTCGTCGCCCGCGAAGGGCAATCGGCACCCGGCACCTCCAACGATTTCAAATCGTTCCTGGCCATCTCGATCAACAGCGCCGGCGACGCCGCCTTTGAAGCGACCTTGGCCACCGGAAGCGGACCCGCGGTCAACTCGGCCAACAACTGCGCCCTCTATTATTGGAATAAAGCTACCGGCCTGAAAACCCTCATCGCCCGCGAAAATGCCGTCGTGCCCTGCCTCCCGGTCACCACGGTGCTCTTCAACCGCTTCCAGGAAATCTATATCAACGACGCCAAAGAAGTCATCTTCCGCGCATCCATGCGCGGAGCCGTCAGCTCTTCGAATGATGAAAGCCTCTGGAAATGGTATCCCGCCGACGGCTCGTTGCACCTCATTTACCGCGAAGGCGATCCCGCCAACAGCATCGATGGCGCGTTCTACAGCCACATCGTCGACCTCGCCTGCAATCGCACCGGCGCTGTTGCCTTCACCGCGCGGCTCCAGATCACGGGCGATACCACACGCAAAAACAACCTGGGCCTCTGGGTGGAGAACGCCGCCGTCGCCGCGCCCACTCTAATGATGCGCAAACGCGATGTCTTTACTCCGGACACCGATGAGGTGCCCATCACATTGATCTCCATCGCCAGCCCCTTCAACGGGGTCGGCGGCTGCGGGGGATACGGCAACTCGATCAACGACAGCGCCGACATCGCCACCAAGATCGGTTACAAGGGCGGGCGCGGGATCTTCATCCTCGATTCTGCTCCCTGAAGCGACCCCTTTTCGAATCCGGACTCAATTGCCGGTGCAGCGCAGTTCGTAAAAACGCGCGCCCGCCGCCGCAATCGATAAGGGATCGACGACCAGGATGGTTTCCATCTTGCCGTCATTCGATTCCACCGTCTCGGCGGCGCCCAACGGAACCCAGCTCTCCGCTGCCATGGTATCGGACTTCATGATTTGAAAACTCAACTGGTCGCGATTCCCGGCACGCCGGTAACGCATGGCTGCATGCCGTGCGCCGCCCATGCCCGCCACCGAAACCAACCGCGGCAGGCCGGACCATCCGCTGTCACCCGTCTTCGCGCGTAACCCCAGCGCGTACTCTTTGAAGTTGTTCAGAGAATCCAGATCCGGATCCGCCCCCGGCCCGCTTACCAGGGGATCCAATTGCTCCGCGGCGGAGAATTGAATCTGCCGCCACTGTGCAAAACTGAATCCCGCCGGCGCCTCGGCGGTCAGGATCTCGTTGCCGACGTCATCCGCTCCGCCCCCGGCGATCACAAAGGTGCCGCCGCCGGCTGCCGCCCCATTGAGAATCTCGCTGGTCCCGGAGGTCTCGCCCGTCCAGGTCTCCAGATCGGTCGAGGCCAGGATCGTCCCGGCCGCGCCGAACACCAGGTAAGTCCCGTCGTGATAGGTCCCCCCGAAAAGCCACTCCAAGGTCCCGGAGAGTTGCCCCGTCCACGTTTTCCCGTCGGGAGAAGTCGACAGGTAACCATTAGTCCCCATCAACACGAAGAATCCTTCCCCGTGCGTCAGTCCAAAAAACGTATCCACGACCCCCGGCAAGAAGGTCAGGCTCCACGTCTGCCCGCCGTCATGGGAATAGATTACCGCCCCCTTTCCCGCCGTCGCCACCAGCACGCCGTTACCGCACGCCAGGTCTTCCAGGAAACGAAACGTGGCCCCCGAATCGCCTCCCGACCAGGTGACGCCTCCGTCCACCGATCGCGTCACTTTCCCCCCGCCTCCGCAAGCTACGAACACGCCATCCCCGTAGACCACACCGGAAAGAAATCTGCCGTCGACTCCGGATGCCCTTTCCGTCCAGTTCACCCCGTCCGTAGAAGTGATGATGGTCCCGCCCTCGCCCACAGCCACGAAAGTGACGCCTCCAAAGGCCACCGCTTGCAACGCGATTTCCGCCTCTTCCAGGCCCGTCGTCTGCTGCGTCCAGGCCGCTCCGTCCGGCGAGGTGAGCACCGTGCCGGTTTCTCCGACGACCACGAAGATCCCGTTTCCGAACGCCACGCCGGAAAGCACCTCAGCGGTGGGCAATGCCGTCGCCGGGGGCGTCCACATTCTCTGTGCCACAGCCTTCACCGGCCCCTGGGGCCCCGGCAGAATCCAGCAGAAGAAAAGAGCAACCGCGGCCGTAAACCGGGAGGGGATCCGTTCCCCGAGGGAGGACCTCGGTCGTGAGATTCGAATTTTCAAAAATGGCCAGACAGTAAAGAAATTCACCCGGCTCTCATCCGGAACCGGGCGGCACACTCGTCCTCCCACGGAGCGCTTGGATTCAGTGGCAGTGATTCCCGCCTCTGCGCTCCCCCCTCGGCCGTCGCGGCCGAGCCCATCTTGCCGGATTCAAGATCATTCGACAAGAATCT
>JAHEJT010000048.1:6821-30415 GCA_024638765.1 Verrucomicrobiales bacterium
CAGCCGGTTCTCCACTGCTGCCCCGCTTTGCAACCTCACCCTCTTCCCACGGTTTCATCTCTCATGAAAAGCGCCCGATTCTTCGCACCCTTACTCCTCTGCATGCTCTCGTTCCTCTGCGGCCCCCATCTTCTCGCCCAGAACCAGACGCCTGCACCGAGTTCCGATACCGACGACCGCTTCAGGAAGTTCCTCACGCAGTTCCCCCAGAGCGATCTCGATAAAGACGGAATCCTCACCCGGGAAGAGGTCCAGAAATTCAACGCTCAACGCCGGCAAAACCAGGACCGGCAACAACGGGTGCAGCATCCCGCCCCCACCCACGCCGATGTCTCTTACGGCGACCACCAGAAACAAGCCTTCGACCTCTGGCTGGCCGACTCGAAAGACGACAACCCCACTCCCCTCGCCATCTACATCCACGGCGGCGGCTTCCGCGGCGGCGACAAGAGCGGCCTCGGCCGCGTCCCGGTCCAGCGCTTTCTGGACGCCGGCATCTCTTTCGCCTCAATGAATTACCGCCTCAGCGATGTGGGCCCTTACCCCATGCAAATGGAAGACGCCGCCCGCGGCCTCCAGCTCATCCGTTCCCGGGCCAAAAAGTGGAATCTAGACCCGGAAAAAATCGCCTGCTTCGGAGGCTCCGCCGGCGCGGGAATCTCCCTGTGGCTGGCTTTCGGCGACGACCGCGCAGATCCCGACAGCGACGACCCCGTCGCCCGCCAATCGACCCGCATCGTCGCCGCGGCGACCATGGGAGGGCAATCGACCTACGATATACGCACCTTCCGCGAGTGGTTCGATGCGCCCGAACTTCCTCCGCACCCTGCCCTCGAGCCTTTTTATGCGGTGGAATCCGAGGAGGATTGGGAGAGCGCGCGCGTCCAGAATCTCATGGAGCAGGCCTCCGCCATCACCCATCTCACGAAAGACGATCCCCCCGTATTCATGACTTACTCCAACAAGGATGTCCCCGTCGACAAAGACACGGCCGGCGGAGTCTGGGTGCATCACGTCCGGCTGGGCCTGAAACTCAAAGAAGCCATGGACAAATTGGGCATCGAATGCATCGTCACCAATCCCGAGCAGCCCGCCGACCCTTACGAAGATCTCGAAGATTTCATCACTCAGAAACTCCTCGAGTAACACTCCCCAGGAATTTCCGATTTCCGAATTCCGGCTACCGGCTACCGATCACTTCCACCGGCTCCCACCAGTAGCGCGCCGGCGCATAGTCCGAGGTGTTGTCGATGATCTGCGCAAATTCGATCCGCCCGTCCCGCGCTTGCGCATCCGCAAACTCCTCGAGTTGGAGTGCATAGACTCCGCCCGTCTCCAGGTGCCGCTGGCTCAAGATCCGGTCCCGGTAAGCCCAGGTTAACAGGTGAATCACTTCTTCGCTCTCTCCAGCGAGTAACCTCGCCTCGTAGACTACTAATGCATCTTTGTAAGGACTCAATTTCGGATCGGGAATCGCCGCCCCCTCGCCAATCCTCACCAGATACCGATCCGGCCCGTCTATTTCGAATCCCGCATCGGCCTTTTCAATGCCACCTGAGGGCGGACCAAGATCGGTCGGGATCCATCGCTCATCGGGATACAACACGCTCTCCATGACCCACACCAGGACCTTCGGTGGGCAGGAAAGATATTTTTCCTTGAAGTCCCTGGGCACACTGGGCGCGGCGCCTCCCCTTCCCTGTGTATAAACCGGTAGTCCAATCTTGCGGGAAAGCTGGGCCCGGAGTCCCGCCGACATCCAATCCAAGTGGACCGCGTTGCTGTCGCCCAGGAAATACACCGGGGAACCCGGATCGCGCAGGATAATGCCATCGCTCAAGAATACCTGATTCAAGGCGATCGTGCCTGGTGTCAGCTCCGGCCGTTCAACATGATTTTCTACTTCTCCCAAAATGTTCAGCTGCCTGACCTCAAACTCCGCGCGATATGTGTCGGCGAACGCAAGAATATCGTACCGTTTCAGTCGATCGAAAACTTCCCTCGCGGCGATCGCGATTCCGGGAGGCGCCCAATGATGGGAGTGCCGGTAAAAGACCGCCTCCCCCCTCTCCCTGGCCGCCCTGCGGAACTCTTTTCTCAAATCCAAGACCTCGACGTCGTGCTCCAGCAATTGGATCATGAGCTTGGTCTGCTCCGGACAGATTGAAGTATCCCCGACATTCTCGCAGAACAGATAGGCGTAGGTATCGAGCTTGTTGGGGATCAGCAAATAAACCAGGTCTGTGCCGTGCGCTTCCAATTGCCTCCGGAAGTGCCCAATGCAAGCGGCCTTTTTTTCGCGATTGTCACCGCCGAATGCATGGATCCACTTCTTGTAGTGACGTGTAAAGGTGAAATTGTTCGCCAATTCCCAGTGCGAACATTCGCCGGGTGTCCCCCCTGTCCCCAGCGAGTCGAGTGCCGCCGCCAGGTCCGGTCGCACCCGCAGCGCCATCTCCGCCGCCAGTTCCTTACGTTGCCTCTCGAGTTCCCGCCGGATGATACGGGCGCGCGCTTCTTCCGTCGCTTTGCGGGCGGATTCCGTTTCGTCCAGTGATACCTGATCCCAATAAGTCCCGGAGGACACCGCATCCGCCGGTCCACCAGTGGCCTCGACACGGCGTCCGAACGTCTCGAAAACCACCCATGAACCCGCGATCGCGGCAATCGTGACGATCACCCGCACCCTGCGGCTCTTACCCCGGTCATCGTCGACTTCTTGAGACATGGCCCTCTTCTTTTCCCGCGGTCAATTTCTCTTTACAGTCGGCCTCGCTGTCGGAGATGCCGCAGCCTGAAGGAGGACTGGCTGCTTCGGTTCCCACCAGAATCTTTGCGCATCATAGTTGCGCGAATCATCGAAGATCCGCGCAGATTTCAGCCTGGCATCCTTCTTCTGCGCCTCTGCAAACCCCGCAAGCTCCAGCCGGTAGACCGCGCCTGCCTCCAGCAAATGCGCGGAACGCTTCCGATCCTGGTAAGCCCAGGTTACAATGTGAACCCTGGCGGAGCGGGAAGCATCCGTCCGCGTCTCTCCTCGAGCTTCTGCTTTCTCCGGGAGAAGCTCTCCCTCATACACGCACAGGGCGTCTTTGTAAGGACTCTGTTTCGGATCGGAGACCGCCGGGCATCCCGTGATTCTAACCAGTCGTTCGCCTTCGCCCCCATCCTCCGGCTCCCCCTGCAATTTGACGAGCTGCCATTCCGGCTCAGGTAACAGCGATCCGATGAGCACCAACGCCACCACCGCCGGCGGTGACTCCAGAAAGTGATCCCGAAAATCCGCCGCCACCAGGGGAAGGCCCATGCCCCGGCCAAAAGAACAAATCGGCAAGCCGATTTCCCGCGCAAGATGCGCGCGTATCCCCATGGAAACCTCCTCCAGTTGGCGCACATTGCTGTCTCCCATCACCAACAACGGCGATCCCGGATCGTTGCGCACGAGCTCCCCCCGAAACAGAATCTGCTCCCCAAGCATCGTCCCACGCTCGAACTGATCCCAGTCCGGAAGCATATCTCTGCGATTGTCGGGACGCTTGTAAAGGATCGCCTTCGATCCAAACTCCGCACGATGCGCCGCAGCATCCCGCACGAACTCGTACCGCTGGAGGCGCTCCGCCAATCGTTTGCCGGCAATATCCATGCCGGCCGGAGCCCAGTGGTGATCGTACTGATGGAACAGAAGCTGCCTGCCTGTGCCCGCCGCCGTGCGAAAATCTTTCCTCAGATCGAGAATTTCGATGCCTTCTTGCATCAACTCCAGAAGGAGCTTGGTGTGCTCAGGACAGATGGAGGTGTCTCCTACCCTGTCCGTGAAAAGAAATGCATAGGTGTCGAGCTTGTTCGGAACGATGGTAACGATGAGATCGATCCCTAAGCCGGCTAACTCGGACTGGAAATGTGCAATCCCGCGCACAAGTTTGTCACGTCGCGGCTTGGTCAATTCACTCACCCAGCGGACGTGTCCCTTACTGAAGACCATGCCTTCGCGAACCTCCGTTAATGAAAGCCGCGATTCATAATGGTCTAGAAGGAGCTCGGAAAATTTTGCCTGCACTTCAGCCGACGAGCGCATCTCCAATTCCACCGGGAGCGCCGCGCGCTGGAGGCTAAGGTCGCGCTCAATCACCGCAGAGCGCGCCTCGCGAACCGAAGCTTGCCTCGCCGTGTGCTTCCAGGAGTCGGGCCAGTGCGTTTCCGGGTAAGGGTGCTCCAGGTCGGTAATATCCAGGAACGGCAGAACGATTCCACCCGCGGGATAGAGCGAGGCATCAACGGCGCTCCCGCTATACGCGGACGCCTGCCAATGCTCCCAGATTCTTCCCAGGCTCACCGCCAGGGCGAGCGCAGCCAGCGCTCCCGCGATCGGCCGATGACTTCGGATGATAGCTATTAATCGGATCATGACGGTGCCCACCGGCGCCCGGAGGAAAGGTATCCGAAGGCCCGAAATACGGCAAAAATCACCTAATTACCCTAATTTACTAAAACTACAATATATTCAATAATTAAGAGAAAATCAAGGATCCATTGGCGTCCTCTCGCCTCCCCCCGCTCTCCCCCGGCAGCCTTCCCCCCCGATGATTCCGCCTTGTCCCTCCCCGCGTCCGGGCCGCATCATCAACCCATGCAGCGCCGCTCTTTCTGCCGCACCCTCGCCGCCGCCGCCACATCTACCGCCGCTCCCGTTTCGCTCGCCGCCGACCCCCGCCCCGTCGCTTCTTCCTCAGCCGCATCCCCCCAGGCCGGGCGCATCTACAAGGCCATCAAGTACGCCATGATCCGGGACAAAGTCCCACTCCTGGAAAAATTCAAACAGTCGCAACGCGCCGGCTTCGACGGCATATCCCTGATGCATCCCGCGGATATCGATCTCGAGGAAGCCCTGCACGCCCGAGACAAAACCGGCCTGCCCATCCATAACGTCAACCAGGGCACTCACTGGAAAGTCCGCCTCAGTGATCCCGATCCGACAGTCCGCGCCCAGGCGCTTGAAGACACCCGGGCCTGCATTCGATTCGCCCACGCCTGCGGCGCCGATTCCATCCTCCTGGTCATCGGAAAAGTCACCGACCCCGAAAAGGAAAACCACGACCAGGTCTGGGAACGCTCGAGCGCCCAGATTCGCAAAGCCATCCCCCTGGCCGCGCGGCTCGGCGTCCGCATTCTCTGTGAAAACGTCGGCAACGGTTTTTGTGAAGATGCCGCCTTGTGGGCAAAATATCTCGACGAGTTCAACTCACCCTGGGTCGGATCCTTTTTTGATATCGGAAACAACCATCGCTTCGACGGCTCTCCTCACTGGATCCGCACCCTCGGCATGCGCATCGTCAAGCTGGACGTCAAAGACAACATCCCCTCCCTTCCGAAAAACGTGCCTCTCTTTGAAGGCGAAATCGACTGGGCCGCTGTCCGGCGCGAAATCGCGGCCCTCAGTTTCACCGGCTGGGCCACTGCCGAAGTCAAAGGCGGCGACGAAGCCCGCCTCACCGAAGTCGCCGCCAACATGGACAAAGCGCTGGGACTCTGAGTCCGTCCACGGCCACTACTTACTACTTACTAAGCACGCTCCCCCCTCCCTCATTTGAAAACACCCCTTCCCCTCTTCTGGTGCATTTTCATCCCTGCGCTGCCCCTGGTCATCGGAATCGGTATTTTCGCGCTTTGCATTTACCGCTTCATCGGAGCCGTCGGCGAGCCTACCGACAAAACCCTCTTCCCGGGATCCGCCACCTTCGAGCTAGAAAAACCGGGAAAATACAACCTCTGGCTCTACGAATACACGATGCTCGACGGAAAGGTCTACCGCTCCAACGGCAAGCTTCCCGCCGGCACTGAAATCACTTTAAAGAACGCCGACACGGGAACCGGTCTTGAATTGCACAGCGGCTTGCCCGAACACCGCTCCTCCGGGAAAGAGGAATCGGTGTCTCTCGGAAAGTTCGAGATCCTGGCGCCCGCCACGCTTGAACTCCAGGTTTCCGGGCGCGGGAAAGATAAGCCCTTCGTCCTTGCTGTCAGACCAGCCAACTTTGGGAAAATCTTTTTGATCATGAGCGCTGGCATGCTCTCCCTGTTCGTCGGCATCGGTCTCGCGGTCGTCCTCGCCGTCATCATCGGCATCCGCCGCGGCCGACAACCCCCGCCGCCAATGTAACATAGGCATCTCCTGGCGCGCCATGGCTCGAAGAGCGAGGCGGGCTGCCCGTGACCTGAACTGCCCGCGCCACGTTCTCCTCCGCAGCTCACAGAGCGAAGGGAGAAGGCGCCTCACCCCCGATTTGTCATCCCGAGCGCAGTCGAGGGATCTCTCTGAACGGTGAGGGTAGCACTCATCACCAGGAGACAAGCGCCGACAGTCAGAGCCCCGCAAGGTTCGCTCAAACTTCAAGGATTGGAGATCGAGATTTGTCCGAATGAGAGATCCCTCGACAAGCTCGGGATGACAAAACACGTCCAGGCAGAGTAGTCCATGATTTGCAGTCAGACTTCGCAATTCAGCAATCCGCAATCCGCAATCCGCAATCGAAAATCAGCATTCTACTCCTCCCAATTCCCTTTCGACACCAATCCCCGACAATCGTATCGTAGCTCAGGCGGGCTAACTCCCATGAACGACGAGTCCCACAGCGATAAGACCGCACTAGCCGATCTGTTAGAGTCGATCGCGCCGGGCCCGGATTCCCCCCATCCTCCCCTCGTCCGCAAAGCCCTGCACCTCGCCCGCGCCCTCCAGAAACGCGCCTCCACGCTGCAGACACCGCAGGAACGTAAACAGCAGACAGAACTGGATCGCATGATCCAGAACCCCCGCGATAAAGCCACCATCACCCAAATGACGGACCAGGCGTTTCGCTCGGATACCGCCCACCGCGCTTCGGACCAACTCATCCATATCCTCGATGTCCAGGGGATCCCGCGATTCTTCAGCCCCATCGATCGCACCCTCCTCAAGGGCTTTCAGTCCTTCGGCAGTTACCTCCCGGGCGTCGCCTTTCCCCTCGTGAAAGAAAAAATGCAGCAGGAGACGGCCAACGTCATCCTCCCTGCCGATGAAGCACCCCTTTCCGCCCACCTCCAAGCCCGGCGCCAAGCCGGTGTCCGCATGAACGTCAACTATCTCGGTGAAGCCCTCCTCGGCGAAAGAGAAGCCGCGCATCGCCTCGACACATACCTCCAGGCACTCGCCCTTCCCGCCCTCGAAGTCCTTTCCGTCAAGATCTCCACCGTCTACTCCCAGATATCACCCCTGGGCCGCACCTGCACCATCGCCACGCTCTGCGATCGGATGGAGCAGCTCTATCGCGCCGCCGCAAAATCCCGGTTTACACGCGCCGACGGAAGTCAGATCCCGAAATTCGCTTATCTCGATATGGAAGAATACCGGGATAAATCCATTACCGCCGAGGTCTTCATGCGCACCCTGGATCGTCCCGGGCTTAAAAACGTCAGCGCCGGGATCGCGCTGCAGGCTTACCTTCCCGATTCTTTCGCCACTCAAAAAGACATCAACGCCTGGGCGCGCGAACGCCTTTCCACCGGCGGCGCCCCCGTCACCATCCGCGTCGTCAAGGGCGCCAATATGGAGATGGAACGCGTCGAGGCCTCCATCCGCGGTTGGCCCCAGGCGCCATTCAAATCGAAAACCGAAACCGACGCCAATTTCAAGCGCATGCTCGAGGAAGGCATGCGCGGAGAGAACCGCGCAGCCGTCCGTCTCGGAGTAGCCTCCCACAATCTCTTCGATCTCGCATACGGCCTGGTCCTGGCAAACGAGCACAACGCGTGGGATGCGGTCCAGTTCGAAATGCTGGAAGGGATGGCCAATCACCAGCGCCGCGCGCTCTTCGAGCTCACCCCAAATCTGCTCCTTTACGCCCCCGCCTGCCACAAGAGCGACTTCATTCACGCCATTGGCTATCTCATCAGGCGCATGGACGAAAACACCGGCCCCGATAACTTTCTCCGACACGCTTTCAAACTGGAGGTCGACAGCCCGGAGTGGCGGCGCCTGGAAGACGATTTCGTCGCTTCCTTCCAACGCATCCCCGATCTCCCGGAAACGCCACGACGCACTCAGGACCGCCTGCGTGGTGGGATCGTCCCGACCGCCGTCCCTGAAGAAGCTCCCTGGGAGCATTTCGTCAACGAGCCTGACACCGACTTCTCCCTCCCTCACCATGCCGACTGGGCCGCGGGCATCGTCGCGTCGTGGCTACCACGCTGCGACCGCGACGCCGCAAGCATTCCCCTCGTCATCGAAGGCAGCGACCTGAAACGGGAAGCACCCCTTTCGGAATCGTATGACCCATCGCGCCCCGGTACCGTCGTCGCCCGGTGCACCCAGGGAGACGTGGCCGACGTCGATCGCGCCGTCCAGTGCGCCGCCGCCGATCCTGATGGCTGGCGCGGGCTGACGCCCACCGCACGCTCGGCGGTCCTCGCCGGCGTCGCGCGCGAACTTCGCGCCGCGCGGGCCAATCTCATGGGCGCCGCCCTTGCCGACGCCGGAAAAGCCATCGCCGAATCCGATCCCGAAGTCTCAGAAGCCGTCGACTTCGTCGAATTTTACCGCCGCAGCGCCGCTTCCTGGTTCACGCTCGAGGATGTCGTCGCCCAGCCGCGCGGTGTCGTGGTGGTGGTGTCACCCTGGAACTTTCCCATCGCCATTCCCTGCGGCGGCATTGCGGCGGCCCTCGCCGCCGGGAACACCGTTATATTAAAGCCCTCCTCCGACGCCGTCCTCGTTGCCCACACACTCTGCCAATGTTTCTGGCGCGCCGGCGTTTCGAAAAGTGTCCTCCAGTTCCTCCCTTGCCCCGGGGGCGGCGCGGGCCGCGCGCTGGTGACCCATCCCGAAGTCGATTCCGTGATCCTTACCGGCGGCACCGCCACCGCGCTCGCCATGCTCCGCGATCAACCTCGCCTGCAGCTTTTCGCCGAGACCGGCGGGAAGAACGCCACCATCGTCACCGCCCTCGCCGACCGAGACCAGGCGATCAAAAATGTACTCCATTCCGCCTTCAGCCACAGCGGTCAGAAATGCTCCGCCACCTCCCTGTTAATTCTCGAAGCCGAAGTGTATGAGGACGAGCACTTCAAAAATGCGCTCTGCGATGCCGCCGCAAGTCTGCGCGTCGGGTCCTCCTGGGACCTGGACACCAAAATGGGCCCGCTGATCCGTCCGCCATCCGGAGACCTCGCCCGCGGACTCACCAAACTGGAACCGGGAGAATCCTGGGCGCTGGAACCGGAGAACCGGGATAACAATCCCCACCTCTATTCACCCGGCATCAAGTGGGGCGTCCAACCCGGCAGTTTCACCCATCGCACCGAGCTCTTCGGGCCGGTGCTCGGCGTGATGCGCGCCCGGAACCTGCAGGACGCCATCGGACTTGCCAACGACACCGGGTATGGCCTCACCGCGGGACTCGAGAGCCTCGACGACCGGGAGCGCGAAATCTGGCGCGAATCAATGCGCGCGGGCAATCTTTACCTCAACCGTCCCACCACCGGTGCCGTGGTGTTACGACAGCCCTTTGGCGGCATTGCGAAATCCGCGATCGGTCCGGGGATCAAAGCCGGCGGCCCGAATTACGTCGCCCAATTCATCGATTTCACGGATGCCACTTCTTCTTCCGCGGAAAAGGGATCTCTGCATGACCCCGATCTCGCCGCGCTGCTGGATGCCCTGTCCTCCCGCACCGGCGATCTCCTTACCGGCGACGATCTTGTGCGCATCGCCGCCGCCTTTTCCAGTTATCAAGAGGCGATCCGCACAGAATTCGCGCGCGTCCACGATCACTTCCGTCTCATCGGCCAGGACAACTATCGCCGCTATCGCGCCATCCGCGAGCTCCGCGTCAGGGTGCATCCCGCGGATACGGCTTTCGAAATCATCGCGCGCATCGGCGCATCCAAGACCGCCGGATGTCGCATCACCGTGTCCTACGAGAGGGGCACGCCCCTGCTGGAGTGGCTCGAAAAACTCACCGCGCCATGGCCAACCCGCGAGACACCGCAGCCGGGCGAATCCTTGGTGCGCCTGGCGGGGGCCATTGAATTCATCGAAGAATCCGACGATGATCTCGCCGCGGTGATCCGGCATCACGACACCGACCGGATCCGCTTCGCCGCGCCGCATCGAGTTTCCTCCCGCCTTCTCACCGAAGCCGCAGCCACCGGCTTTTACATCGCGGACACTCCCGTCCTCGCCGCCGGCCGCCTCGAATTCCTGCATTACTGCATTGAACAAAGCATCAGCCACGATTACCACCGATACGGAAACCTCGGCGCCCGCGCCGAGGAAGCGCGGGCCGGGACGCTTTGATAGATTTGTTCACGGTTCAAAGCTCAGGGTTGAGAAAACAGCCCAGGCTGCTTCCCCCTTGACCTCATTGGAATTGTCACCGGATACGATCTCGACAAACTTGGGGAGCGATTCCATCTTGAAGAACCCTGATCGACGCAAGTCCGGGACCCACGCGCACGTCACCATGTCCTCCCACTCTCAACTGCCCTCGCTTATCGCCTGCGGGTTGATCGTTTGGCTTCTCCCGGGAAACCCTGCTCCGGCGAGCCCCAGGAGCGAAGTCCGGATCGCTCCCCTCAAGCCATCAGCTCCGGCCAGGGAGCCCGGGCTCAACGAAGGTGGAATCGGCCTCTATATCGTCATCGACGCAAACCACGCCATGCCCCGCGTCTATGCCGCCATCAAGGGCGGGCCCGCGGAACAGGCCGGAGTCGTCGCCGACCCCAATTACGGCGATCTCATCACCGCGATCAACGGGGTATCCACCAGAGGAAAACCGCGCACCACCATCATCGCCCAGATTAGGGGCCAGGTGGGATCGAAGGTGTTCCTCACCCTCGAAAGAAAGGGCGCGCTGGCACCCGTCACGACGCCGATCGTCCGCAAACTCCTTGCCCCTTTGATCCCTCGAAGCCCGCCCTCGGCTCCCATGCCGCAATTTCAAAGATTGCCTCCGAAGAAGCCCGCCACCGGGAACTAAGGGACCTGGAAGACCGCGCTCTCTCATCTCCGCCCTGGAACCGCTAAATTCATCTGGCGGCGCCCGATCGCTTTCAGCACCGATTGGGGGGGAAGACCCGTCCGTCCCCGCCGCCCCCGCGCCCCCCCATGGTCCTTATGCCCACGGCGCCCTCCGTGGTCTCCATCCCCCAAGCTGCCACGGTCCCCGTGCCGAGGCCGCCCCCCATGGTCCCGATGCCCGGCGCGCCGCCGCGTGGTCTCCATCCCCCAAGCGGCCGCGGTCTCCGTGCCGAGGCCGCCCCCCATGCTCCCCATGCCCGGCGCGCCGCCGTGGTCTCCATCCCCCAAGCGGCCGCGATCCCCGTGCCGAGGCCGCCCCCCATGGTCCCCATGCCCGGCGCGCCGCCGTGGTCCCCATCCCCCAGCGGCCTCCCGCAGTCCCCATGCCCAGCGCCCTCCTGGTGGTCCCGGCGGTCCCATCCCTACGCCTCGAAAGCGCGCGCCTCTCTTAGAAAAGTACAAAAATTGGGACATATGTCCCAATTTTTGTTGTCCGGGGGCGTGGACTTTCCTCGGAGGTTTTCTCGGAGGGCAGGCAGATTCATGCGCCCGCGATCTTTCCGTAAACGATCGCGGCGGTGCGCACCGCAAGGACGCAAGCCACCAGTAATCCCGCGCAGCCCAGCCCCAGGATCCAACGCGGGATCTTTTTCTCGCCGGACAATTCCGGCCGGGTTCCCAGGTAAAGCAGAGCCAGGGCCAGGGCAGGAAGACCGAGCACCGTGAGCGCCTGAGCAAAGGTAATCAAGCCCACCGTCCCCTTGGCCCCCGCCAGACTGAGAATCGCCACCCCCATGCCGATGAGCAACGCCAACGCGGTCAAGTGACGCGTCCACCGGTCGTCCATCCGGCTGCCCAACCCGAGACTGTCAGCCAACACGGTCCCGCCGATCATCGCATTGACGAGAAAGGAACTGAATGCGCCGGCAAAGATTCCCACGCAGAAGATCACTTTGGCGGATGGACCAAAGAGAGGCTCCAGCTGCCGGGCCACGTCGCCCACGCTCGACAACACCACCGGCTCGGCTCTTCCATAAAAGACGAGAGTGGAAGTCATCAGGATCACGGCGGTCACACCTCCCAAAATAGAAATCCCCAGAAAGGAATCCGCCAGGTTCTGTTTCACATTTCCCACGGTCCACCCTTTTTCGCGCACGAGGTATCCCTGGTAAAAAGCGCCTCCAATCGAAAACGTGGTCCCGATCATCCCGATTAAGGGAATCAAATCCCGTTTCCCGGTGGCCGCGGAGGGCTGGTATCCCGCTCCCCGCAGCAGCACCACGAGAAAATTGAAGAAAAATGCCAGCACCATGAGGAGCACGAGGACTTTCATGAGCCGCTCCACCACTCCATAGAGATGCCGCATCCGGTAAAGACAGAGCAAGACGAAGAGATTCACCACCGCGAGGATCGCGCCCCGGCTGAACGGACTCGACAAGAAGGTCGCTTCACCATCGCCCGTCTCCAGGAGCGGCTCGATGCCGGCCACCACCGCGATGTTATTACTGGACTGAAAGAGCGCCACCAGCACGAAAAGAATACCGCCGACCGCGATCGCCACCCAGCGGCCGAGACGCTGCGCGAGTTCTTCACAAAGACTGTGCTCATAGGTAACACCAAGCCGTCCCGACAATGCCACCATCGCGATCATGAGGACCACTGCCAGCGCGAGGATTGGAAGCGCGGCAAACCCGAACTGCGACCCGACTTTCGAGCTGGTGAGAATACTCCCCGGTCCCAGCACCACCGCTGCGACGACGATGGCGGGTCCCACGCTCTTGAGTCCGTAGACGATCTTCACAACCGCGCATGCCCTCCCGCCGGCAATAATCCCAGGGCGGCCCGTGGATTCGCGGCGGTTAGAAGTTCCACCTCCGCGAAACCCAGTCGCAATTCCTCCCGGAGGATTCTGAGGACCCGCGGCATCGTGATCGTGGATCCCGCGAAATGCTCTCCGTCGGCGGCCCAGGCGATCCCGTCCCGCCCAATGTCAATTTGCTGGTCTCCGATGGTGTAGTTTCCGGGGCCCAAGCGCGCTGCGGCAATCGCGTCGGTAACCATGATACTTCGCTCAAGACCGGCACACCGCAGGTAATTACGCAACGCCGGGAAAGGCACGTGCCATCCGTCGGGAATAAAGCACATCCAAAGATCGTCGCGCAGGCTCAAGGCCCGCTGCACGATGTTGTCGTGCCGATGCATCTCCACGGGACAGCCGTTGCCCACGTGGGTAAACATGCTCAACCCGGCTTGAATCGCCCCCTTTAAGGCATCGAGCCCCGCGTCGCTGTGCCCGGCGGAGACCACGATCTCTTGTTCCGCAAGAAAGCGCGTCACGACAAAACCCGCATCTTCTTCCGGCGCCAAAGTAACGAGACGCACCAAGCCGCCTCCCGCATGGAGTAACCGCTTCATCAGCTCCAGTTGCGCCGGCTGCACCGCCGCCACGGGATGGGCACCGACAAAACCCGCTTTCCCACTGATGAAAGGTCCTTCGATATGAAATCCGGCGATGATTTCCTGCGCCAGCGGATCGTTCTCACGCAGCTTCGCAAGCCGCGCAATCTTAGCGCACATGGCGTCGATCCCGTCGGTGATCACGGTGGCGAGCACTTCGCCGACGCCATCATCACGCAGGCACTGGCAGGCCCGCCGAAGATCGGCCGACTCAAGGCCGGGGGAGTTGAAGTCGACGCCCGCGTACCCGTTGACCTGGAGGTCAAAGGGCTTCATGAAGCCATTCTCGAGTGGGAAAAGAAGAAATAGCGGGCATCTTCGTAGTTCAGGGGCAACTCCACCCGGGTTTTCCGTGCCGCGGAAATCTGCGCCGCAAAACCCACTTCCGCCACTGTCGCCGCATTGCCAAAAGACAGCGACGATTGCGTCCCGCGATGGATGCAGTCGAGAAAGTGTTCGACGCAGGCGCCGGTCTGGTGATGCACCACATCTCCGCTGTCCGGGGTGGTGGTATCCTCCGGCCAAAGCATGTCTCGCACGCCCTCCTTTTTGCACCGGTCGCGATCCAAAGGATAAATCCACTTGCGGCCGGTCTTTTCCTCGGACCAATAACGGATCTTGGAGGGCCGATCGAGATAGGAATCGAAGATGAATCCGCCCTTGGTCCCATGAATGTTGTGACACGCGTCGTATCCGTTGGCTTGATCGACGTTCCCAAAGCAAAAGCCGGTAGCCCCGTTGTCGAATTCAATCTGAATATTCCAGATTGCAGGCACCTCGAATTCTCGCACGTGCTCTCCGCAAGCAGTGGCATAGACGGCACACGGCTTTGCGCCCTGCGCGTCCAGGATGTTCAGCATAACGGAAATGGAATGTACAATCCCCATGCCGATGGCGTCTCCCATGGCATGGCGCGAAAGCTTCCAGATCTTGTCACCCTGAATGTTGATGGGGTGACGGTAATTGACCTGCACCTGCGTCAGCGTGCCGAATGCTCCATCCGAAACCATCCTCCGAATCCAATCCTCCATGGTATCAAAATTCATCAGGTAATCGACGAAGGTGACCAGTTCCGGCCGCTCCTTCGATAATTCGATCTGCCGGCAGAATTCGTCGAACTCGGTGGCGCAGGGCTTTTCACAGAAGACGTGTTTCCCCGCTTCCATCGCCGCGATAGACTGCACACCGTGCGCCTGATTGGTGCTGCAGATAAACACCGCCTGGACGTCGGGGTGATTTATCAGGCTCTCGAATTCCGACTTGTAGAGCCGTGCCGGAAGCCCCAGGCGCCCGAGCGCCGCCTCAGCCTTTTCCCGGGATCTCTGGTGCAGGCAAACCACCTCCGCGTCTTCGCGTTCCGCGACCCGCTGCATCAGCGTCGAACCCATCCATCCTGCGCCAACAAAACCGACTCCGATCTTTCTCATCAGATCCGAGTTTGCGCCGAAACCCTCCCCTCCGTCAAGGTGCGGTCAAGCCCACCTGCCGAGGAAAGGACTGAACCATTCCTCATCACCTGGCCTGCGACTACCGACTACCCTCCCACGACCTCTCCGCATAACGCACGCGAAGCGGGTAGGGTGACACGTCGCGCGGAGCCGCCACCTGCCGGGCAAAGGATCCCGCTAACCTCCCCTCCAATGGAAAACGCTGCCACCTGATCGCGGCTCCGCAGGGACGCGTCGCCCTACCTTCGCCTATAATCCTTCGCAATTTCCTCGAAGACCGATCTCCCATATCACTACTCACTATTCACTTTCCTCACCCTCCCCCATCTCTGCGCGCCAGGCGGTCAGCCTGTCCTTTAACCGGCCGAAGACATCCGCGGAATCGGTGTCCTGCGCCAGGTCCGCCAACTCCAGGGGATCCTCCTTCAAATCAAACATCTGGTAACGGTCGATCAACGGGTAATAAATCAGCTTCCACCGGTCGTCGCGCACCATGCGCTGGCAGTCGCGAAAGTAGCAATACACTTCCTGGTGCGCGCCCGCCACGTTTCCCTTGAGCACTTCTGCGAAACTTTTCCCCTCCACTTCCTCCGGTATTTCGATGCCCGCAAGCTCGCAAGTAGTCGGGAAAAGCTCACGCAAGTAAACCTGGGCGTCCCGCTTTTCGTTCTCGGGAATTCCGGGCCCGGCGATTATCAGGGGCACATTGACGGTGTGCTCATACATGTTCTGTTTCCCTCTGAGGCCGTGGCTCCCCACTGCCATCCCGTGATCACTGGTATAGATGACGATGGTGTGCTCCGATTGACCGGTTTCCGCAAGAGTCTGCAGGATCCTCCCCACCTGGGCGTCCATGTCGCTGATGATCGCGTAATACATCGCGAGCACTTCCTTGACGAGCCGCGGTGGACGCGGGAAGGGCAGTAGCTCTTCATCGCGTCCATGCAAATTGCCGTGGTCAAAGGGATGCTCGGGTAAGAAGTTAGCCGGCAACTCCATTTTCTCAGGATCGTAAACGCCTTCGTAGCCGGGCGGCATCAGGAGCGGATCATGCGGCGCCGTGAAGTTGACGTGCAGGAAGAACGGATTCTTCGGGGCACGACGGATCAGCTCGATGGCGGCGTCCGCGAATTTTTCACTGATGTCCGGCGTCAGACCGACGCCCTTCTCCGGAAAAAACTGGCGATCATCCGTCTGGAAAATCCATCCCTTATATCCGGTGACCTCAAAACCTTTCCAATCCTTTTGCGGCTGCATCCACTTTCCACCGCCGCCCGCGTAGAGGCCGAGGCTATCCGTGTATCCCCAGGCGCTGGGCCGCCCCGTGGTATGCCATTTGCCCACGTACCACGTTTCATATCCGGCCTCGCGGAGTGTGCGCGGCCACGAGGGCATCCCCTTCTTCATCTGCTGACCTCGAATCGCCAGGATTCCGTTGCGAAATCCGCTGTTTCCCGTGAGGATCTCCGCGCGACTGGCCACGCAGATAGGATTGGCGCACACCGCCCGCGTAAAGCTGACCCCGCGTCGCACCAGCGAATCGAGGTGCGGCGTCTGGATCCTCGGATTCCCGAAGGCCGCGATGGTGTCCGCGCGCTGATCGTCGCTGATGAGAAAGAGGATGTTTGGCGGCTTGGCATCCACACACGAAGCCCCGATCAGAACCGCAAAAAAAAGTTGAACCCACCGGCGCACCATGCTCACCCCTGCTGATTCCTACTCCTACTCCTACTCCTCAGTTTGTCATCCCGAGCGCAGTCGAGGGATCCCCCTCTCGTGCGCGGCGCGTTCTTCTTTTTCCTGGGCGAGGCGCGCTTGCTTAGACCTTCGCGACCCATGCGATCTTCCAGCATGTCGACGCCCGATCCCGAGTTCCGAGATCCTCCCTCCCCGTCAAGAGAGATCCCTCGACACCGCTTGGGATGACAGTCCAGGGCAGGGCGACCTGCGTATCCTTCATCCTTCATCCTTCATCCTTCATCCTTCATCCCTCGTCTTTAGGCGATATCCAAAACCCGATCCATGCGCTCCGCGATTTCCGCGAGCCGTTCCCTTCCTCCGCCGGGGATTTCAGCGGTGGCCCAGCCCTCGAAACCGATGGCACCCAGTTGCGCGCGGACGGCAGCCCAATCAATGCTCCCCTCGCCGAGCGGCACCTTGAATCCCGCGCCCAGCCCTTCATTCCGCTGCTTGCCGATGTCGTATTCCTTGATATCCAGCTTGACAATCCGCTTGCCGAGGTGCTTGACCCAATGCTCGGCCACTCCCCAGCGCACATTGTTGCCCACGTCGAAATACGATCCCACCCAGGGACTGTCGATCTCGTCGAGGAACCGCTCCACATCGAAGGCGCTGATGAGATAACTCGCCCACACGTTTTCCACAAGGATCTTTACTCCGTGCTTTTCCGCAGCCGGGATCCCCTTGCGGATTGTCGCCTGATCCCGCTCCCAGTTCTCGCGCAACGACAGTTTTCTGTCGTAGCGGCAAACCGTCAAAATACTCGTCCCTCCCAGGGCGCCGGACAGTTCGATGGCCGTGGTCAAATCGGGATCGGAACTGTTGACCACTCCGTGCACCGGCAGGCCGGTCTTGGAAATCGCGACTTCAATTTCCTTCCGGCTGTAAATTCCCTTGTCGGAAATCTCCTTGATCTCTCGCGAACGGATCTCCGTGCCATCGAATCCAAGATCGTGCAGCATCTTGAATTTATCGAGGACACTCATCTTGTCCTCGAGCACCATGTGAAACTTGACTGCTTTTTTCATCTTTCCCGTGAACGCGCCCCCGAGCGCGCGCGCCTCCAACGCGAGATTTCCGAGCGCGGCTGATCCGGCGAGGACTCCGCTCCGTCCAAGGAATGTGCGACGATCGATGAAATTCATGACTATTTGGAGGACTTTGGGAATTGCACGGCGTGCCTGCAAGTGAGACCATGAATCACGAGTAAGCTCCGGTGAGAAGACACCATGTGGAAGAATAATAAAACCCGGCGCCGCTTCCTCAAATCGTCCGGAATCCTGGCTCTAGGAACAAGCCTTAATCCGCTCGAACTGGCCGCGGAGGACAAGACCGGCGCCGAACCGAACGCGCAGAGCGAAAATACATCCAATCCCGCCGCCGAGGGATTGGTCTACGACATCCACCAGCACGTCAATTTCAAGGGCCGCTTCGATAAACAACTCGTCGATCATCAGCGCATCATGGGTGTCGACAAGACCGTCCTCCTTCCCTCCGGCAGCGCCATCGCCCGCCTCTCCACGCACGAAGGAAAATCCGACGGCCTGGCCGCCCAGGTCCACCCCACCGAAGCCGCCATCCTCCTGGCGGAGCGTGTCCCGAAGAATTTCGTCTGGTTCTGCAACGAAGTCCCCGACCTTCCCGAGGCGCGGCAGAAACTCGAGAACTATCTCAAGCAGGGCGCCAAAGGAATCGGCGAACAGAAATTCAACATCCCCTGCGATTCAAAGCACATGGAAATGCTCGCGGAACTCGCCGGCGATTACGGGGTCCCGATCCTTCTTCATTTCCAGCACGAAAAATACAACACCGGCTTCGAGAATTTCTGGAAAGTCCTCGGGAAATACCCGAATACCAATTTCATCGGCCACGCGCAGACCTGGTGGGGCAATATCGACAAGCACCACGTCCAGGCCGAGATGTATCCCAAAACCCCCGTCACCCCCGGCGGGATCACTGACCGGTATCTCGCCGATTACCCGAATATGTTCGGCGATTTCTCAGCCGGCTCCGGCCGCAACTCGCTCACCCGGGACGAAGATCACGCCCGCGGCTTCATCAAGCGCCACCAGGACAAGCTCATGTACGGCAGCGACTGCAATGACATCTTCGGCCAGGGCGCAAAATGCAGCGGCAGCCAGACCCTCGCCATCCTCCGCCGGCTCGCCCCCGACCAAACAGTGCTCGCTAAGATCCTCTCCGGCAACGCGCGGCGCATTCTCCGGATCTGAACCGGGACCACGGGGATCCCGCCTCCCCCTTTGTCATCCTGCCTCCCCCCCGTGTCATCCTGAGCGAAGTCGAAGGATCTCTCACTACTCGAAGAAACGCTCTTAACACAGAAATCGTACGGGGGCTGCTGGTGCTACCGACCGTTTTTGGGAAATCGCACCCACTGGATGGGCCGTGAGATCCCTCGACTTCGCTCGGGATGACACATCATGGGTTTGTGAAAGGCACAGGGGGCGAGCCCGAACGAGCACCCCTCGCCCTTGTGCTCGCTCATGCTCGCAGCTACGGATTCTCGCACTCCGCGAGAATTTTCCGGTAGGCCCGCCGCGCATGCGCATAGGCCGCTTTCGCGTCCTCCATCTCCGCCTCGGCGATGTGCTGCGCTTTTTCTTCCCAGCATTTTTCCACGCTGTCGAGACACCACTGTGCGCTTCGCTTCGAAGCACGCACCGGCTTGTCATCGACGAGCACCCACACCGGATTCGTGTGCGAAGACGGCAGAATCCGCATCGCCACCCAACTGCTGCGCGCGATCTCCAGGTCGAACTCCAATTCGCGCATCTCCCCGTCCGCAACGATGCGCTTCGTCGCCGCCGGATACCCGTTGACCACGACTTCCACGTCCACTTCCCGCGTGCCCTTGACGCGCGCCCGCTCGAGGTGCCAGTAGGGTTTCGAAGTGTACGCCTGTCCCGCGATCCGTTCACCGGCCGTCCGCACCAGCCATTCCTGCTGGATCGTCTCCAGCCCGCGATCCGCCGGGTCCAACCAGGCCGCCACCTTCGCCCCTACCCGCACTGTCCGGGGCGACGCGATGCGCACTTCACTGCGCTTTTCTCCGACTTCGACATCATCGACGGTGAAATCGATGAGGTGGCTGAGACCGTCGCCCACGTACCCGCGGCCCCGGCTGATGGCCTCGCACCATTTGTCGTAGGTCAACTTGCCGTCCACCTTGAAGTATCCCCGCCCCAACCCGACACGCTCACCATAGATGCACGGAAAATCCGTCTCCCCGCTCACCCGCGCGCGGTATCCGCAGTTCAATGTGTGATACCAGATGTTCAATTCCCACACGTAAGGAGTGTCCGCCGTCGACAAAAAGTCGACCGCCGGCACCCGCGTCCCCTCCGGGCCTTCCACCTCGTGCGTTACGTCCACGATGTACTCGTTCGCGCCGATCCCGTCGAAGGGCGGGATCACGAAATTCGGCAAATCACTCGTCTCCACCGCGAGCCCCCAGCCCGAGTGCGCCGGCCCGCACACCGCCCCCTGTTTCTGCGCCCACTTCAGTGTGTTCAAACACAGCGTCGGCCAGTGATGCTTCGAGTCGCCCCCCGGGTAGACCTGCTCCCCAAGTCGCAACAAACACAAGTGCCCCGAGCGATGCGACCCGAATCCGGAAACCTCCACGTCGTATCGCAGCAGGTAAGGATAATTCGAAACGTCATCCTCGCGGCCTGTAAAGAACTGTTTCTGATAATCGAACCCGGGACCCCAGGTCAGTGTGGCGCCGATTTTCAGATCTTCGCCGCGGCAGTGCAGGATCATGTCGCCGGGATGGACGCCGCGCGTCGGCACCGTGTAATGCTGACAACCCGCCGCGTGAATGTGATGATCGCCCGACCACCAGCCGTGCGTCGACGGATCGATCCAGCGCTCGAGCTGCAGGGACAGCGAATTCAGTTCCCGGCCCACTTCCACCGTCTTCACCTGCTCGAGGTATTCCGGCCCGCGCCGGCAACGCACCCTCCACTCTCCCACTGGCAGCGCGATCCGCTGTCCGTGCGAACGGTATACCTGCGGGTGAAACGGAAAGTCCGGCGCCAGCCGCGGTCCCTGCGCCGGATACACCCGGCCCGCACCGTCGCGAAACTCCAGCGCCGCAGTCGTGGGCTCGCCGTTTTCGTCAAGGATGCTCAACTGGACCGGAGCCACCGGCCGCACGCGGAAATTCACGACTAGGTCGCTCCGGTATCCGAGATCCTGCGTGCCCTGCCCCACGTCGAACTGTAACACTCCGGACCACGATCCTTCCTCGTCCCCGTAGACATACATCAACCGGTATTCCACCGGGATGCCGCCGAGCTTCGGCGCGAGCGGGCGCCCCCTGTAGATGTCCAGCTTCATCCAGCGCTCCGTCACCGGACGGTTCCAGGGACGCCCGTCCTCCGGCAGTTCCTGCGGCGAGGTCACATTCAGAGGCGCCGTCACCCCTGCTTCGTTGTGCACCTTGATTAAGAACAGCCGCCAGTCTTTCTCCACGAGCTCCGGCGACGCGGGCCCGGCGTCCACTTTGACACGCGACTCCGGATTAATGTGCACCTCCGCGAGGCAGAGTGGATCAAGGATCTCCTGGATTCTCTTCGCCGTCTCCGCCTGGGTCCCCGGCTGCATCGGCCGCGCCAGGAACTTCGAGTCCGGCGCCGGAAGCGGCGCGCCGAGATAGCGCAGGGCATCCGCCACGCGTTGCGCATGTACTTTCAGAGGCTGGGCCGGCGCGTCCTCCACGATGGCAGCGCGACCGATCGTGCCGCCCATTGGCACCATCGCGATCATGAGCAACCACCCCGTGGCCGCCCGCGAAAGATCGCCCGCTGTCGCCTTTAATTTCACGAAAGAATTTCCCGTGCACCGGGGTCTTGGTGGAGTATCCCAAATTTGGAGAAGCAGGGCAAAGGGGTTTCTCGCGGAAAAAGGGACCCGCGATCGCGCCTCCCCTCCTTTTGTCATCCTGCCCTTCTTTTGTCATCCTGAGCGAAGTCGAAGGATCTCTCAATGGGTGAAAAATCGCTCTCACCACAGAAAACGCACGGGAGCTGCCGGTGCTCCGATCGTTTCTGGAAAATGGAACCCACTGGATGGACCGTGAGATCCCTCGACTTCGCTCGGGATGACACATCATGGGTTTGTGAAAGACACAAAGGGCGAGCCCGAACGAGCTCCCCTCGCCCTTGTGCTCGCTCACGCTCGCACCTACGGGAGAATTCGCTGCCGAATCCGACGAGCCAGCCGGTGCTTGATTTTTTCGCGGAATCCCGGTGACCTAACGGACATGAGTCCGACGCTCGGCGCCCTCGATCCCGCTTCCGTGACTGTCGCCATCTGGGGCATCTTCCTCGCGGTCGTCCAGATCCTCGGCATTGGCAGTGCGGTGCATGCGCTCATGCAGGTGCGCACCGCCCAGGGCACCATCGCCTGGTGCATCGCCCTGGCGACCTTCCCG
Source organism: Verrucomicrobiales bacterium (assembly GCA_024638765.1). Taxonomy (GTDB): domain Bacteria; phylum Verrucomicrobiota; class Verrucomicrobiia; order Verrucomicrobiales; family DEV007; genus JAHEJT01. The sequence continues at coordinate 28,978 of JAHEJT010000048.1, forward strand.
CTGCTCTCCCTTCCCTTCTACTGGATTTTTGGAAGGAACAAGTTTTACGGGTACATCGAAACCCTGCGCGCCGCCGTTTCGCAGAACAAGGACCTCGCGGATGACGTCGCCAAGGCCATGCAGCCGCACCACGGTGTTTTCAGAAAGGAGGACCACCCCTGCGAATACGCACTCGACATTCTCACCTGGAGAAGATTCACGTCCGGCAACCGTGTCGATCTTCTTATCGATGGAGAAGCGACCTTCAAAGCGATCTTCGAGGCCATCGAGGAGGCGCAAGAATACATCCTCATTCAGTTCTTTATCGTCAAGGAAGACGAGATCGGAATGGAATTTAAGCGCAGGTTGGTCGCCAAGGCCCGCGAGGGAGTGGCCATCTACTTTCTCTTCGATGAGATCGGCACCCACCGCCTCAGCAAGGAATACATCGCCGACCTCCGCAGCGCCGGGGTAGAGATTTACGGGTTCGGGACCGGCCGCATCCCCGCGAGCCGCTTCCAGCTGAACTTCCGCAATCACCGCAAGATCGTCCTCACCGACGGCCGATTCGCTTTTGTGGGAGGGCATAACGTCGGTGATGAATACCTGGGCAGGGATGCGAAGTTCGGCCGGTGGCGAGACACGCACGTCCGCGTTGAGGGACCTGCCGTGATCAGCGTGCAAACGACTTTTCTGGAGGACTGGTTCTGGGCTACCCGCACCCTGCCGGACCTCACCTGGACCCCCCGGCGCTGTGGATCCCACGATCTTAAAGTCCTGCCCCTGGAAACCGGTCCCGTCGACCGGATTGAAGCCGCGACCCTCATGTTCCATCACCTCATAGGCAGCGCCCGCACCCGGCTCTGGATCGCCAGTCCTTACTTCGTCCCCGACGAGGGTATCGCCAACGCGTTGCAACTCGCGGCGCTGCGCGGAGTGGATGTCCGCATCATGCTCCCGGACAAGCCCGACCATCACTTGGTTTACCTGGCGAGTTTTTCCTTCCTGGAAGCGATGGATGCGGCGGGGGTGAAAATATACCGGTATCAAGACGGCTTTCTCCACCAGAAAGTTGTCCTCGTGGATCAGGAACTTGCGATCGTGGGCACCACCAACCTCGACAACCGCTCCATGCGCCTCAATTTCGAAGTCAATGTCGCCGTGTCGGATGCCGGATTCGCCAAGCGGGTGGAATCCATGCTCGAGGAAGACTTTCGCAATTGCCGCCTCACGGACGCGGGCGAGTTGACGGCACGCTCGCTGCCCTTCCGTTTGGCGGTGCGCTTTGCGCGCCTGCTCTCGCCGATTTTGTAGCGCACGGTGCTCGGTGCTGCCGGCTTCCGATTCCTTCCCGGCTTCCCCGGACGTCTCCCCTTAACCGACGCGAAGCGGGTGGGGCGACGCGTCCCGCGGAGCCGCCGGAGAACGAACCTCCCGGTTCGTTCAGAACGAGTCTGGA
>JAHEJT010000197.1 GCA_024638765.1 Verrucomicrobiales bacterium
CCACAGTAAATGCAGCGGATCATGTCAATTTCGAATTCATTGGGCCGTTTCTCCACCTTGGCCCATTTGTCGTCCGAAGGAATTTCCTCCGGGATGATCGTGATGGCGCGTGGGGGGCAGATGAACTCGCAGAGCTGACAGGCGACGCAGCGTTCCTTGTCCTGTTCGTCCGTGACGAGGGCGGGCGCTCCCCGGTAATGCCCGGGCAGGCTGTCGTCCCACTTCTGTTCGGGGTACTGCATGGTGACATGCGTTTTTCCGCCGAGCATGTTGCGGAAATGACGAAACGTGACGGCGAGACCCTTGGCGAGCGCAGGGAGATACATGCGCTCGGCGAGAGTCAGCTTGGGACGTTTGACGACGATGGGCATGCGTTGAATCGAAGATGAAAGATGAAAAATGAAAGATGGAGAGAGTGTCAGGGCGGTTACTTCGTGAACATGAGGATGCCGGCGGCGAGGAAGATGTTGGCGAGGGCGATTTCGAAGAAAAAGACCCATCCAAGCCGCATCAGCTGATCGTAGCGGAACCGGGGTATGGTCCAGCGGACGAAGATGAAGAAGATGATGAAAACGACGATCTTGAGGAAGAACGCGAGCATGTGGAGCAGGCCGAGCCAGAGCGGCTTGGCTTCGAGTCCGCTTCCGAGGCCGAATGGAATCGACCAGCCCCCGAAGAAAAGAGTCACGATGAGACCCGAGCCCACGATCATGGCGGCGTATTCTCCGAGAAAGAAAAGGGCGAACTTCATGGAGGAATACTCGGTGTGATAACCCGCCACCAGTTCAGTTTCGCATTCCGGAAGGTCGAAGGGAAGGCGGTTGGTCTCGGCGAAAATGGAGGTGGTAAAGATGATGAAGGAGATGCATGCGGGGATGAGAAGGAGCCAGCGCTCCAGGCTTAGTCCTTCGCCCCACAGCGGCAGCAGGAGCCAGCCGTGTTGGTCTTGAAAGGTGACAATCTTGGTGAGATTGAGTTCGCCGTAGATCATGATGAGGGGGATCACGGAGAGTCCCAGGGCGATCTCATAAGAGATCATCTGGCTGCTGGAACGGACCCCGCCGAAGAAAGGGTATTTCGAATTCGACGACCAGCCGGCGAGGACGATGCCGTAGACGCTGAGGGAAGCGATCGCGAAGATGAAGAGCGGTCCCACGTTGAGATCCGCGATCACGAGGGGGATCGGTTTATCGATACCGAGGAAGCTAAGATCGAGTTCGCTGCCGAAGGGAAGGACCGCACAGGTGAGCAGCGCGGGGACCATAGTCAGGGCCGGAGCCAGCCAGAAGTAGAACTTGTTAACGTGCGCGGGCGTATAATCTTCCTTGAGGAGGAACTTGAGTCCGTCAGCCAGGGGTTGGAGCAGGCCTGCGAAGGGGATGTCTTTCTTGCCTCCGAGCAGGGTCAGAGGAATGCCGACTCGATTAGGCCCGACGCGATCCTGGATGGCGGCGCTGACGCGTCGCTCCGCGTAGACCGAATACGCCACCAGCGGCAGGATCATGAGAAAGACCACGCCGATGATTTTGATGATGGAAGATGTTATGAGGAACCAGTCCACTTCGTTAATCGTTAATCGTTAATCGGCAGGACTTCGGCGGTCTCGTTGAGATAGGGTTGACTTTGGCCTTCCTGGATTCTCGCCGGGGAATTAGCGGCTTTGTGGAGATAGTTCATATAGCCGTTGAGCACCTGGACCGCGCGTTCGAATAATTTGCGACCCTCGTTAAGAAGTTCGTTGGAGATGAGCTTTTCATCGTTGGCGTCTATGAGATGGTCGAGCACCTCGTACACGGAACCACGCGCGTTGCTGCAGAATTTTGCGTTGTCTTTGTAGTGAAATCTTCCATAGCCCTCGGCGATGTTGTTAGTCGTGGAGCGGGCTGCGTCTTTGATCTGCTGGATCAGGCTGAATCTCTCGTCCTTCGGAAGCTTCGGGCTTACCTCGCGAACAACGAAATTTCGCAAGTCGCGGCAGGCTTGCCACGCCTCGAGATCTTCGAATGTTTTCACCTTTGCCATCTGAAGCCGATTAACGATTAACGAATAACGAATAACGAATAACGCCGCCCCCTCACCCCACGATAATCCCCTTCTCAATACGTTCGCGTTCCCGCTCGAGAAGCGGGATCGATTCCTTGGGTTTTAGAAGGGGCAGGCCCTGGTCGCCGATCTTGCCAAGGCTCAGGCCTTCGAATTCTTTGATCGTGCCTGCCATCAGCTTGAAAACGTCTTCGAGAAGATAGACGCCGTTGGATCCGCCGAGGGCCTGTGCCAGGTCGCGCAGAATCTCCCAGAGATCCATGGCTTGCCCCGGCGGGTCGATCGCCTGGTTGAGTCGCTGCAGGCGGCCGGTCCGATTGATCATGGTGCCGCGTTTCTCCGCCACGGTAGCGGTGGAAGGAAAGACCACGTGGGAAAGGCTGGCGGTCGGGTTGGCGAGGATGTGGCTGGAAATGAGGAGATCGAGCTTCTTGAGCGTATCTTCCTCAAAACCGCATTTGAGCAGGTTTTCGTCGAGGGCAATGAGCGCGGTGATGGTTCCTTTTTTTACCCCGGCAGCGATCTCTTTGAGCTGCTTGTCGACCTTCTTTCCGAGGATGAGCCTGGCTCCGCGGGTGTTGGGATTTTTGTCCGCGCTTACCAGGTAATCATCGGCTTCGCCGCTGCGTGGGACGATGGCGATTTTTTCGATCCCGAGAGTTTCGCCGAGTCGTCGCGCCATGAAGAGTTCCTCGTTAGTCATGCGGCCCGAGGCAATGATGGCGATCTTAGACGCGTCGAACTCTTTCAGTTTTTCCGCGGCACGACCGACAGCTTCGGACCAACGCGCGATGCGGTGGGCTCGGTGCTCGAGGATCATGGGGTCGGTGAGCCGGGCTTCGCTTGTAAGAAAGTGAAAGTTGAGTCGGCCGTAGTCACACATCCACGAGGAGTTGACCTCATTGTTGTCGCGCGGGGTGAGGCGATAGAGTTTGTCCTCGCGGGCGCCGGCGATGATGTTGCAGCCGCGGCCGCAGCTGGTGCAAATGCTGTTGGTTTCCTTGAGGAACCAGACGCGCATTTGAAAACGGAAATCGTTGGAGGTGAGAGCACCGACGGGACAGATATCCACGGTGTTCAAACCGTAATTGTTGGACAATTCCTTGCCCGGGTGGACGCCGAGGACGGTATGACTGCCGCGGTCGGTGAATCCGAGGACATCGTCATCCGCGACTTCCTGGCAGAAGCGGATGCAGCGCGAGCACATGATGCAGCGCTCGTCATCGAGCCGGATGCGGGGCCCGATATCGACGTTCTTGGGTTTCTTGACTTTCTTTTCGCGAAAGCGGGAGCCGCCGGTGCCAAATTCCACGCTGAATTCCTGGAGCCGGCATTCGCCGGCCTGGTCGCAGATGGGGCAGTCCAGCGGATGATTGATGAGCAGGAATTCCATGACTCCGTGCCGGCACTCATTGGTGAGTTGGCTGTCGGTGCGGATGCCCATGCCCTCCGCGATCGTATTGGCGCAGGAAATGGCGGGGCGGGGGATCCACTGGATGGGGAGATGGCCGTCTTTGTCGGGTTTGGGTGGATCTTCGCCGGGACGCGGGCGGGGCGGCATCCCCATTTCCACGAGGCACATCCGGCAGTTGCCGGGTGAGGAGAGCTTGGGGTGATAGCAGTAGTGCGGGATTTCCTTCCCGGCCAGCCGGCACGCCTCGATCATGCGGGTGCCCTTGGGAAATTGGTGCCACTCGCCGTCGATCTGGACGTTGACTTTGTCGTTCGCTTCGCTCACGTGGTTTATCAGGTATCAGGTATCAGGTATCCCGCCTTCACCAAGGCTGTGGCGTGGCAGGCAGGTGTCAGAGGGACGGCGTGGATTGACGATTGATGATTGATGATTTTTGAAGGGTGAAGTCCGGACTTCGAAAATCAACAATCACCATTCAGCAATCATCAATCAGGTGCCGGGTGTCGGGTGTCGGTTATCAGGTCTCAGAGCTGAGGTGGGCGGCGGCGAGTTCGGTTTCGGGGTTGAGGATGGCGTCGTCGTACTTTTCGCTGGTATCGGCTAGAAATTCTTCACGGAATTTGGCGACGAAGCTCTCGGTGGGCCAGGCGCAGGCTTCCCCGAAGGCGCAGATGGTTTTTCCGTCAATATTGAAAGCCACCGATTCGAGGGTTTCGACGTCGTCGGGGCTGGCCTCGCCTCGGGTGATGCGATCGGTAATCTTCTTCATCCAGAGCGAACCCTCGCGGCAGGGGGTGCACTGTCCGCAGCTTTCATGGGCATAGAACTCGTTGATGTTGTTGAGGATCCAGCTGGCTTTCCGGCTGTCGTCGATGACGATGACGCCGCCGGACCCCGCCATGGAACCGCAGGCCATCAGGGTGTCAAAGTCCATGGGAATGTCTTCGATGCCGATCTCGATTTCTTGATCGCCCTTCTTGATTTTGAATTTTTCGCCGGCGCGCAGGACTTTGGCGGAACTCCCGCCGGGAATGACAGCTTTCAACTTGCGGCCGGGTTTAAGACCGCCGCAAAGGTCGTGGATCAGTTCGCCCATGGTAATGTGGCCGACCTCGACTTCGAAATATCCCGGATTGACGACGTCACCACTCACGCAAAGCACGCGGGTGCCCGTGTTGCGCGCCGTCCCGAGCTTGGCAAACGCATCACCGCCCATCGCGATGATGTGCTTCACGTTGCACAATGATTCCACGTTGTTGACGATGGTGGGGCACATGTAGAGGCCAAGGGCCGCCGGAAAATAGGGCGGCTTGATGCGCGGGTAAGGTCGCTTACCTTCCAGCGATTCGATGAGGCCGGTTTCTTCTCCGCAGATATAAGCCCCGGCGCCGCGGTGGACAAAAATCTCGAGATCGAATTTGGATTTGAGAATATTTTTGCCGAGGAAGCCTTTCTGATGGCATTCCTCGATGGCTTTTTCGAGAATCCGCGCGCCTTCGGGAAATTCTTCCCGGATATAGATGTAGGCGAGGTTCGCGCCGGTGGCGAAACAGGAGATAATCATCCCTTCAAGCAGCTGGTGAGGATCCTGGTGGATGATGTAGCGGTCCTTGAAGGTGCCCGGCTCGGATTCGTCGGCGTTACAGATCAGGTAAACGGGCTTGGTGTTGTTGGGAGGAATGAAGCCCCACTTGACGCCGGTGGGGAATCCCGCGCCGCCCCGGCCGCGGAGGCCGGATTTTTTCACATCCTCGGTGATATCCACGGGATCCATGAGGAGCGCTTTCTTCAGCTCCCGGTATCCGCCATCCTGGAGATAGCAATCGATGCCGGGATCCCAGCCCTTGCGATCGACGTTCTTGAAGACGAGGCGGTACTCCCGGGCGTGGGGTTCCTTGCCTTTCTTGTAATTGATGGCGTTCGCTTTGCTCACGGGGAGAGAAGTGTCGGGTGTCGAGTGTCGAGTGAAACCTTAGTCGTATTGCTTGAGAAGTTTGTCAGCTTTGGCGGGTTCGACGGCTTCGTGGAAATCGTCGTTAACGAGGCAGACGGGGCCGGTCCCGCAACTGGCGAGACACTCTGCGAATTCGATGCTGAACTTTCCGTCCTCACTGACGGCGATGGGATGATGATGGGAGACTTCGGAGCGGTCGATTTTTGCTTCCTGGCAAAGCTTTTCCATGAGTTCGTAGCTTCCCTCCATGGCGCAGGAGAGGGTGCGGCAGACGCGGATGTGATACTTGCCGGGCGCCGACTGCCGAAAGCCGGGGTAAAAGGTCACCAGCTCCAGGATGTTGATCGGCTCGAGATCGAGTTTTGCGGCGACCCATTCGACAGCTTCTTCCGTGACATACCCGAAATGTTCCTGCAGGGAGTGCAGGACCGGGAGCGCGGCGCTGCGCTTGCTCACGGGGTAATGCGTGATACGCTCGTCGATCTCGGCTTCGATTTCTTTGGGGACGTTCATTTGGTATAGCCGCAAAAAGGCGCAAGAGACGCAAAGAATTACTTCTCTGATAGAGCGTATTTCTTTATCTGAAGCCTTGGTGAGCCAAAGTTAATCAGGAGCCCATGTTCTTTTTGAGAGGAACGGAGGTATCCAAGAAGTTGGGCTGTATGCTCAGGGGTAATCGAGCGGACTGCCTTCAGCTCAACAATTAGCACGTTCTCCACGAGCAGGTCTGCGAAGTATTCACCGAGGACTGTGCCATCCTCATCATGCACGCTGAGAGGAATCTGCTGTTCGATTTTGATTCCATGTTTTCGAAGGCGGTGCGTTAAGCCGTTTTCGTACACTTTCTCCAAGTGCCCGTGGCGATGGTAACTGTGCAGCGCAAAGCTGGTTTCACGGACGATGTCGCACAACTCGAATATTTGTTTTTCATTCATATCCTTCTGCGCCTTTTGCGCCTCTTTGCGGCAATCCCACATTATTAACGGTCACATTCGCCCATGACGAAGTCGAGGCTGCCGAGGATGGCGACGACATCGCTCATCATGTGGCCGGGGAGAAGTTTGGGAAGAATGCTCAGGTTGACGAACGAAGGCGCACGGATCTTGAGCCGGTGCGGCACGCCCCCGCCTTTGCTGTTGATGTAAAAGCCGAGTTCGCCCTTGGGATTCTCGGCCCCGAAATAGATTTCGCCCTCCGGCGCGTCGATTCCCTGGGTGGAAACGATAAAATGGTGGATGAGTTCCTCCATGCTCATGAGCACTTTTTCTTTCTCAGGGAGCGTGCTCTTGGGATCGACGACATTGATGGGACCGTCCGGAAGGTCGTCCATGACCTGGTGCAGTATCTTGACGCTCTGGCGCATCTCCTCCATGCGGACCAGGTATCGATCGTAACAATCGCCGTTCTCGCCGATGGGGATGTCGAAGTCGTATTTCTCGTAATCCAGGTAAGGATGGGCTTTGCGAAGGTCGTAATCGACGCCCGAGCCGCGCAGGTTGGGACCGGTGATTCCGTATGCGATGGCATCTTCCTTTGAAATGACTCCGACGTCACAGGTGCGGTCGAGGAAGATCTTGTTGCGGCTGAGCAGGGTATCGACTTCATCGAGCACCGGCAGGAATCCGTCGCAGAACTTGCGCACCTCGTCGACAAATCCCTCGGGAAAATCGCGCGTCTGGCCGCCGACGCGGGTATAAGAGGTCGTGAAGCGCGCGCCGGTGAGAATCTCGCAGAGGTTGTAAATGAGTTCGCGCTGCTGAAAGGTATAGAGGAAGACAGTCATGGCGCCGACGTCCATGGCGTAAGCGCCCAGTCCGAGGAGGTGGGCGGAGACGCGCGCCAGTTCGCAGCAGAGGACGCGGATTGCTTTCCCCCGCGGTGGCAGCTCCCAGCCTAACAGTTTTTCCACCGCGAGGGCGTAAGCCACGTTATTGGCGAGAGGCGCAAGATAATCGAGCCGGTCCGTGTAAGGCACGAACTGGTTGTAATGCATATTCTCGGCGATTTTTTCGTCGCCGCGATGCAGAAACCCGACGTCCGGGGTGGCCTTGGTGATGATTTCGCCGTCGAGTTCGAGGATCAGGCGCAAGACTCCGTGGGTGGCGGGGTGGGAAGGACCCATGTTGAGGATCAACTTCTCGCCGATGATGTCTTCGGTGGTCTGTTGATAGGCCTCAACCTGTTGCGCCGAACGGGCGGCGGTATCCGGCGCCTCGAACTCTTGAACCGACTTGGGCATAGATGTGCCGGCCTGGCTGGGCTGGTCGAAGGCACTATGAGGAGGGGGCAAATGAGGGGCAAGCCGAATTTGTGAAAAATTTCACAAGCTCGATTTGCCCCCGTAACTACAGGGATTGCGGCCATTGCAATCGCGGCCGGAAATTGTAATCGCGCCGGGCTCCGGGAGGGGTAAGTTAATCCGCATGAAGCCTGTAAAGAAAAGTCACCCGCTCATGATGCTGGCGCTGGGAGCGGCCGGATTTCTCTATCTCCTCAACCCGACCTTCGGCGTGTTCGAGTTGATTCCGGACAACACGCCCCTGGTGGGCAATCTCGATGAAGCCGCGGCCACGGCCCTGCTGATCGGGGCCATCGCCTTCTTCCGCCGGCGCCGCAAGGCGCAAGCCGCGGAAGGCGGGGTGGAACGCGAAGTGGAAGGGAAAGTCATCGACGCCGAGACGCCCGTGTCACAATGAGATAGTGAGACCGGCGTCCCGCCGGTGTTTCTTTGAGGGGACAGGCAGGATGCCTGTCCTACTTTCTCACGCCGGTGCTAGGCGCAGTTCGACTTCGAAACCTCGCGGCTCGCGGTTGCGGCAGCTGACGGTGCCTTTGCAGGCTTCGATGCAGGATTTGACGATCGCAAGTCCCAGGCCGACCCCGCCGCTTTCGCGGCTGCGCGATGATTCAGGGCGATAAAACGGATCGAAGATGGTGGGCAACGCATCCTCCGGGACTCCCGGACCGGAATCGCTCACGGTGACGACCGCTTCCCCGTTATCCGTGGCCGCCGAGATTTCGATGGGACCCTCATCGCCTGCGTAACGGATGGCATTGCGGATGAGATTGGCGAGCGAACGCGACAGGAGCTTGGAATCGGCGAGGACGCTGAACGATTCATCGACGTGCGCTTCGATGGGCACATCCTCCATGACCTCGCGTTTGATGACGTCGTTGATCAGATCCTTGAGGACGATCGGTTCAAGTTGGGTTTCCGTGGGCTGCATTGTAGCGCGCGAGAAAGAGAGCAGCTCGTTCACCATTTCGGACATCTGGTCGACCTCTTCCTGCAGATCTTTGATACGTTCTCTTTGCTCCGGCGGCGCATCGCGTTCCA
>JAHEJT010000198.1 GCA_024638765.1 Verrucomicrobiales bacterium
AAGAGCAGCGCCGCGCGGTCTTCGCCGCTATCCTGCCCTGGCTGCGCGGCCAGGTATCTCAGCAGAAACGCTTTATCGGCACGATCCAGGACGACGAAACGATCCGCCGCTTCGTGAATTCGCAGGACGCGGCGCGCTTGGCCGAGTTGGGCACGAGTTGTCCCGACCATTTCCTGCGCACCAAGATCAAACCGCTTTACGTCGATTGGGATCCCTCGACGGGCGACGTCGATGCGCTCCGCGGCAAACTCGCGGAGGGACTGGAGAATTACCGCAAGGATTACGCCGCGTATTACGAAGCCTGCAAGCGCCCCGGCTCGCCGGCCATGCGCGACCCGAACCCCACCGTGGTCCTTATCCCCGGGCTGGGCATGATCGCGTGGGGAAAGAGCAAGAGCGAGTCGCGCGTCACCGCCGAGTTCTATAATTGCGCGGTCGAAGTGATGCGCGGCGCGGAAGCGATCGACGAATACATTGCGCTCCCGCAGCAGGAGGCCTTCGACATCGAATACTGGGCGCTCGAGGAAGCCAAGCTGCAGCGGATGCCGCCTGAAAAGGAGCTGGAACGGCAAATCCACGTCGTCATCGGCGCGGGATCGGGCATCGGCAAAGAAACCGCGCATCGCCTCGTGAAGGAAGGCGCGCATATCGTGGCCGCCGATCTCAACAAGGAAGCCGCCGAAGCGACGGCGGGAGAGATCACGGACGAAGTGGGCCAAGGGATCGGCGTGGCCGGCAGCGGCATCAGCGGCTGCGGACAGGCGATCGGACTGGGTGCGGACATCACCGACCGCGCCAGCATCCGCGCCATGCTCGACGAAGTGGCGCTGGCTTACGGCGGGTTCGATTCGATCGAAGTGACGGCGGGCATTTTCGTTCCCAGCGATACGACGGGCCACATTCCGGATGACAAGTGGGGGTTGACGTTCAATATCAACGTCACGGGCAGTTATCTGGTCGCCGACGAAGCGTGGAAGACCTGGCAGGACCAGGGCCTCCGAGGAAACCTCGTCATCACGACCAGCGCCAATGCCGCCGTCGCGAAAAAAGGAAGCGTCGCTTACGACACTTCGAAAGCGGCTGCCAATCACCTCGTGCGGGAACTCGCCATCGAACTGGCACCACTGGTCCGCGTCAACGGAGTCGCGCCGGCGACCGTGGTAAAAGGTTCCGCCATGTTCCCGCGGGACCGCGTCATTGGCTCGCTTGCCAAATACGAGATCCCCTACAGCGACGACGAACCGGACGAGTCGCTGGTCGACAAGCTCGCACAGTTTTATGCGGACCGCACCTTGACCAAATCGCCGATTACCCCGGCAGACCAGGCGGAAGCGTATTTTCTGCTGGTGAGCAATCGTTTGAGCAAGACGACGGGGCAAGTGATCACGGTCGACGGCGGCCTGCACGAGGCGTTCCTCAGGTAATGCTGAAGAGCCGCACACCAATTTATCAATAGTTTAACCACAACCACGATCCAGAGAATCACCATGACGACTGCCAAGAGACCAAAGATGAACAAGAAAACTTCCCACGGGAGCGACTTCGAACGCCAAATTGAATTCGATTTTCTCCGCGCGACGGAGATCGGCGCGCTGAACACGCTCCAGTGGCTCGGCAAAGGCCAGAAGGAAAAGGCCGACGAGGCCGCGTGCGACGCGATCCGCGGTATGTTCGACCTGATGGACATTCGTGGCGAGGTTATGATCGGCGAGGGGATCAAGGATGAGGCGCCGGGTCTTTTCAAAGGCGAAAAGGTCGGCACATGGAAGGACGGCTCGCCTCGATTCGAGATTGCCCTGGACCCCGTCGACGGCACTACCAACGTGAGTAAGGGGATGCCCAATTCGTTAAGTTGTATCGCGACCGCGGCGCCGGCCGATGATGACGAAACCTGCCTGCAGGACATTCCCGCGTTTTACATGAACAAGCTCGCTTATCCGCTGGAGGTGCGGCGCGCGTGGAAGAAGGACCCCAGCCTGCCCATCCATATCGATGCGCCCATTGGCGAGGTGATCGATGTGACCGCGAAGATCCTGGGGAAAGACGTGCGCGACGTGGTCGTCTGTGTGCTGGACCGCCCGCGCAACGGAGATCTTATTGATGCGGTGCGGCGCAAGGGCGCGGCGCTGCGCATGATCATGGATGGCGACATCGGCGCGGCGTTGGCGCCCGCCATGCACACCTCGAATATCGATCTTTACGCCGGCATCGGCGGAACGCCCGAAGGGATTCTCTCCGCCGCGGGCCTGCGCTGCCTGGGGGGCGGGATGCGCGCGAAAATCTGGCCGCGTGACGATGACGAACGCAAGGACCTGATCGCGGAAGGCTGGGGCGACCGGCTGGACAAGGAATACATGTCGAGGGACCTGGCCCGTGGTGACAACCTGGTCTTTACGGCGACCGGCATCAGCACCAGCCCGCTGCTGCGGGGCGTCAGGGTGCGGGGATCAATTGCCACCACCCACTCGGTCGTGATGCGCGCCCGCAGCGGCACGGTGCGGTTCATCGAGGGCCACCATAACCTGGAGCGCAAAACGATGCACCTTCGCTCGACGGGCAGCGAACGCCAGGTCTAGCGCTACTCCCCTCCGCCGTGAAGATCGCCTTGTTCACTCGTTATTTCATCGACCTTTCAAATAGGCGGTGTCATCCCCCGCAGTTGGATTTGCTCCAGCAAATTGGGCATCGGACATTTCATTCATGAGCGAAGCCGTTAACTCAAAATACCCCTCGATCGAGCATATCCGGGAGCGGGCGCGTCAGCGGATGCCGCGTTTCGCGTTCGAATATCTCGAAGGCGGATGCAACTCCGAGATTAATCTGCGGCGAAACACCGATGAGATTCGCGACGTGCAATTAAAGCCATGGTATCTGAGGGACTATCAGGGATCGGATTCGAAAACAGAACTGTTCGGTAAAACCTACGATGCTCCCTTCGGCATCGCTCCCATCGGGTTGCAGGGCTTGATTTGGCCGGGCTCTACCGAAATTCTCGCGAAAGCCGCGCACGATCACAACATCCCATTCATCCTCAGCACGGTTGGCACCGCCAGTATCGAAACAGTCGCCGAAATCACCCAGGGAACCGCCTGGTTTCAGCTCTATCACCCCAAAGAAGACGAGCTGCGCGACAAGTTGCTTGAGCGTGCCGCCAATGCAGGGATGCAAGTCCTTGTCATTCTCGCCGATACCCCCACGTTTGCGTGGCGACCAAAGGAGATAAAAAACGGTCTCTCGATCCCGCCGAAAATGTCGGTTCAAAATGTCATTCAAATGATGATGCACCCGACCTGGTCTTTCGGCCAGCTGGCGGCGGGCGCACCGGAATTCAAGACGATGAAACCCTACATTCCCACGGGGTTGACCATGAAACATCTCGCGCTCTTCATGAACAAGACCTTCTCCGGCCGGCTCAGCCCCGACAAGATCGCCGCGCTTCGCGATCGATGGAAGGGGAAGCTCGTTATCAAGGGGGTGGTCAACGAGGAGGACGCAGAGAAGGCGGTTGGACTCGGCGTCGACGGGATCATCGTTTCCAATCACGGCGGCCGTCAGCTCGATGCGGGCCAATCCACAATCAAACCAATGACAGCGCTGGCGCAAAAGTTCGGCGATCGCACGACCCTTATGATCGACAGTGGTCTCCGCGCCGGGCCGGACATTGCCTGTGCGCTTGCGAGCGGCGCCAAGTTCACTTTCATGGGCCGATCCTTCATGTATGGGGTGGGTGCTCTCGGAAAGGACGGAGGGAACCACACGATCACCATGGTGAAGCGTCAATTCCAACAGGTGATGGAGCAAGTGGGATGCGAGAAGGTCACTGATTTTCCGTGTCATTTAATACCCTCTTTCCCCGAATACCGGTAAGCAGGACCAAGCTTGCGGTGCATAAACAACCATACGTGAACAGCGTATCTTGGTGCCTGCTCATAGCTGTGCCAGCCAGGGCGGACGTCAGGTATCTTGAGTCGTAAGCACCGAGCATGTGACGCGTGGGCACGGACCGAAGCAGCTCACGGTGTTGTGCCTGTAGCATGGACCGCCTGCCACGATTTCCGGTATTGCCCTGGAGGCTCACCCATTTGCCTGCGAAAGAAGACCGCCATGTGTTCGTCGTGCGAGAATCCGGTTAACGCAGCTATTTTCTTCAAAGGAAAGTCGGTTTCTTCCAGCAGTTGCTTGATTCGTGCCAGTCGTATCTCGGCGATGAGCTCCGCGGGAGTGCGGCCGAAGTGCTTGCGCATGCGTCGTTCCAGCGATCGGCGCGCGAGGGGCACACTCTGCACCACGTCTTCCACGGAGATTCCTTCACAGGCATGCTCGCGCAGATACCGGTAAGCCGCGGCAGTCGTCCTGTCTTCAATGGCGACGACATCGGTTGACCCGCGAACAATAACGCGCTTCGGCGGAATTAGAATCGTATCCGCCGGAGGGTCGGCGCCGTCCATCATTCCATCCAGCAGGGACGCTGCCTCATGGCCGATCTTCTGCGCGTCGGGCTCGATGCTGGTGAGGTTTGGATAACACAGCGAACAGATCACGTCGTCGTTGTCCACGCCGACCACGGCCACATCGTCGGGCACTCCGATCCCCGCGTCCTGGCAGCACTGAAGCACCTGTCGGGCGCGAATATCGTTGCTGGCCAGCAAACCCACCGGCTTCTCCAGCTCATGGAGCCATGCCGTCACGCCCGCTTCATCCAGCATCCCTTTCAGTTCCGCGCCCATGGTCGTGAGTTTCCGCGGACCTTTTGACTCGTAGGCCTCCAACTCGAATCCAAGGGTATCCAGGTACTTCCGTAAGAAGGTGAGTCGCTGGACCGAATAGTCGGCGCCCGCGAATCCGCAAAAAGCAAACCGGCGCAACCCGCGGTCGCGCAGATGATCGACCGCAAGCCGGACGGTCGCCTCGTTGTCCGTATCGATGCGCGGGACGCCGTCGATCTTTTTCCAGCAGCGAAGATCGACCGTCGGGATGCCGAGATCACGGATGGTTTCGACCATCCGGTCGGTTTCGATGCGGGCAAGGATCCCGTCCCCCTTCCAATCGTGAAGCCAACCCGGCGGATTGGCATCGATCGACATTTCCTGGTGCCGCAACGACCAGCGTCCGTGCACCCGGACGTAGGCCGCGACTCCCTCCAGGAGTCCACGGCCGTAGGAGCGGGACGACTCGATCAACAGGGCTACATGCTTCACTTGCCGGATCTCCTTAGCGTGAAAGGCGGCAAAACGTGACGCAAATGTTCATAGATTTGGCGCAGATATTCATTGTTTCGCGATCAGATTCTCATAAAGTGGGGCGTTACGCAACTGAGTGCTGACGCAATCCATCTATTGGCGGATGGCGTCGGTCTCGATCGCACGAGGTTGTCGTCATGCTGGGATGGAACCTCCGATGAAGAACAAGCTGCTGATGAAGACTCCCGCTTCCTGGTGGGGAGCGAAATGGCGGGAAGCCCTTCCTTCGGGGAACGGTCCGGTCGGAGCCGCGGTTTACGGGGCGGTCCATGACGAAACGATCATGCTGACGCATGAAGATTTGTGGCACCGGGTGAAAACGCAGGAACTCCCGGATGTGAGCGAGAAGTTGCCGGATGTGCGCCAGCTGCTGTTCGAAGGCATGCATCACGTCGCCGACCACCTCGTGGCGGATGAACTGACGCGGCTGGGCTACCATCCAAACGTCGGATACCCGCTGCCGCTGGGCGATCTGAAGATCAAGATGCCGGTGCACAAGGGGTTCCGCAATTACCGCCGGGCGCTCGACATGGAAACGGGAGAGGTGTCGGTCGGCTGGGAGGACGACGGGGTTGCCTATTCGCGAAAGCTGTTCGTGTCGCGGACCGACGATCTGATCGTGATGGAAATCCGGAGCACCGGCGGCCCGCTTACGGTCGATGTGGCCCTCGATCTGCACGACCGGGCGGACGTCCGGTCCTGGAGAAAGGGAGATTCGCCGCTTCCCCAGGCCGTGGAGATGTTGGCCGACGCGGCAGGGTTCGTTCGTTACGCCGCCCGCAACGACGACGGGGCGGATTTCGGAGCGGTCGCGCGGGTGATTTCGCGCTCGGGAGAACTCGATGCGGACGCCGAAGGGATCCATGTGAGCGGCGGGGAAAGCCTCCTGGTTGCTCTCAAGGTTTTTGCGCACGAGGATCGTGAGTCCGCGTGGGCCCGGCTGCAAGGGGAACTCGAAGCGACGGCGATGGATTACCAGGCCTTGCTGGCGCCACACGCCGCCGAGCACGGCGAGTTATTCCGGCGCGTGCAGCTGGACCTCGGAAGTTCGGAGGAAGATCATCGCGTTTCGAACGAGGAACTCCTGCTCGAGGCCTACCAGGGCGAGGCGCCGACGGCGCTGGTGGAAAAGATGTGGGCCTACGGCCGATATCTCTTGATTTCCAGTTCCCGCGAAGGCGGGCAGCCCTGTCATCTCTATGGCAACTGGTGCGGGGAATATCGCGGGTTTTGGGCCTTCAACATGGCGAACGAAAACCTGCAGATGATTTACTGGCAGGCGCTTTCCGGCCAGTTGGCGGAAGTGATTCTCCCGGTGTTCGATTACTACGACCGGCTGATGGACGATTTCCGGGAAAACGCGCGCAAACTCTACGGCTGTCGCGGGATCTTTATTCCGGCGGTCACGACCCCGCCGTCGGGGCTGCTGAAGACGATCCGGCCGCACATCATTCACTGGACCGGCGCGGCAGCCTGGATTGCGCACCACTACTACGACTACTATCGCTATACCGGGGACGAAGGCTTTCTGCGGGAACGCGCGCTGCCCTTCCTCCGCGAGACGGCGCTGTTCTACGAAGACTTCTTTATGACCGGGGATGACGGGTTGTATACCAGCGCGCCGTCGAACTCGCCCGAAAACTCACCCGGCAACTACTGGGACGGCAGAGGCATGGGGGCGGCCATGGAAACGACCATTAACGCGACGATGGACTTTGCCCTGGCCAAAGAGGTGCTCAACCACCTGGTCGAGGGCGCCCGGTTGACCGAACAATACGCGGACGAGGTGGAGAAGTGGGAGGAGATGCTCACCCGGATTCCGCCCTACCAGATTAACGAGGACGGCGCGGTGAAAGAGTGGATGCATCCGTTCTTCGAGGACAATTACCACCACCGCCACCAGTCGCATATCTATCCGGTCTTTCCCGGCAGGGAAGTCACCCGCGATTCGGATCCGGAGCTTTTCCGCGCGTTTCAAACCGCGATCGACAAGCGGCATGTCATCGGGCTCGGCGAACAGACCGGCTGGTCGCTGGCGCACATGGCAAACGTGTATGCGCGGATGCAGGACGGAGATCAGGCGCTCGAATGCCTCGACCAGGTTTCGCGATCGTGCATGACGAGCAGTTTCTACACGACGCACAACGACTGGCGCGGGATGGGGATCGGGGTGGAGATGGAGTGGGCGCCGCTCCAGATCGACGCCAACATGGGTTGGTCCTCCGCGGTGCACCAGATGCTGATGCATTCCAGGCAGGGAATCATCTCGCTTCTGCCCGCGCTCCCAGGGAAATGGCGGTCGGGTTCCGTGGTGGGATTGGTGGCGCGGGGAGGCGTGCGGGTGTCGATGGAGTGGGATCTGGAGGCCGGGGAACTCCAGGTCGAATTGTGTTCGATGCGAAATGCGCAAAGGATTGAGCTCGAGCTTCCTTTCGGCGAGACGCGAACGCTTGAGGTGAACCTGGAAGCGGGCCAGGTGCAGAAGATAAGTATTGGTGAGGAGGGTCCGCGCGGCTCCCTCCCGGCGGTGCCGGCGGGAACAAAGAGAGTGGGGACGGAATAGCATGCATTGGATTGATTGGACCGTCGTCGGCTTATTCCTAGTATCCATGGTCGGGGTGGGGGTGTATTTCAGCCACCGGGCCGGAAAGAACGTCGACTCCTTCTTCGTCTCCGGGCGGACCCTGAAATGGTATGTCGCCGGGGCATCCATGATTGCCACGAGTTTCGCCGCGGACACCCCGTTGTGGGTCGGCTCCCTGGTGCGCCAGTACGGGGTCCACGCGGTGTGGCAGTATTGGGCGCCCCTCATCGGTTCCGCCCTGGGCGTGGTGCTCTTTGCCCGACTGTGGCGCCGCACGAAGGTGGTTACCGACGTCGAGCTGATCGAGCTTCGTTATTCCGGCAAGTCGGCCCCGGCATTGCGCGGCATATCCGCGGGCGTCGGTGCCCTCGTGCTCTGCCCGTTGATCATCGGCTGGGTGGCGAAGGCCATGGTGACGATTTCCCAGGAGGCGTTGGGCCTCGGAGGGCACCAGTTCGATATCCTCGGGTTTTCCCTGTCCTCCGAAATGCTGGCCACGCTCGTCGTCATGGGCTGCGCGCTGCTCCTGTGCGCGTTCAGCGGACTCTACGGGGTGGTCTACACCGATTTTATCCAGTTTCTCATCGCCACCGGCGGCGCCTTTCTCCTGGCGTGGCTGTCCGTCCAGCACGTCGGCGGTCTCTCGTCGATGGTCGAGCAGCTCTCCGCCAACAAGGAGTGGCTGGGGCACAGCATGAACCTGGCCCCCGAGATCAGCACGCAGGTCCGGCCGGGGGGGCAGACGGGCGCCATGTCCATCTGGAACGTGATCGGCTATTTCGG
>JAHEJT010000199.1 GCA_024638765.1 Verrucomicrobiales bacterium
GTTAAAAGGTGGCTCCACCGAGAGCACCTCTGCAGCTACCGCTTCTTCCTCCGCCAGGTCGCGGAACATCGTGCCCGTGATGAGCCAGGCTTCTTCCCCGTGGATCAAGAGATGGCGGCTTCCCTCCGTCAACCCGGTCAAATAGCGCACCCCCACCGGATCCGACACCAGCAGCACATCGAGATCCGCCGCTTCCTCCCGCGCCATCCCGAATACATCCCGCCGCCGCCCCCGGTAATGCGCCTCCGAAAAATTCCCCATGCCTGTATTCTTGAAAAAGTGGGGCAGGTTTTCAACCTGCCATCTGCCAATTCTGAAGTAGCCCGCCGCTCCGCGGCGGATCAAAATAAAACCGCCGCGGAGCGGCGGGCTACTTCCTAATTTCGTGTATTTCGCATATTTCGCGGTTAACTTCCAATTCTGGTGAACACACCCGCCCTCAAGCTCGATCCCCGCGACAACGCCGCGGTCGCCCTGCGCGACCTCCCGGCCGGCGCCGAGGTCACCCTCAACGGCGACGCTTACCGCCTCCCCGCCCCCGTCTTGGCCAAGCACAAATTCGCCTGCCAAGACTTCCCCGAAGGCGCCCCCGTCCGCCTTTACGGCGTGCTCGTCGGTAAGACCACGCGCCCGGTCGCCCGCGGTGAATCGCTGACCACGGAAAACCTCATCCACGATGCCGCCGCGTTCGAACTCGGCGACCAGCCCTCTCAGGAGTGGACCGCGCCCGACGTCTCCGCCTTTCAAGAAAAATCCTTCCTCGGATACCATCGCGCCGACGGTTCGGTCGGCACTGCGAATCACTGGATCGTGATTCCCATGGTCTTCTGCGAGAATCGCAATGTCGACGTCATGCGCCAGGCCATGCAGCGCGCGCTCGGCTTCCATACCGCCTCCCCTTACGAAGCCTTCACCACTTCCCTCGTCCACGCCCACGCCAAAGGCGCCTCCGCGGAAGCGCTTTCTGCGATCACGATGAGCGGTGCCAGCGAGGAAAACCGCGCCGAAGGCGCATCAGGATCAAACGGCACGTTTGTCGACGGCATCCACTTTCTTTCCCACGGCCTCGGCTGCGGCGGCACCCGCGAAGACGCCGCAGCGCTCTGCGGTCTGCTCGCAGGGTACATTACCCATCCCAACGTCGCCGGCGCCACCGTCCTCAGTCTCGGCTGCCAGAACGCCGAGGTCTCGATCCTCGAAGATGAAATCGCCAGGCGCAGCCCGGACTTCGACAAACCTCTCCTCGTTTACGAACAACACCGGCATCCCTCGGAAAAAGCGCTCCTCGAGTCAGCCATCCGCGACACCTTCGTCGCCCTCACCCGCGTCAACCAGGTCACGCGCGGACCCGCTCCACTCGACAAGCTGACGATCGGGGTCGAGTGCGGCGCCTCCGACGGATTCTCGGGTATTTCTGCCAACCCCGCCATCGGTCACGCCGTAGACCTGGTCGTGGCCCTCGGAGGCAAAGCCATCCTCTCAGAGTTTCCCGAACTCTGCGGGGTGGAACAGGAACTCATCGACCGCTGTGCCGATGCCGAGGTCGCGCAGAAATTCATCGACCTGATGCGCGCTTACAGCGCCCGCGCCGAAGCCGTCGGCTCAGCCCTTTCCATGAACCCCTCGCCGGGGAACATCCGCGACGGCCTCATCACCGACGCCATCAAATCCGCCGGGGCAGCCAAAAAAGGCGGCACCTCGCCCGTCAGTGACGCCATCGATTACCCCGGGTGGGCGACGAAACCCGGACTCACCCTGCTCTGCACCCCCGGAAACGACGTCGAATCCACCACTGCGCTCGCCGCTGCGCATGCCAACCTCATTCTCTTTTCCACCGGCATGGGCACGCCCACGGGCAATCCCGTCACGCCTGTGATCAAAGTCTCCAGCAACATGACCACCTCCAAAAAATTCCCGGACATGATCGACTTCGACGCCGGTCCCATCATCGAGGGATCGGCCTCCATCGCCGAAACCGGCGAAAAACTCCTCGCGCTCTCCCTCCAGGTCGCCTCTGGCAAGACACCCACCAAAGCCGCCCTCCTCGGTCAACACGACTTCCTCCCCTGGAAGCGCGGAGTATCTCTGTAGGTGCGAGCGTGAGCGAGTACCCCCGCCGAGCGTGAGCGAGTACCCCCGCCGAGCGTGAGCGAGTACCCCCGCCGAGCGTGAGCGAGTACCCCCGCCGAGCGTGAGCGAGTACCCCGAAGTCGGGGGTACTCGCTCACGCTCGCACCTACAGCTCATCTGCGACAAAAATAATCCGTGTAATCCGTGTAATCCGCGGTTAAAAAAAACCGTGCCCAATCTCTCCGACAAACTCGCGGTCATCACCGGCGCGGGCTCCGGCATCGGCGCCGCCATCGCCGCAAAATTCGCAACCCTGGGCGCGCGCGTCGCCGTCCTCGATTGCGACGGCAAAGCCGGCGCCTCCACCGTCGCATCCATTGAAAGAGCGGGAGGCGAGGCTTGGTCCTATGCTGTGGACGTTTCCGATCATTTCGCGGTTACGGACGCGTTCGAGACCATCGTCAAGCACCATGGCTCGCCCGGGATCCTCGTCAATAACGCCGGGATCGCGCATATCGGCACCCTGGAAACCACGACACCCGACGACTTCGAACACCTCTTCGGGGTAAATGCCCGCGGTGTCTACAACTGCATGCGTGCCGCGATCCGCCCCATGCTCGACAATGGCGGGGGCGTCATCCTCAACATGGCGTCGGTCGCCGCCAGAATCGGCATCCCCGATCGCTTCGCGTATTCCATGACCAAGGGCGCGGTATTCAGCATGACGCTTTCCGTGGCACGCGATTACGTCGACCAGGATATCCGGTGCAACTGCCTCTGCCCGGCGCGCGTCCACACCCCCTTCGTCGACAACTATCTCCAGGAAAACTACCCGGGAAAGGAAGAGGAAGTGTTCGAGAAACTCAGCGCCGCCCAACCGATCGGGCGGATGGGCACGCCCGAGGACATCGCCGAACTGGCCGCCTTTATCTGCTCGGACGCCGCCTCGTTCATCACCGGGTCCGCCGTGGACATCGACGGGGGGTTCACGCTGCTGAGATAAAGCAGCCCGCCCGGGCGACGCGACCGGAGTCACCGGCCTCCCACGCCACCCGGACACCCACCCTGCTTCACGCTGGCGGGCTCTTTCTCCGGCGGCCTCACGCAACCAACTCCGGCTCCTGCGTCCTGGGACGCTCCCACCGGGTGTTGGTGTCGATACAGTCGCATAACGTGTGGAATCGAAACGGTTTTCCCAAGAGCTGCTGACCCTGCGAATTCCGAACGACAGTCCCATGGGAATCTTCGTTGTCGACCAAGGCCGTCACGAAGACCACGGGCACTTCCCCCAATTCCGGATCGTCTTCGAACTCGTGTGCCACGTCTCCCCCGTCTTTCCCGGGCATCACGATGTCAAGAAGCACGATATCCGGATGTACGTAGTGCGCCGTATCGAGCGCATGGACTGCGTCGTTCTCGCAAAACACTTCGTACTTCCCCGTCTCTTCGAGATTCAGCTTGAGCAGCTTGGTGAATCCCGTCTCGTCATCCACCACGAGGACTTTCTTTTTCTGTTGAGCGATCATTTCCCTTCGGTAACCCCACTCCTTCCGGGATGAGGGGCCGACCGGGATTAACCGGCCGGCCCGTTGTCGTATTGCTCGACTAATTTCCTGGTACTTTTTTGCTATCCCCCTGTGTTTTGCCACCCAGGATGGTGGCAAGAGTAATACACCCGGGATCAGGGTTTCTTGCGCAGGGACTTGTCCTTTCTTGCGGGTCGGCTCTGCACCGGCGCTGGAGTAACCCACGTAACTCACTGATTCCTCCCGTAGATATCAAAATATCGAGCGGTGGCGTTTTTTTGGAAAGCGGAATGCAAAACCGTGCCCTCCCTCCTCGCGGTCTGTATCACCCGCGAAACCCGGTGCCGCGGCGCATCGGCCCGAGAATACGAAGAACCTGAAAACTACTGAGATTGCATCACTTGCACTCCGCCGGATCGATCCGCCGGCGATACCACTTGACGACTTAATCTGAGCCGAGCTGCGCGTCGGAACCCGGCGCACCAGGTTCTTCTGTCTTCCCCCGCAACAGCTGTGCGAAGTAATCCAGCGCCAGACGGTTGACGCTCATCAGCGCCTCCATCTCACCGCGCAACTTGGCATCTCCGGAACCTGCGGCAAACACCTTCAGCCGCGTCTTCTGTTCCGAGGTCAGTATCGTTGTTTCCCTGTCTTCCAAGACGGCCCCCAGCCCCGATTGCTCCGCCCCAAGGGGATGGGTGAAAACATCCAACCCACTCACACCGAACATCGCGTCGAAGATGTCCGTTCCCCCCGACTCCATACTCGAGTGATGCGGATACGTTGATTCACGCGTATAACACCTGGGCTGGCCTAATTTGCGCCGCCCGGTGTAAATTATTCGGTTTTTTCCTGGTCGCCCCGCCGGCGCCGCTCGGAATTCCCCGCCCGGGCCAGCAAAAGGGGCCAGCGGCTGCACATGGCATGGCAATCCTCCCAGCTGATCTCCAGATTCTCGTCGAAATGCCTGAGATGATCCATGGTCTTGGCCCGCAGGGCCCCCAGGGAGCGCTGCATGCTCCGCCCCACGGTGGCGGGATCACAGCCCCAGGTCTCCGCAATCCGGACGCGGGGAACCTTGTGGAGGTAAACCAGCCGAAGAAATATCACATCCCGAGGCGGCAAATCCCGGAAAGCCGCCACGATGGCTTCCCCGAATAACTCCGCCACGTCGGAGTCTCGCGCGATCAGCTCGGCCTCTCCGTCCCCGGACCCTTGGGCATTATTGGGGAACTCGGAAACCCCTTCGTCATCCAGATCCGCCGACTGCTCGTATCGCCAGCGCCCGCTGCGCCACAGATTCTTCAGGCGGTTGATCGCCACCCGGCACAGCCAGCTCTCCAACGGGGCCCGCCCGGAGTAGAGCGTCAACAAGGGAGGTTTCCCGTTGGCGCCGTAACAATCCGCAATCACCCCCTCCGCGATGTCCTCGGCCTCAGCCTTGGAGCGGGAATCCCCGCAGCGTCCGAATACCACCCCGTAAACCAGGGGATAATAATGCGCGCGGAACGCCACGGCGGCGGCCTCGTCGCCAGCGAGAACATGCTGGCATAGGGTCAGATCGTCGCACTCCTGCATGATGCTACCCTCTCCGTGTAGCAGACAGAAATTGTTGGGTCAAAGATTAGGATATAAGTTTGACCCTTCCCCGCTGGGACCGCAACAAATTTCGAGACCCCCGCTGACGGCGAGGAACAAGATCAGGCAGTGGCCCAGGGGTCAAACGGCCGGCCGAACCCGCAATAGACCAGCGCCCCGACGCGCCAACCCCCTCACACGTGCGCACTGAGGACGAGGAGCCAAAGCACAAAGAGTAGAAAGACTGTAAAAAACAATAATCCGCGGGATTCTCCGGACGGGGCCGGCTTGGGGGTGAGTTCCTCTTCCACGGGATTCTGGGACTGATTCATGACTTTTTCTCCTGGGGTGCTGCTTTCGAGGAATTAGACGGGCACGGACCCCGAAAAAGTCACAAAATAGAAGACACCTTCTCCCCGCACCCTTGCCTCCCAGCCCTCCGCAGTTTGAGCAAAGGAGAGTCGAGCAATCCAACCCTCCGCCCATCCATCCACCTCGATCCTCTAATACGTCAGCAGCGGTGTCTTCCCTTCCCATTCCCCACTCGCGGCCTCCCCCAGGATGAAGTGCGCGACATCGGCCCTCGAAATCTTCCCGCAGCGCACGCCCTCGAGCCTGTCCGTGGCCCGGTAACTTCCCTTCAGCGGACCGTTGGTAAGAAAACCAGGACGCACGATGGTCCACCGCAATCCCGATTCCCGGATGAGCTGTTCCTCCCGGTTCTTGTCCGCGTAAATCGTCGAAAGAAGGAGGGGATTGAAGATCCGGTCATAAAGAAAGCCTCCATGCCCCACGCTGTCGCCGGCGCCAATGCCGGTCACGGCGATCAAGCGCTCCACCCCGTGCCGTTTCATCGCCGCAATCGTGTGCTTTATCCCCTCGGAGAACACACTCACCGGGCGGCGCGTCGGCCCGATCCCAATGGCCGTGCAAACCACGTCCTGCCCTTCCACCGCCTGCGACACTTTCCCGGCATCGAGAATATCCCCCTCGATAATGTGCGCCTGGGATCGAATATCCGCCATGCCTGCGGCGTCCCGCACCAGGGCTGTCACCTCGTGGCGATGCTCGATCGCCAGTTCGCAGAGCACCTTGCCGATCCCGCGCCGCGCGCCGATGACGAGTATTTTCATTGGGCTATCCCCTCGCCCTCGGATTGACTTCCGCGGGAGCAAGTAGCTGCACCGATGGATCGGGACCGCGGAACGGAAACGAAACTGCGGCTGGAAGCCGCAGCTGCTCTAAAACCCGTAAGCCCCCCGCAACTGGCTCCCGCTCGGCAAGCTGTTGTAGAGTTCCCCCCGCGGCCCGCGCCATTGATTGCCGTAACGCGTCAAGGTCACCGGGGTCACGCTTCCGTTGCTGTTGGTCACGTTCACCACCGTGGAGTTGGCCTGTCGCTCCAGGCTGTTGATCCTCTCGTTCTGTCGCCCCTGCTGCGCGCCCAGCAACCCCCCGATGGCCGCCCCTGCCAGCGCGCCTTCGCCCGCGGAAACCCCGTCGACGTTATGACCAATAATCGCGCCGGCTCCCGCGCCGGTGCCGGCGCCCAACAAGGCGCCGCCGCCCGTGGTCTGACACCCGGCACTGCACAAAGCCAACGCCAACAAAAACAAAACAGGTAAAGCAAACTTCTTCATCATGGTGGTTGTACTTGGAATCTCATTGGCAATGCGATCACACCAGCGGACCCGCAGCACCTTTACCATCTTAACAGAGCGTCTCAGTCCCCGCAACGGCTTTTCTATCCGGCCCAGAGACCGCGAATCTTAAGCCCTGAACATGCGAAGCACTCCCATCCCCTAAGCCTTCGTATGTCATCCCTCGACTACGCTCGGGATGACAATCATGCGTGTTGTGGTGCCTCTAATCGATCGACGGTGGACTCCCGACTCCGCATTCCACATTCCGCTGTCCGAGATTACCGACTTCCGACTCAGGAAACCTTTCCCCTTGATGCCCCTGCGCCCGGTGAGAGGATATCCCCCGTGGCCGAGCCCCTCGCGTTCTCCAGCACACCGAAGTCCTCATCCTACGATGCTGTCGTCACCGGTTCCGGACCCAACGGTTTTGCCGCCGCCATCACCCTCGCCCGCCGTGGACACCAGGTGTTACTCATCGAAGGCAAACAAAGCATCGGCGGAGGAATGCGCAGCGATGCCAGCCTCACCCTCCCCGGTTTCGTCCACGACATCTGCTCAGCGGTCCATCCCCTCGCTTCCTCTTCCCCTTTCTTCGCCGCACAATCGCTTGAGCAATACGGCCTCGAGTGGGTCCATCCCGACGTCCCGCTCGCGCATCCGCTCGACGACGGCACCGCGGCCCTCCTCCATCGATCCGTGGAAGCAACCGCCGATGGTCTCGGCCCGCGCGACGGGAAAGCTTACCACCGCGTCTTTCAACCGCTTGCCGACCGCGCCGGGGACCTCTTCTCCGAACTCCTCGGGCCGCTGCCCTTCCCTCCGCGCAATCCCTTTCTCCTGGCCCGCTTCGGGCGCCATGCCGCGCGCACGGGCACCGGCTTCGCAAAAAAAACCTTTTGCGGAGAGCGCGCCTGCGCCCTCTTCGCCGGCAACGCCGCCCATTCCATCCTTCCCCTGGAACGACCCTTCACCGCCGCGGTCGGAATCATGCTCACGCTCAGCGCCCATCACGCCGGGTGGCCCTTCGCCAGGGGAGGCTCGGGGAGAATCGCCGATGCGCTCGCCCGGCTCTTCCTTTCCCTGGGCGGCGAAATTGTCTGCGGCCAGCCCGTTGCGCATCTGGACGAATTGCCCCCCGCGCGCGCGTATCTTTTCGATACCAGCCCCCGCGCGCTCGCGGGCATCGCCGGGGAGCGCCTTCCGGAAAACTATCGTCAAAAACTCCGCGCTTACCGCTACGGACCCGGCGTCTTCAAACTCGATCTCGCCATCAGCGAACCGATTCCCTGGAGCGCGGCCGACTGCCGCCGGGCCGGCACTGTGCACCTGGGAGGGCCTCTCGACGAGGTCGCGGCTTCCGAGCGCGACTGTTGGGAAGATCGCCACTCGGAAAAACCGTTCGTCCTCGTTTCGCAGCAAAGTCTTTTTGATTCGACGCGCACCCCCGGTGAGGGACGGCACACGTGCTGGGCTTACTGCCACGTGCCCCACGCCTCCGATCGGGACATGAGCGAACCCATCCTCAATCAGATCGAACGGTTCGCCCCCGGCTTCCGCGACACCATCGTGGCGCGCAGCACCATGGCGCCTGCGGATTATGAAGCCTACAACCCCAACGACATCGGTGGCGATGTCATCGGCGGCGTCCAGGATCTCCGCCAGATGTTCGCGCGTCCCGTCGCCCGCCTCAACCCTTACACCACTCCCGCGAAGGACATCTTTTTGTGTTCCGCCTCCACCCCGCCCGGAGCCGGCGTCCACGGCATGTGCGGCTATCACGCCGCCCGGG
>JAHEJT010000049.1:0-25709 GCA_024638765.1 Verrucomicrobiales bacterium
GAGGCAGGTTCCGATTCCGACCCTTACGCCCGCGAAGCCGAACTGCGTATCGCCAATTTCACGTTCCCCGAGGATCTCAAGATCGACCTCTTCGCGGATCAGACCCAGGTCATCAATCCCTCCGCCATCTGCTTCGACGACAAGGGGAGACTGTATGTCGCCGAAATCCACCGGTGGCGCGCCGGTGTGGACGACATTCGCAATGAGCAGCATATGCTCTTCGACGACCTCGCCAGCCGCACCAACGCGGACCGGCTGCGCATGTTCGAGAAACACGCCAAAAAACGGCCGCTCTCTTACTATACCGAGTTCGACGACCGAATCGTGATGGTCGAGGACAGGGATAACGATGGCCGCGCCGATCAGTCCTCCGTCTACGCCTCGGGTTTCAACGATCCTCTCGACGGACCGGGCATCGGCCTGCTCTACGGCGAGGGGAAGATTTATTACACTAACATCCCGCACCTGTGGCGACTGGAAGACGCCGATGCGGACGGCCGGGCCGAGAAGAGAGACTCACTCCAGGATGGCTTCGGCGTCCGCATGAGCCTCAGCGGTCACGACATGCATGGCCTCATCTGGGGCCCGGACGGACGCCTTTACTGGTCTATCGGCGATCGCGGATATAACGTCACCACCAAGGAAGGGAAAAACTATTTCGCGCCCATGCGCGGGGCGGTATTCCGCTGCGACCCGGACGGGAGTAATCTCGAGGAGTACTATCGCGGTCTGCGAAATCCCCAGGAACTTGCCTTCGATAAGTTCGGCAACCTGTTTACCTGCGATAACGACGCAGACCAGTGGGATAAGGGCAGGCTCGTTTACGTCCTCGAAGGCGGCGATTCCGGTTGGAGCGCCGGTCATCAAAGCCTCCTCAATTTCCGCGATCAGCTCGGCGTGCGCACTCCCCTCTACCGTTTCCAAGACCACGACAAAGAAATATCCTTGGAACCGTGGATGACGGAAGGCCTCTGGGAGCCGCGCCACGAGGACCAACCCGCGTGGATCCTGCCCTGCGTCGACAACGTGAGTTGGGGGCCTTCCGGGCTGGTCTACAATTACGGTGGGACCGCCTTTCCCGAACGATACGCAGACCACTTTTTTGTCTGCAATTTCGGCGGCGCCAACGGAGACCTGGAGGCTTTCGCAGTCGAACCCGCCGGCGGCGGCTTCACCTCGAAGAACGTCCACGAGTTCATGGTAGGACTCGGGAACACGGATGTGGAGTTCGGGCCCGACGGGAAGATGTATCTCTGCTGCTTCAACAACAACGGCTGGGTGAAGCAGGATATTGGAAATATCTATACGATATTTTCTCCCGATCACCTGGAGTCCCGACTCGTCCTCCAAACACGCCAGCTGCTGTCGCTTGACTTCACGCAAGTGACCTCCGCCGACCTTGACGGCTTACTCGGTCATCCCGACCTGCGAGTGCGCCAGAAAGCGCAATTCACGCTGGCGAAACGAAGAAAAGAAGCCCCCGCCATCTTTACGGAAGCCGCCCGGGATGGGGAATCGTTGCTCACACGACTCCACGGGATCTGGGGGCTGTGGCAACTCGGCCGCAAAGACCCGTCCGCATGCGACCCCTTGCTCGCAATCCTTTCTCAGGAGGAACCCGAAGAGGAGGTGCGCGCCCAGTGCGCCAAGGTCCTCGGTGATATCGCCCATCCTCGCGCCGGCAAACTCCTCGCGGAGCTCTTGTTGAAGGACCCCAGCACCCGGGTCAGGACATTCGCGGCCATCGGCATCGGCCGCGCCGGGTATGGAAGAGGTTTTCAGAGCCTCGTGCTCGCCCTGCGGAGTAATGACAACCGTGACGCTTACCTCCGGCACGCCTGCGTCATGGGTCTCTACTATCTCAACCAACGCGATCTCGCGCTCTCGCTGGCCTTCCACGACTCAAATGCGGTCCGCATGGGAGCGGCACTCGCCTTCCGTCGCTGGAAAGATCCCCGCATCGGGCGGTTTCTTGATGACAAGGATATCGCCATCCGGCATGAGGCCATCCGGGCCGTCAACGATCTCAATATCGAGGAATCCATTCCGCAGCTCGCGCAATACCTTGAGCGATTCACGACCCCGTTGGAATACCGTGAGCCTCTCCCCAAGACGGCGCGGGATTTCATCATCCACACTCGCCTCATTAACGCCAACCTCCGCCTCGGCGATAAATCGCATGCCCGTCGCCTCCTCACCTATGCCAACAACGGAGATCTCCCCGAGATGCTCCGACGGCAGGCCTTGAAGGCCATCAAAGAATGGGATTCTCCCCGGGTCATCGACGCCACTGTGGGAATTCACCGGCCCGTGAAAGGCGCACGCCCGGATATTAAGAGCGAAGTCCACCGGCAGATGCCCACGATCCTCGACTCCGCGGACGGATCTCTTCTCGCCACCGCTATCCGTCTCGCCGGCATTTACAATTACGGCATTCCGGACGAAGTCCTCCTTCAGCAACTCGCCCGGCCGGACAATATCACCGAAGTCCGCACGGAATCCCTCCGGCAACTCGCCGGGCGCAAACACGACGCCCTCGTGGCCATGTTCCCGGCGCTTCTCAAAGATACAGACGCCGTGATCCGCGCGGAAACCTGCCGTGCCCTCCTCCTTTTTGATCGCGCAGCGGGAATCGATGCCGCGCTCGCCCTCCTGCGCGACGGCCAGGTCATCGACAGGCAGCACGCTTACGCGCTGCTCGGAGAAATCGGTTCCCACCCCAAGATCGTGGAGGAATTGATTGCCGGTATCGACCGCCTCCTCAAGGACAGTGAACCCGCGGGCAGCCGGCTCGACCTTATTGAAGCCTGCGAAGCGCGCACCGAGCCCGCGATCCGAGAGAAACTGGCCGCGTGGAGGGCCGCGCTCGATCCAACCGATCTCCTCGCGCCGTTTCGCATTGCGCTATCCGGTGGACACGCCGCCGCCGGCAAGAAGATTTTTGATACCCACGCCGCCGGACAGTGCCTCAAGTGTCACAAGGCAGGCGAAGACGGCGGAGTCGCCGGGCCCGACCTCACCGGTGTCGGCGCCCGCGTCCAACCGGATTACCTTCTCGAATCCCTCGTCAATCCCACCGCGGTGATCGCGCCGGGATACGGTCTTACCCTCGTCACCATGAAAGACGGTTCCAGCCTGGGCGGCAATCTTCTCGAGGAAACCGATACCCACATCGACCTCAAGCTTCCCGAGGGAACGATCCGCAAAATTTCTTTATCCGAAATAGACAACCGGCTGCCCCCGGTCTCCGCGATGCCCCCCATGGGCGCGCTCTTGACCAGGCGGGAGATCCGCGACCTCATTGCTTACTTAAGCAGCCTCGAAGGCGCAGCCGGGGAGGACCCTGCCGCGCACGGGGCGGAATAGGCCCGAAAGCCTGGGGCGCTGTCGCGGAATCCCGATGGATCACAGAGGCGTCAACTCGGGCCTATATCATTCGAGGGCAGGGCGACGGCCATTGTGAGACAGGCGTCTCGCCTGTCATTTGGGACCGGCGACTGCTCTGCGCGAAGCGCTTTATTTCAGGCGGAGCCTTTTTGCAGAGCCCCGCGGAGCGGGGATAAACGCCTGTCTCACAATTGTTTCGCCACGCTCGCTACCGGCGTCACTACCCTAGGTCGACGCCTGCGCGAGAGACCGGAACTCTTGGCGAGTTCCGCTACGAATTTCACAGCACCCCCCTTACGGCAACGCCTTGAGGGCCTCGAATTCCTCCCCGGCGTACGGCAGCAGGTCATTTGTCGAGGCCGCCATCGCGATAACCTCGCCCTTGTGAAGCACCCGTGCCACCCAACCGCGGCCTTTGACCACGATCTTCTTCTTATCTTTCTTGTTCTTGGGATTCAGCCCGTCCAGCATCGCAACCGTGCCCCGGAATTTGTTCACCGGGTTACTGAAAAACTCGCCGCGCCAGACTTCTCCCGCCCGTAGTGGGACGGTGCGCGATGCATCGCCCATGCGATAACGCCGCCGCTTTTCTCCGGTAATCCCCAGAAACCAGCATTCCACTTCCACCTCCGTGGGATGCCGCGAGAGGTTCGTAATCTCAAGAGTCGCCTCGTAGCGCTCACCGTTGCTCTTGCTCGGCGACGCCGTGATCCCGCCGGAAAATATAAGCTTGGGCGCCGCTTCCGCGGCATCGCCCGCAGCCGCCATCTCGCGTTCCCACGGTGCCCTGGCGGCCTTGGCAGCCTCCTTGTTGTCCTGCTTTTCCTCCAGACGAATCCCCAAGGCCTCTTCACCGATGCGGCTAAGCCGCTGCACCGCCGCCAAGTCATAAGGGCTCAATTCGGTTCCGACCCTCTGCTTGCTGGGCGCCACGACCCGGACGTTGGCGTAATCATTGGAGAACAAAGGTAACTGGTCCGGAGGCGCGATGTATTCGAAGACGCATTCCTTACCGGTATCCGGCCCCCGCGTGATTTTGGTGGTGAACTTGCTCCCGACATCGAAGAGTCCCAGGCTGTGCGCCTCCTCCCAGGTCTTCAACAACGCCGATTGTGCCTGCAGTTTCCACTGCGGGTTCATGCCCTCGACAAAGTGGTCATACGCCAGCTCGAGCATGTCTTTGGGCCGCGGTCCGCTGGTCCGATCGCCGCGCTCGAGGGCTTCCAGGATCCGGATCAGCTGTTTTTGTGCCGCATCGAAATCCCCCTCGCCCACCTTGGCGCTTAACCTTGCAGGCTTCAGCAGTTTCGCCAATGCATAGGCATCCTTGTTGATTAGCGATTTTCCCTCGGCGGCATCCACCGGTGCGAACGCGCCGCCAGCGAACCCCACCAGGATCGCCAACTGCAGTGATGACAGGATCCTGATCATCTTCCTTCGCCCCGGCCCGCTCACAGTTCAATCACATAAAACTGGCGTTGGGAAACCTGCTCCGCTTCCCTGGCCGTGATCCAGCGCTCGGTGTAACGCTCGCCCCAGGAATCGCTGAACGCGATCTCCCCGGTCTCCTTGTTATACCCGATAATCAAGACCACGTGGCCGGTGGACATGTCCTGCCCCAAGGCCGCCTCTTCCGCCGCCTGCTCCATGTTTGCAGCCCAGGCCTTCCAATCTTCAATTTCACGGCGCTCTTTGCTCCGGGCGTTCGCTGTGGCATTGAATTCCTTGGTGCTGAACAATGTCCACATCACCGGGATCCCGTCGTCAATGTACTTGGCGATCTTGCGGATCTCGATCTCGTCTTCCTCGAATCGATCCATGGATCGCCCCTTCCGCTTAATGTCCGTCCCCATGGCCTCGAGCAATCGCGTCACGCTGGTGCCGCCCCCGAAATCCGTCTGCCCGGTCATCGCCAACAGGTACATGTCCGCAGGAATTCCCAGGTAACGCATGCAGCGCTCCGCCGTCGCCGGGACGCAATAACCCTTCGGACCCTGGTCCACCATCGGCAGATTGGTAATCACGACGTCGCCGTTCTCGCGCCGGTCCACGTTGCCGCGGGATCGCTCCCGGATCACCGCGTCGGATGTCCGCCGCGCGCTGCCGCGTTTGTCCGCGAACGCCACCGGTTCGATGGCCACACTCACGAACTCATCCTCTTCCTCGGACAACAGAAAGGCGTGACCACTCCAATCCCAGCGCAGCACCCGGCGACGGGATTCTCCTTCCCCGAACGACTGCTTCTCCGGCTCACCCAACGACGCCGTCAGGCTTTCGGAAATCTTCGCGACATCGTGCTCCATGTTTTTCCGGAATCCCGTGATCGTGGGCTTCGCCGTGGTGTCTTTTTCGAAATGCATCTCCCCGGATCCTTTAGCGCCGAAGTAATCGCCCTTGTTCGCGAAGACGATGGAGATGCTGGAGACCGCGCCCTCCACTCCGTAGAGGACCGCCGAGTAAGGCCGGGCGCCCAGGAATCGGTAATCCTCCTTGGCGTAAAGGCGGAAGCTGCTTTGATATTCGGTCTTGGATTCCCGCGGCCACTCGAGCCGCTCCGCCGCGGTCTCAGGCACATTGGCCCAGAGATTCCCATCGGCGAAAAAGGGGTGGCCGATGGACCCGTTGATTGTCTCCAGCGGGACATCCGAATCCACCGCGGCGGCCGGCGCGGGGGCCGATGCCTGCTTCTCCGCCCATTCGCGAATATACGCCTGGTCTTCCTCTTTAAGACGAGTCACCGGCAGCGTGAATTCCTTGCCATCGTCCCGGACAATCGTCACCTGCCCCGCCTCCGCCGAAACCAGCCGCGCTTTGATCGCCTGGCCCGTGGTGCTCGTGAAATCGCGCAGTTCTTCTTCGGCGGTGATGGCAACGAAAAGTGCCTGCGCCGATAGGAAGGCTGTGAGCACCGCAGGTCTCAGGATCTGCAAGGAAAAGAATTTCACGCTATGACGGATAAAAGACTTCATCAGAACTCCCCTCACCCTAACCCTCTCCCCTGGGGAGAGGGGAAGAACAAACCAGTCTTGGAAACCATAAAAGCGAAGGGACCATTAAGGGCATTCAGGCTGGGACAATTTCTTACATCGGATGAAATCTAGCCGCCGGTTTTATAAGCTTGCCCTCCCCCATCAGAGCTGAGCATCAAATCCCCTCTCCCCAGGGGAGAGGGTCAGGGTGAGGGGATCTGGTCTGCTTGCACTCCCGCTCACTCATAACACTTTTAACGCCCTGTATCGCCTCACCCAAACAATTCTTTCACCGTCTTCCCTTTGCCGTCTTCGGTCGCGTAAAAGGGTCTTTTCTCCACGTCAAAGGCCGTCTTCGGACTGATCCCCATGGCCGTGAAAATGGTCGCATGCAGATCCATGATCGACACCGGATTCTCGACTGCCACCAGCGGGCGCTCCGGCGCGGTCTCGCCATAAACGAACCCACGCTTCATGCCGCCCCCGAACATCACCACCGATGTCCCTCCCGTGAAATGCCGGTGCAACCCGTAATGTGTCATTTCCTGGAGCGTATCGGTCTTGGCCCGCGACTGATCGCGCGCATTGGAGCCGGGCACTCCCTCGATCATGGCGTCCCGGCTGAACTCGCTTGCGATGATCACCAGGGTCCGGTCGAGGAGGCCGCGTTCCTCGAGATCCAGGATCAACTGCGCGATGGGCCGGTCGATCTCCTCTTTCAAACGCTTCGCCGTCGTGTGCCCGTTCTCGTGCGTGTCCCAGTTCAAGAACGGCACGTATTCGGTGGTCACCTCGATGTAGCGGGCGCCCGACTCCACGAGTCGCCGCGCCAGGAGACAGCCGCGCCCGAAGCGGCTCTCGCCGTAGGCGTCGAACTTCACTTTCGGCTCACGCGTCAAATCGAACGCGTCGCGTTCCTTTGACTCCAGCAATCGATGCGCATTGTCCATCGACCGCAACATCGATTCCTGCTGGTAATCGGAAAGATATTCGCGGTGCGGGCTTTTCTCGATGAGTTTCCGGTAAGCGCGGTACCGGTTCGCGAACCGCCCCGGATCCATCCCCTCCGGCGGCTGCACCGCCCGCACCGCGTCTTCCGGATACGGTAAATTAAACGGCCCATACTCGCTCCCGAAAAAACCCGCCGTCGTAAACGCTTTCAGCTCCTCCTGCTCGCCCACGCCTTCGATGCGCTGGCCGATGTTGATGAACGGCGGCATTACGGGGTTGCGCGGGCCGAGCACCTTCGCCATCCACGCCCCGATGTGCGGCGCGGCCACCGTCTGCGGCGGCACGTATCCGGTGTGCCAGTGATACTGGTGCCGGGAGTGGAGGATGTGACCGAGGTCCGCCTGGACGTGCGACCGAATCAACGTGGCCCGGTCCATCACCTTGGCGACGTTCTCGAGCCCCTTCGTGATCTTGATATTGTCGACCGCCGTGTCGATCGCCGGGAACGTCGACAAAATCTTTTCCATCGGCAGCCCAATCTCAAAGGGATGATAGGTCTTCGGATCGAACGTATCCGGCGCCGCCATCCCGCCCCCCATCCAGAGCAGAATACACGCATCCGCCGTGGCCGCCGGGTGGACCACCTTTTCCGTGCCGAAACTCAAGCGCGGCGCCCCCGCCATCATGGCGGCCGCCGTCGAAGCCCCGAGTTTCTTCAAAAAATCACGCCGGGCGATCTCTTCATGAGAGCCCTGAGACTTGAGACTTGAGACTTGAGACTTCATGAGTTGGATCGCACGGAGTCCATGAGGCCGGCGAGGGTTCGGGCCGTTTCGTCCGCTTTGTCGTTCAGCAAATGACATTCCTCTTCGGAAAGATAGCCTAAATCGAAAGCCAGCAAGAGGAAATAGTCTGTTTCACGGAGCGATCCCAAGCGGTCCAAGGCGTGGAGGGTTGCGCGTCGTCGCAACCGCCCTGTCCCTGGGCGAACCGATTCGTTTGGGGTACATCGCGGCGACGACAAAGCGTCGCCCTCCACGTCCAATCCCATGGATATTGGGAAAGTCATCTCAAGTCTCCTGTCTCATCGAATCAGCTGAAACTCCGGCAGCATTAACACCGTCCACAGCACATCTTCCACTCCTTGTTGCGAAATCTTGGGGCCCAGTATTTCCTTCATCACGGCCAGTTCATCGGGCGTGGGCGCCCGGGACAACGCCCGAAGATACAGCGCGTCGATCCACTCTTCCGCACTGCCACTCGTGTTCGCCGCAATGTTTCCCGCCCCCCGCTCCAGTGTCTTCGCCAGGATCGTACCATTCGCCAAATCGATCGCCTGCAAGGTCGTCAACTGCTCGGGCCGCACCGTCACCACTTGCTCCCGGTTGGGCCGACCCAGGGAGCGCATCAGGAGATCGCTCTTCACCAATGACGCGCGCACCATCGGCGGGCGCGCTGTGCCTGCCTGAGCGATCCCGGCGCGAATTTGATCGTCGACGCGCTTCGCCCAGCCCCCGCCGCGCTCCCGCACCGGCAGCCATTCCTTAGGCGGATTCCCGAACTGACCTCTCGGATTGAGCCGGCGGTTCGTCCATTCCCACGATTCGTCCGTCACGATCGCAATCTCCTCTTTTGTCTCCGATTTCGCATCCTCGATCTTAAGCCGCGCCTCGAAAAACACCGCCGCAGCGTTCGGCTTGTCCCCCCCGTTCTTCGCCGAAATCAAGATCACGTTCTTCCCCGGCACGAGCACGTCTTCCAGCGCTACTGTCTCCACGGTCATCCAGTCGGGGTCGCTCCCAATCTTCTTTCCGTTCACGAAGAGCGTGTATTCGTTGTCCGCAGTGATCACGCCGTCCGCCCGCGACGCTTTCCGCGGCAGCTCGAACACCTTCCGCAAGGCAATCGTCTCTCCGGCCACCGGTTTCTCCTTGGCATTCGACCAGATCCATTTCCCGCCAATGACGACATCTTCGAATGCTCCCGGTTCCAGCTTCATCCGCAGCACCTGCGTCACCGGCCGCGTGGGCGCCGCGTCCGTCAACTGCCACACCGCGTCCACGAACTGCTCCGCCGTCATCCGCTTGGCCAGCGGCCCGCGATACACGTATTCGCCCGGCTCGGGCTCGCCTTCCACCGCGGCCACCTGTGACTGGTAAGCCTCCGAGCTGGCGATCAAGGCAATCAGTTTCTTAAGATCGTATCCGTCGTCCGCGAACCGCACCGCGAGGTAATCGAGCAAGTCCTCGTTCCAGGGTTCGCTGTGCATCGCATCGACCGGGTGCACGATCCCCCGCCCCATCAGGCGATGCCAGATCCGGTTCACGATCGTCCGCGTGAAGCGCCCGTTCTCCGAATGCGTCATCAGCTCCGCCAGCTGCGCCAGCCGCTCGGGCTGCGCCGCTTCGGGGTCGATATCGCCCAGCTCGGGAAAAATCCACGCCGCCCGCGCCATTTCGCCCGTCGGCTTGTCGCATCGATGCAGTTCCATCGGTTCCGTCGCGTAAATCGCGCCCAGGTTGTAAGCTTCTTCCAGTTTCCAGTCGTCGATGAAACTGTCGTGACAGGACGCGCACTTCATATTGATCCCGAGAAACACCTGCGAAATGTTCTGTGAGAACTGGATGTTGCGCGTCTGGCTCGCGTTGACATTCCCGCGCCACTGGATACCGTTGATAAAGCCCTCCGAGTCCGGGGTCGGCGCGATCAGTTCGCGTGTGAACTCGTCGAACGGCTTGTTCCCGATCAGCGCGCGGTAAAGCCAACCCGTGATTTGCTTGCGGCCGCCGTCGATGAATCCCGTGCCCGCGTAATCGTTGCGCAGGAGGTCGTTCCAGAACGTG
The DNA here is from genome assembly GCA_024638765.1 of Verrucomicrobiales bacterium. GTDB lineage: Bacteria > Verrucomicrobiota > Verrucomicrobiia > Verrucomicrobiales > DEV007 > JAHEJT01. Next base: position 10,151 of record JAHEJT010000049.1, read on the forward strand.
AGCCAGTGCTCCGCGTAGGCCGCATCCTCCGCGAGCACCGACGAAATCAACCGCCCGCGCCGACCTGCTTTCTTATCCTGCGTGAACGCCTCCAGCTTTTCCGGACTGGGCAACAACCCCAGCACGTCGAGATTCAACCGCCGCAGAAATACCGCGTCTTCCGCCGGGTCCGGCCGGGCGATCTCTTTTTCCGCGAGATACGCGTCGAGAATCCGGTCGACGGGGTTCTCTCGCCCGTCCACCGCCGGGGGCAGCTCCGGCCGCCGCGGTTGCAGCGGCGGTTCCCAGGTCGGCGCCGCGAACGCAAACCCTTCCTCCCACGGAAGTCCCGCCTCGATCCAGCGCTTCAAGGTCGCCACTTCCTCCGCCGAAAGCCGTTCCCCTTTGGGAGGCATGCGGGTGTCTTTGTCGTCCGTGAGGATCACTTCGAGGAGATAGCTCTTCTCCGCGTCCCCGGGTGCGACCACTTCCCCGTTCTCACTGCCCTCCAGGAGCAAAGCCCGCGTGTTCATGGAGAGACCGCCCTTGCGTTTCTCTCCGGCATGACATTCCCCGCAGCGCTCCCGGAGAATCGGCACCACCTCGTGCGCGAAGTCGATCGGTTCCGCCCCGTGCGCCATACCCATGCCCAACGCCAGGACCGTGATGAGGAGGAGGGATTTCATCGCAACCAAGAAACCCCAATCGCCCCACCTTTTCAATTCCCAAAAGCGTTCTTCCCCTTTTCCCTCCCCCATTTGTCACACCGCCTCCACCAATCTGTCATCCCGAGCGCAGTCGAGGGATCCCTCTAAGGAACGGCACAGTTACGAGTTGCCCCGGGTGAAAGAACCTGCTGCAGATTATCGTCCTCAAACTCTGAACGATGGCGTGCTCACATTGGCGGCTCGGGGCCGCAGAGGTGAACCGCTCATCCACGCCCATTTTCGCTAATATAAGGTATAAGGAAGTGGAACCGTGGCGCTTGATTACCGGCCCCATGAGTCGCCGAAAACCGTGCTGCGATCGCGCGAGCAATGGTGCAAAAACCAATCTGAATATCAGCGTCCATTGGCGTGAATCAGCGGTTCAACCGCCCGGCCCCCTTTTTCGCCGGGCTCCCTTTCCCTCTCCTGCGACCCCTTTCTCCGTCCGTAGTTCCCGGCAGATACGGAGTTGAGGAATCGTCTCGCTTGTGAAATGCTACGTAATATACTATATACTATGCTACGTAGTATGCCACCGCTGCACGGGCGGATTTTTATGAGCGGGAACGGCTAAGCGATTAAAAGAAGCGACGAGGGGGAGCAGACAGGGACAATGAGCAAGCAGCACCAAAAAGAAATGGAGGAAGAATGATGGCAGGAGCGAAACAAAGTCGAAAGGCCGCAGGAAGCAAGGCCGTGCAGGCTGCGGTGCGCGAGACGAAGCGCAAGGCGTCGGTTCGCAAGATCACCAAGACCGGGACCTACACCTATTACGTGACTATCCCGGTAGAGGAGATCAAAGCCCTCCGCTGGCGCAAAGGCCAGAAGGTCGTCGTGAAACGCTCGGGGAAGAAGATCGTGATCGAGGATTGGGAGTAGCCCGGGTCGTCTATGCTGGACGCATAGCTTACCTTCCCTTCAGGCAAATTACTTGCTGCACATCCTCGGTTGTCTACAAAGACCGCGAAGCGGCCCTCGAAGCGCTTGAGAAAACCGATTTAACGGAAGAGCAGAAAGAGAAACTCCGGAGCGCAAACTGATCCCCCGCAGCCCGTCATCATCCGCCCATTCCCGTTTCCCCATGATTATAGATCGCCACCTCGGAGTGTCTCTCCCCGCTTCTGATACCGGAAGTTCACCACTGCCGGGACCGCAGACACGATCAGGGTGGCGCCCCCATACAAGAGAAGCACGAAGAGGACGCCTCCGCCGAACGCGGCGGTGGGTCCTTCCAGGGCAAACACGGATGCCGAAATCAACAGGCCCAGGTTGATATTCTTCATGCTGGACTCAATGGCCAGCGCGGTGACATCGCGCATCGAAAACTTCAGGATTTTTCCCGACAACACTTCGATGACCAGCTGGATGACGACACAGAAGCCGATGATGACGAGGGGGATCTTCCAGCCGTAAGCTCCCACATCGATCCGTCCGCTGCCGAGGGATCCCACCACCAGGATCACCAGCACCACCAGGCTGCAGCGGATGGACCAGATGGAAAGCTTGACGGCTTTGATTGTGAAACGCCGGATGATCATTCCGGTCATGAGCGGCAACAGCAGGAAGAGGGCGATCTCGCGCACGATCACCCCGGCGGGCATGGGGATCTCCGGCGGCAAATGCTCCGAGGCAAAAGTTCGTAGGATCAGTGGCGCGGTCAAGAGGGCGGTCAGGGTGAGCAGGCCCGTCAAGGCGACCGACAGGGCGGCATTCCCGCGGCCGACATAGGTGTAGACGTTCGACATCGATCCCCCGGGCATGGCCGCCAGCATGAACATGCCGACGACGATCTCCGCGGGAAGATCGATCATCGAAGTCACCGCCAGGGTGAGCAGCGGGATTCCGATCAATTGGTAAAGGCTCCCCGTCAGGATCGGTTTCGGCTCGATGGCGATCTCGATGAAATCCTTCGGCCGTAGCGCGGCGCCCATCCCCAGCATCGCCAGCACCAGCTGAGTGGAGGCCACCGCATAATGGTACTTGGGATACTGAGCCATTATCTCCCCGATCATGCCCGGGAATCTAACCGACTGAATACGCGAATGAAAACCCCTATCGCCACGAGGATGACTCCGCACGCCGCACCCGCAACCACCCGCCCCCTATGACGCCGCCACCACGTCGGCCGGTATCCGGTGTCGTAAAGATAATCGGGCTCGAACATGGTAAACTCGATTTCATCCTGTGCCTCGCCGTGGATCACCGTGGCGATGATCTTGTGCCGCTCGCTTAATGCCTCGAACACGTCGAATCCCACGTAGAAATCCTGCGGCATGTCCCGGACGCGTTTCACGAACGGAAAATGGACGAGGTCCTGATGATAGCGCTCCAGCGCCACGCTGTCGCCGATGTCATCCGGCCAGCCTATGGCGCTCGCATCTCCGAGATCTGCTTCTTTGCCGTCGATCTCGAAAAGCACGTGCTCCCGGAAATAGTCAAAGATCGTTACGGCCTCAGCCTCGAGTTCGCGGCGCGACACCTCCAGGTTGCCGTCCGCATCCAGCACCGCGATCCGCTGCAGCGAAAAGATGTCGAGCGTAAAACGCAGTTCCACCTCCTTTTCGCCTAAGGTCACCCGCAAGTAACTGGTGTCGGGGTTGTGGGCGAGCGCGGAGGCGACAAGCATCAGGAGGGCGCCAACAATCGTAGGTGCGAGCGTGAGCGAGTACCCTGCCCACGGGGATACGTTTAGCATGAATACGGGTACTCGCTCACGCTCGCACCTACATCCGCCTCCAGCCTTCCTCACGGCGCATACTTGATCCACATCGGCGAAGCCCACACCAGTTCCGCATCCGTCTGTTCGCCCCGGACATAGTAATAACTCGTCACGCCGGCCTCCGGCGCGGGATCGTTCCAGCGGAATCGCACCTCCTTCGCATTGGGCGTCGCCGTGTGCACGACGACATCGTCCTTGATGACGACGATTTCTTTAAAGGGGGCGGTACCCTCTAAAATGACATCGAAACCCGGCTTTTCGCTGGTGGTGAATTCATCCCCCATCATGTAGTCTCGTCCGTTCACGCTGGTGCGGACGTCCGCGATGATGTTGTCCGTGGAACCGTAGACATGCCGCGCTTTCATCGCGTCGAAAATCCCCTGCCGCGACGCTTCCTTCGCGAACACGTTGCAATAACTGATGTGCGTGGAGTAATGGTCGCTGCTCGCCTGGAACGCGAGCCGGTAACCCTTGAGGAGTGCCAGGTTAATGAAGCCCTTGGGTCGCCAACCGCCCTGGGCGTCGTCCGCGGTCGGCGCCCGCGGCGCGCCCGGGCGCTCGTAATTCTGGCGGGCACCCTGGTAAATCTCCACGAAGGGCTCCACCACGGGATCGTGATCGCGCCAGTCCGTGCCCATGCCCGTGGCGCTGGTGTGCGATGCGCAGATCCCGTCGAAATGGTGCAGGTATTTGTAAAGCATCTGCGTGTCCGGCGCCGGGCGCGGGTTCAGCTCGCTTGAGATCGGCAATCGCCGCAGGGTCCGCACGCCCCGCTGGACGAAGATCACGTTGCGATGACCCTCGGGGTATTTCACGCTCCGCTCGTAAGTGAACAGCGGATCAAATATGCCCGGCACATGGTAAGCGTCCGTCGTTTTCTGGGTGAGCCACCACGGGTATTCGCGATGACCGCCGTTGTCGTGATCCCCGTTCCCAATCCAGTCGAACATCGCCACATCGATGGCATACCGCCACATGTCCTCCAGCGGTCCGTCCTTGCCGCCGTCCCCGCTGATTTCCGTGTGCCGGTGAAACTCTCCGCGCAGGATACGAAGATTATCTCCGTTGACCTCGGCACGGTATTGCCGCATCCCTTCCACTTCCATGCGTTCTTTAAGGGTGTGCTTCGACGGTTGCGGATCGGCATCCGGTGCCCTCTTGGCCGCGCGCAGCCCGATGGTCCCTGGACTCCCCTCCGCGCTGATCCGGCTCAGGTAAACATCGTTGATGAACGGATCACGAGAGGAATTCAAGAATGCAAGCGCACCGCCACCGGCGCCCTCGAGCCGGGTTTCCTGCCAGCCGCGATAGCGGTCCTGCCTGTAGTCGGTCGAGTGCGCCACCCATACCCCCCCTCCGCCGGGAGCCGCCACCACCGCCGGCAGATTGTAGAGCAGGTTATCGGAGTTAGGCAGCAGAATGGGGCCGGTCCACTCTCCGCGGTCGAGATAAGCCGCGTAATTCATCCAGACGGTGCCCAACGGACTTCGGAAGTTCTCCTGGCGCGTGCGCGCGAGTAACCAGATCCGTCCGTCACGATCCGAGGTTAGCCTCGCCAGGTTGTTGTAAGTAAACTTGCCGGCGAATGTTATGTGGCCGCCGGCCACCCGATCTCGCTTCGCCGACGCCAGCTGCGCGGAAGCTGTTTTCTTGGGGCCGGTCTCCCCATCGAACCCCGGCAATGCTTCGGCAAACGACGCCTCTGGTTCCATCCATTCTTCGCCTGCCAACACTCGCATCCCGATCTGCCGGTTGATGTAAAGACCGAGACCGCCCTCCTTATCGAGCGCGCCCCAGTCTTTGCCCCAGCTTTCGCCGCTCTCTTCCCAGGCGATCCAAAGCCTGCCTTCATGATCATACGTCAACGACGGACGCGCTTCGTAAAGAGGCGTGTTCGCCACCGGTCGCGCCTCGCTTTTTTCTCCGATGTCCCGCACCCACACATCGTAATCGCCTTTGTCATAGGTGTCCCACGCCACGGATACCTTGCCGCTTCGGTCCGCCGCGATCGCCGGAGCCCAGCAATTGCCGTCGTGCCCGCTGACCGCAACCACCTCGCCCCACCCGCCGCCCGGCTGCTGCCGGCGCGCCAGGATCTGGAATCGTCCCTCCACCACTCCCTGCCAGGCGACCCACACCCAGCCGCTGGCATCGGTGGCTGACACGGGGGAAACGTCGTTACCCGGACCCTGCGAAACATGCTCGCTCTCGCCGAATGTGCCCCCGTCATACGCACGACTCCAGATGTCAAAGTTGCCGACTTTCCGTTCCGACCACGTGACTACGGCTCTGCCCTCCCCATCGACAGCCACCGCGCACTTATAGATGTCCCCTTCGCCCGGGGTAACCGCCACGGGATCTTGCCAGGCGCCGCCCTGGAAGGCTCGCAGCCAAACCTGGTCACCGCCCGTGGGGTCCGCCAATGAAGAGAAATTCTTGGGTGCCTCCGTCAACGGCATGGCACGCTGATCGCGATCATGCCCCGGGGTGAAACTCACATAAGCGACGTAAACGCTTCCATCGGAAGAGGAAGCCGCAGCGGGAAAATCGTCGTCCGTCGCGCCCATGCTTAAGGGCTGCACCGCCGCGGTGCGCTCCACACGGACTGCGCCGTCAAGCCGATCCAAGGCGGATCCGTGTGGGATATTGGAAAGTGCGAATGAAAAATCTCCCTGGGCAGTCGTAACTTTTACGATCGATGTATCAGTAACATCCACCAGCGTCGCCACGATGCCGTTTTCGGCCGTGGGAATTTTCAACTTGGCCTTCTTCTGCGTTTGAGCCTTAGGCCGGTTGGATCTCCTCCGGCCCAGCGGGTGCGTCGATGCAGTCCATCCTTCGGTCCCCTCCAGGCGGTCCCCCTTTTCAAATCGCCACCCCGTCAGGTAAACCACTTTACCCGGGGAAACGGAAATCTTCCCGTTCCATTCAGTGGGCGCATCATCTTTGAGACCGAATCGGATCCGGACTCCCAGGTCCTCGGCGGACACCGATGGAATCAGCAGCGGGAAAAATAACGACAGGCAGAGGAGTGTATGGGTGGTTTTCATGGTGCTAAAAACGTTAGGCGGGGAAAGATCCACTCTAGATCAGGTCCAACCGGGGAATACAGCCCATAATTAGCGGCCCACGCGGTCTATCGACACTCGCTCCTCACTCTGGTATCATGCCCGAGAGACTCGGCAAACAAGCTGATGCCGCTTTCCGCCAAACTGACAGCGCTGACACGCAACCAATGGTTCCTCGGGGCGGCGCTCTTCTCGCTGACCTTTGTCGCCTTTCTCCCCGGCCTCGGCGGCGCCTTCATCTGGGACGACGACGTCACCCTGACCCGAAATCCGCTCATCGGACTTCCCGGCGGCCTGGCTCGCATCTGGTTTTCCACGGAAGCTACCGATTATTATCCGCTTACCTGGTCGAGCCTCTGGCTCGAGTGGCGGCTCTGGAAATTAAATCCCGCAGGTTACCACGTCTCCAATCTTGTCCTCCACGGTCTCAACACCGTGCTCGTCTGGCGGATATTAAGGAAAATGAACTTCAGCGCCGCTTGGGGTGTCGCCTTGCTCTTTGGTCTCCATCCCCTCGGCGTCGAATCCGTAGTCTGGATTTCCCAACGGAAAAATACGCTTTCTTTTTTCTTCGCGGCGATCGCGGTCCTTTCTTTTCTTCACTATCGAGCCGGGACGCAAAAGACATCTTACCTGCTCGCCCTGGGCGCCTTCACCGCCGCCCTCCTCAGCAAGTCCTCGGTGATCGCATTGCCCCTGGTCCTCCTGATGCTGGTCTGGGGCGGTGAGGGCGCGCTACGCCGAAAAGATTTTGCGATCCTCGTGCCCTTCCTGGCGCTTTCCGCGGTTTCGGCGGTCATCACACTCTGGTTTCAGCACAAAGTCATGTACGCCGGAGTCGAGGCGATTTCCATGCCGTTCTCCGAATTCCTCGGGCAGGACACGGCGGCCGGCCGTAACGCTCTGACGTTACCGCAGCAATTGGCCGTTTCCGGACACGTCTTCTGGTTTTATTTCGCGAAGACGCTTCTACCGCTGAACCTCTGCATGGTTTATGAGAAGTGGGGGGTCGACCCGCTCACTTGGAAACATTTCGTTCCGCTCGCCGGAGTCCTCGTATTACTGGTGGCCTTGGCTGGCAGCCGAGGTAAAACCGGTCGCACGCCTCTCGCCGCGATCGCCTGCGCCCTCGCAATCCTGCTTCCGGTGCTCGGGTTTTTCACGATGGCTTTCCATGGATACACCTGGGTGGCGCATCACCTCGCTTACCTCGTCATCCCCTGCTTCCTCGGTTTCTTCCTGTGCATCGCGGCCATCGCCGGGAAGCGACTCAAGTTGCCGCCGCCCTTTGGCGCGGCATGCCTCACCGTCGTCGCAATTCTATTTGCGCTCCAGACCTGGCAACGCGCCGGGCTTTACCGCAGCCCGGAATCTTTGTGGCGCGACAATGTCACCAGGGCGCCGGGCGCCTTTGCCGCGCACAACAACCTTGGCATCGAACTCTGCAAGCGCGACGCTTACGAGGAGGGGATCGCGCATTTTAATACGGCGATGGAGTTGGCTCCCCAATTGCTTGATGCGCGTATGAACCTGGCCACCGCTTTGCTGCGGACGGGTGAAACCGATGCTGCTATCGCGCATTATGAATCGATCCACCGAATCAAACCGGGCCGCATCAACGTCATGCACAATCTCGCCCTGGCTTACTTGCGGGCCGGCCGCCTCCCGGATGCGGAACAATTCTTCCGGGAAGTATTGCAACGAAGTCCCCGCCACGCTGCCGCCACCTGCAATCTTGCCCTGATTCTTGGCAGGACAGAACGCGACGCGGAAGCCGAAGAAATCTTCCCCGCCGCGCTGGGGATTGACCCCGAAAGCGCCACCCTCCACGTGGGTTTTGCCCGGGTGCTTTACCGGAGGAATAAGTACGATGACGCCCTGCAACACGGTCTCATGGCCGTAATGCTCGAACCCGCGGAAGCCGACAAGCTCATCTCCGCTGCCCGGGAAGCCCGCGCCCGTGCCCTCGAGCGCAACGACTCCAGGGCTGCCGATACGCTGAGCCAGCACGAGGGACAATACCGGCAGTAATGCGAACTGGGATGGAGCGCGAGTCTCCAGACTCGTGCAGAACGAACCTGGAGGTTCGTTTTCCGACCGCAACGCCGCCTGCAGTTATTACAACGCGCTGTCAGCAGCGAGGCGCATTCACCGGTGTCTTCGGCGCCTTCCCCGCAAGCACCAACGCCACGTTTTCCGCCGCCAGCAGGCGCGCGTCTCTGCGCGATTCCACCGTGCTCCCACCGATGTGAGGGGCCAGCACCACGTTCGGCATCTCCAGCAACTCCGGATGCACTCGCGGTTCGTTTTCGAAAACGTCCAACCCCGCGCCGCCGAGATGCCCGCTGCGCAGCGCCGCTGCCAGAGCCGCTTCATCCACACACTTTCCCCGCGCCAGGTTGATGAGCAACGCGCCGGGTTTCATGCGCGCCAGCGCCGCCGCGTCGATCAAGCCGCGCGTTTGCGAGGTCAGCGGTATGTGCAGACTCACCACATCGGCCTCCGCAAGAAGCGTGTCCAGATCCCGGTGTGCTGGATCGGAATCCGGTCGCGCACGATTGAAGATCACCTGCATCCCGAACGCCTTCGCCCGCCCGGCCACCGCTTTTCCGATCTCGCCATACCCCACGATTCCCATCGTCTTACCCGCGAGCAGCACGCCTTCCCAACGCCGCGGCTGCATGCCGTCACTCTCCCAGCGACCCGAGGTGACGTAAGCATGTCCCTCCGGAATTTTTCTCGCCAGCGCCAGCAACAACGCCATCGCACAATCGGCGGTGCAATCGGTAAAGGAACTCGGCGCATTGGTCGCCCAGACTCCACGCGACGCCATGGCATCGGCATCGAGGTTGTCGATCCCGATGGCAACATTGGCCACGATCTTCAATTGAGTCGCGGCTTCCAGCAACTCCCCGTCCACCTGCAGCTCGCCCTGGGTGATGATGGCATCCATCTCCGGCGCCAGCCGCAAGACCTCGGTCCGCGGCATCATGTTCCATTCTTCCGTCGCCATGACCATCTCGGCGACACCATCGAGCGGCGACAAGTGCGCTTCCGGCATCTTCAGGGTGACGAGCACTCGCGGTTTCATCTTTTTGTCAGAATAATGGAAGGGCCCTGTAAGGAACCATGATAAGAGAATTCTTTTCCCGGTTTTTTCTGGCCCACAATTTCTAAGAATTAGAGGCTATCTCAGAAAAAGGAATCCCCTCACCCTAACCCTCTCCCTGGGGGAGAGGGGATTGCATAAACAAGGCGTTTGGAATGTTGATAGCGAAGAAAACACCAAGCGATTTTGTAGCGGCTTACCTTCCCGTCTCTTATGTCCCCTCTCCCTCGGGGAGAGGGTTAGGGTGAGGGGTTTTTTCTATTTGAAATAAACGCTAGTCGGCAAGTCCGAGATACTGCTGCTGGAGCGTATGCCGCCGTGCCTGCAGTTCGGCGAACACCTCCGGATTTCTCAACGAAATATCGGTCTTCTCATTCGGATCCTCCGACAGATCGAACAGCATCTCCCCGTCCTTCGGCGATTGCACCAGTTTCCACTTTCCCCGGCGCAGCGCGGTCCACTGGCTGCGATCCAGCTCCGCGTGCTTACCCAATTCCCAGAAGAATTCGCGGCCGGCGTCTCCCTCGCGGTTTGCATCGCCCGCGATTCGACCCGAGAGATCGATCCCATCGGGCCGGTGTGCCGATGCGTCCACCCCGGCGAGGGCGCATAACGTGGGGAACAAATCCAGTGACGAGGCAGGCGTCTCGCTGATGCTTCCCGGGCGAATGGCGCCACCCGGCCAGCGCATCAGGCACGGCACCCGGATGCCACCCTCGAACAAAGTCGCCTTGTCACCGCGCAGCGGAAGATTGCTCCCTCCGTAAACGGGATCCCCGCCGTGATCAGTTAAAAAAATTACCAGGGTGTCCTTCGCCTGACCGTTCTCTTCGAGCGCGCGCAATACTTTTCCAATGCCGTCGTCCAGCGACACCACCATGGCCGCAAATTCGCGGCGCACCTTGTCCTCGATATGCGCCATGCGCTTCAAATCGGCCGCCTTAGCCTGCATGATGTTTACCGGCGCGCGATCCTTGGGACTCCAGCCCTTGCCGAAGTGCGGCGCGTTGTATGCGAGATACATGAAAAACGGTTGCCCTCCTTCATCGGATTCGCGCGCGCCCAGGTATCGCACCGCTTCTTCCGAAATTAAGTCGGTGGCATACCCGTTCTCGGAAACATGCTCGGTCTGATGATACCAGTCGGGAATAATGCCGTAAGTCATCGTGAAGAAATCGATGCATCCTCCAGTGTGCCCTATGAAAGTGTCGAATCCATGATTCACAGGCAAAAACTTCTCGTCTCCGTGACCCAGGTGCCACTTACCGATCAACGCGGTGTCATAGCCTGCATCCCGCAAGACTTCCGCAATCGTGGATTCATCTCGCCGGATCCCGCGCCCCGCGTCCTCTTCGCCCATGAACATGAGCGCACTCAGCAAACGGTCGCGCGAGCGGCTGGGATTCTTTCCCGTCAACAACCCGTAGCGCGAAGGCGTGCAGATCGACGAAGCGGAATACCAGGAGGTGAACTTGATGCCCTCCTCGGCCAATCGATCGATGTGCGGCGTCGGGATTTCGCTTCCGTAACAGCCGACATCGTTGACGCCCTGGTCATCGGTGAAGATGAGAAGAATATTCGGGCGCTCGGAGGCGACGCCCACTCCCGCAAGCAACGCAAGCCCTGCCGCGGCGGAAGCGAGCAATAAAGCGCGGAACTCGATCTGGCCAGGCACTAATCGAAGCATGCGGGATCTTTATCAGAGGAACTTCATAAGCAAAAGCTTGAACTCCGAACACCCCCGCGCCCCATCGCGTCATCCCAGCCCCTTGTTGTCATCCCGAGCGAAGCCGAGGGATCCCTCTTAAGGACTTCACCGTAGCTCTTGGCTGAGAACGGACGTTGCACGAATAGACTCTCGATAACCTTTATTCAATTCAGATGTCTCCAGGACAGCAGGACCTCTGCACCCAGAGGTTGCCTTTTCCCCGAAAAACATCGAGAATACCTACAGCAAACCCCTGCCCACATGTTCTCCTTCTCTCATGCGAACGCCGGCTCTCGCTGCGTCTTTCTGTTAGCGCCGTTCTGCGCTTGCATGCTCCCTACAAGCCTCGAGGCCGCCAAAAAAATCCGCTTCAACCGCGACGTCCGGCCCATCCTCTCGGACAAGTGCTTCCAATGCCACGGACCGGACGCGGCGGCACGCGAAGCCGATCTGCGCCTCGACATCCGGGAGTCCGCACTCGCGGAGAAAGCGTTCCAGCCCGGCGATCCGGATCACAGCGAATTGATTGCGCGCGTCTCGCATGCCGACCCGGATGAAGTCATGCCGCCGCCGAAGACCCACAAGAGAGTCACGCCGGAAGAAATCGAGACCCTCACGCAATGGATCGAGCAGGGCGCGGAATACGAACCCCATTGGTCCTTTATCCCGGTGCGCAAATCTCGAGCCCCCGGGATCGCGTCGCCCTGGATCCAAAACGAGATCGATTCCTTCGTCCTCGCCCGGCTCCGGGAACAAAAATTGAAACCTTCACCGCCTGCGGGGCGTCGCACCCTGGTTCGCCGGGTCAGCCTCGATCTCACCGGCCTCCCCCCCACGCCCGCCGAGATCGACGCCTTTCTTGCGGATGCGCAGCCCGGAGCTTACGAGCGACTGGTCGATCGCCTCCTGGCCTCGCCGCGATACGGGGAACACATCGCTTACCAGTGGCTCGATATCGCGCGTTACGCGGACAGTGACGGATACGAGAGCGATCCCCTCCGCACGATGTGGCCCTGGCGCGACTGGGTCATTGAATCATTGAACGCGAACATGCCTTACGACCGCTTCATCACCGAGCAACTCGCGGGCGACCTCCTCGAGAATTCGACCTTGCGCCAGCGCCTCGCCAGCGGATTCAACCGCAACCATCGCCTCAACAACGAGGGAGGCATCACTCCTGAGGAATGGATCGTCGAATACCGCTGCGACCGCGCCGAGACTGCGGCCACCGCCTTTCTCGGCCTGACGTGGCAATGCGCGCGCTGCCACGACCACAAGTATGACCCCATCACCCAGGTGGATTATTACAGTCTCTACGCCTTCTTCGATGACATCGAGGAAAAGGGATCCGCTTCGGGGAAGAACGCTCCACCCTCCATGGACGTGCCCGCGCTGGAACACTTCGAAGAATACCTGGAGGTGGTAGAGCGAATCGCGCCCATGCAGAAGGAGCTGGACGCGCTCTCGAAAACGCCGGAGTTCAAGAAAGCGCACGCCGCCTGGCTTGCGGAGATTGAGAACGACGAAGAGGCCCGCAAGAAACTTCCCGGCGGTCTGGGCAGTACGGAATTCAAAAAATGGACCGCCGCGACCAAGAACCTGGCACGCACGCACTTTCTCCAGTTTATCCACGCCCCGCCCGACCTGCAGAAAAAGTTTCGTCCTTTGAACAATCGCCTCACCCAGCTCCGCCGCACCGGGGCCAAGGTCATGATCATGGAAGAGCTCCCCGAGCCCCGCGAGGCGCACATCCTGGAACGGGGAGCCTGGGACCAGCCTCGCGACCCTGTCACTGCGAACACCCCCGCCTTTTTACCCCCGATGGCAAAGGACCTTCCACGCAACCGCCTCGGCCTCGCGATGTGGCTCACCAACCCGGAAAACCCGCTTACCTCGCGAGTCGCCGTGAACCGTTTCTGGGAACGCTATTTTGGCGTCGGTCTCGTCGAGACCCAGGAGGACTTCGGTCTCCAGGGTGAATCTCCCTCCCATCCAGAGCTGCTGGATTATCTCGCCCGGCGCTTCGTCGATTCGGGTTGGGATGTCAAGGCGCTGCAGAAATTCATCGTGATGAGTGCGACTTATTGCCAGGATTCTTCGGCCTCGCCGGCGCTCGCAGCCGCCGATCCCGACAACCGTTTGCTGGCACGCGGTCCGCGCTTTCGACTGCCGGCTAACGTGATCCGCGACCAGGCCCTCTACGCATCCGGATTGCTCGTCGAAAAAAGCGGCGGACCGCCGGTGAAGCCTTACCAACCCGAGGGTCTCTGGAGAGAGATCATCAAGGGACGCGCAGAATATACGCAAGATACCGGTGAGAACCTTTACCGCCGCAGCTTCTACACGCTCTGGCGGCGCGCCGTCAACCCGCCCCTCATGAGCCTGCTCGACGCCAACGGGCGCGACCTCTGCGCCGTAAGCCAGGGCCGCACCAACACTCCGCTGCAAGCCCTGCTCCTTCTCAATGACGTCACTTTCGTGGAGACGGCGCGAGGCTTAGCGACCCGAATGCTCAAATCGAAAGCGGATACGGAAAAAGATCGCCTCGCATTGGGAATGCGCCTCGTCGTGGGACGCCCGGCCACCACAGAGGAAGGGGATGTGCTCCTCACCGAATTGCAGACACAGCGCGAGCGATTCAGCCGCGAATCGGAGAAGGCCGAACAACTCGTCACCGTGGGCGAATCCGAACCCGATCCGGATATCGACACCATCGAACTCGCGGCTTACACCGCGGTGGCACGGGTGATGTTGAATCTGGATGAGACGCTATCGAAACAGTAGCCAGGTTTCAGTGTTCAGTGTTCAGGTGTCAGGAAACGATTTGACACGGGTTAAATAGATCAACCGATGCCTCTGAACACTGAACACTGAACACTGAACACTGAACACTGAACACTGCGCTCCATGCACCCTTTCTCCGACTACCACGATCACGTAAACAGGCGCCAATTCCTCGCCGGCACCGGCCTCAACCTCGGGGGTGCGGCGCTTGCCGGGCTCCTGGGACCGGCGATCGCGGCCGGCGCCCCGAGAAAACGCCGCAGCGCGCGCGATGCCATCGGCGGGATCGAAGGCCTCCAGAAGATCGCACCCAAGGCCAAGCGCGTCATCTATCTCTTCCAGTCGGGCGGTCCTTCGCACCTCGACCTCTACGATTACAAACCGCACCTGGCGGACCGCTTCGGAGAAGAACTGCCGGACTCCGTCCGCCAGGGCCAGCGTCTCACCGGGTTTACCAACAAGCAGGAAACCCTTCCCGTCACTCCCACCCGCTTCAAGTTCGAGCAGTGCGGCGAGTCGGGCGCCTGGATCAATTCCGAACTCCTCCCGCACACCGCGGGCATTGTCGATGATTTGTGTTTCATCAAGTCGATGCACACCGAGGCCATCAATCACGACCCCGCCCGGACTTTTCTGCAGACCGGCTCGCAAATCGCGGGCCGTCCCTCGATGGGCACCTGGGTCACTTACGGGCTTGGAAGCGAAAACCGCGATCTGCCCTCGTTCATGGTCCTCAATTCCTTCGGCTCCTGCGAGCGTGTGCCTCAGCCGGTCTCGAGCCGCCTCTGGTCCAGCGCCTTTCTTCCCTCGCAATACCAGGGCGTCAAACTCCAGTCGGTGGGAGATCCGGTCCTCTACGTCTCCAATCCGGCGGGTGTCAGCCGCCAATCGCAACGCTCCACCCTGACGGCGCTCTCAAAGCTCAACCGCATGCAGGCCCGCGAAGCCGGCGATCCCGAAATTATCGCACGCATCCGTCAGTACGAAATGGCGTTCCGCATGCAGGCTTCCGTCCCGGAGCTGCTCGATATCTCCGGCGAACCGGATTCCGTCATCAATCTTTACGGTGAAGACGCGCGGACGCGCGGATCTTACGCCGCCAACTGCCTGCTGGCGCGGCGCATGGCGGAACAGGGCGTCCGCTTCATCCAGCTTTATCATGTCGGCTGGGACCATCATAAGGCCATCCATCGCGATCTTCCGCTCCTCTGCCAGGATACCGACCGCGCCACCGCCGCCTTGATCACGGATCTCAAGTCGCGCGGCATGCTCGACGACACCCTCGTGATCTGGGGAGGCGAATTCGGCCGCACGGTGTTCAGCCAGGGGAAAGCCACCCCGGAATCTTACGGACGCGATCACCACGGCCGGGTCTTTAGCGTGTGGATGGCTGGGGGCGGAATCAAGCCGGGGATGACTTACGGATCGTCGGACGATTACGGGTACAGTCCCATGGAAAATCCCGTCCACGTCCACGATCTCCAG
>JAHEJT010000049.1:25719-29824 GCA_024638765.1 Verrucomicrobiales bacterium
GGCCACCATCCTCCACCAACTCGGCATCGATCACACGGAGCTCACTTACAAGTTTCAGGGGAGAGAATACCGCCTCACCGACGTGCACGGCCACGTGGTCAATGACATCCTCGCCTAGCGGCCAATCTCCGGGTTATCCGCCGATCATGCCGTCGTCGGGGGAAGCGGGATTCGAATTTCGGTTTCCTTTCGTCATTGGGTACTTCGTCGTTCGTCATTCCCTGAATTCGGACCAGGCTTCGCATACCTAAAAATCTCAACTCGTGTCACAAG
Source organism: Verrucomicrobiales bacterium (assembly GCA_024638765.1). Taxonomy (GTDB): domain Bacteria; phylum Verrucomicrobiota; class Verrucomicrobiia; order Verrucomicrobiales; family DEV007; genus JAHEJT01. Next base: position 25,993 of record JAHEJT010000049.1, read on the forward strand.
ACCCCGAAAACCCTGAAGCACCAGTCGAGCATCCCATCACCTCCGAGCTCGATCTCCACACGTTTCGGCCCAACGAGATCAGCTCGCTGCTGCCCGAGTATTTTCGCGAGTGCCGGGAACGCGGGCTTTTCGAAGTCCGGGTGATTCACGGCAAAGGCAGCGGCACCCTGCGCGAGGGCGTCCACCGCCTTCTCGACACCCTGCCCGAGGTCGCTTCTTACCGTCTCGGCGACGAAACCACCGGCGGCTGGGGCGCCACGCTGGTGCGGCTAAAGCCAAAGTAGGACAGGCTTCCAGCCTGTCTCTATCCAGATGACAGGCTGGAAGCCTGTCCTACTTTAATTCCCCGAAAGACACCCCCACTCCCACCCGTTCCCATATCATGACCCCAAATCGTTCATCCTTCCTGATCCTCCTTCTTTCATCCTTCATCCTTCATCCCTCATCCTTTTCTCTCTTCGCCGCCGAAACCGACTCCCGCGTCTTCGAACTCCGCACTTACCATGCCGCCCCCGGAAAACTCGACGCCCTCCACGCCCGATTCCGGGATCACACGGTAAAACTCTTCGCAAAACACGGGATCGCCAACATCGGCTACTGGGTGCCGCTGGAGAACGACGGCAATGTCCTCACTTACATCGTCGCCTATCCCGATCGCGATGCCCGCGCCAAGTCCTGGAAGGCATTCAAGGATGATCCCGACTGGAAAGCGGCTTACACGGCCTCCAGGGTCGACGGCAAGCTCGTGGAAAAAGTCGACGCCACCTTCATGCAGCTCACCGATTACTCCCCCGCCGTGCCTGCGTCACTGCCATCCGGCAAAACCGTCGTCGAGCTGCGCACCTACACCACCAACCCCGGCAAGCTCCCCAATATCAACGCCCGCTTCCGCGACCACACCATAAAACTCTTCGAGAAACACGGCATCACCAACCTTCCCTACTTCAATCTCATGCCCGGCGAGGAAGGCGCCGGGAACACGCTCGTCTACTTGATCGCCCACGACGACGTGGAATCGCGCGACGCCTCCTTCAAATCCTTCGGCGCCGATCCCGCCTGGAAAAAAGTGGCAACGGAGTCCCAAGTGGACGGCCGCATTCTCATCAAGAAAGGCGTCCAGTCCGTCCTCATGCAGGCCACGGATTACTCGCCGCTTAAGTAGCGCTGAATCCGCTCGCGGAGCGAGCCTTTGGACTGCGGTAGTAACACTACCGCTTTTGCAGCGGACCAGCCTCAATTCCCGAGAATCCGCCGCAGGAAACTCTCCCGCTCCAGCAAGACGGCCGCCGTCGCCTGTTCCATGATGCTGACGTGCGACTTGGAGGCGTTGTTCCCGAGATCCGATTCACGCAGCTGCATCAACAGGTTCCGGTACGTTGTATTCATGTTTTCGACGTTCTTCCGCAACTTCCCGGCCATCTCCGAGTTCCCGGCGGTTTGCAGATCGCCCTCGGCCTTTGCCAGTTCCCGCTCCAATTTCAGCAACTGCTCCTCCAGGGACTTCAGTGCCGGAGGTTTGCCATCTACCCCCATCTCTTTCCGGAAATTGAGGTATTCCTCCAGAATTGCATCCAGATACGCCCGCGTGTATCCCGGCTCCGATGCCACGGCCTGGAGATTGATAATGGAAGAGTTGCGCGTCCGTGTGACTTCGAGCACGACCGGGACCTCGCTCAGTTCCGGAGACAAGGCGTCCACCCGCTCGTGAGCCCGGCGCCGCACCTTTCCCGACTGGATGAGTGCCATCTGCGTGCCGTAAAATTCCTCGACCCCGGGCTGGCCCTCGGCCACCGGCGCCCCGGGGGGCTGCGCCACGATACGCGCAAAGGAAATGTACTGGATGTCGCCGGAATCCCGGCCGCAACCGGACAGGCACAGGGCGACAAGACCCGCTAGCACCAGCAGTTTCGAATCGCGATCGAGCACCGAAAAATACCGCATTCGGGATGATAAAACGCCGCCTCGCTCCCGTCCAACGGAAAACGATCTTCCCTGTGCCACGCCCTACCCTCACGCCCTACCCTCAGTGATCCCGTCCCCCCTCCCTTGTCATCCCGAGCGAAGTCGAGGGATCTCTCTGCTAAGGACAGGGATGTTCTTATAAAAGACATCCGAACCCCGTTTCAAGCCTCGCAATGGATCTAGCAAGAGAACCCACAATCACCCACGTGGGATCCCTCGACTCCGCTCGGGATGACAGAAAAAGGAAAAGCTCGCTCACGACGTCGCCTTTGACAAACCCGCTCCAAGACTTCAAGCTATCCCACCTATGAAGAACCTCACCGCTCTGCTCTTTGCCATTCCCCTGCTGGCAACTGTCAACTGTCAACTTTCGACTGCCGCGGAGCCGAGACCAAACATCCTCTTCGTCTTCACCGACGACCACGCCCCGCACGCCATCGGCGCGTACAACGGCTGGCTCAAGTCCGTCGATCCCACGCCCAACATCGACAAGCTCGCCGCCGAGGGCATGGTCTTCGAGAACAGCTTCTGCACCAACTCGATCTGCGGCCCCAGCCGCGCCGTCATCCAGACCGGCAAACACAGCCATAAGAACGGGTTCATGAACAACGGGAACACTTTTGATTGGGATCAGCAGACCTTTCCCAAGCTGCTCCAGAAAGCCGGGTACCAAACCGCCATTTACGGAAAGTCCCACCTCAAAGGTCATCCCCAGGGATACGATTCCTGGGCGGTGCTTCCCGGGCAGGGCCTCTATTACAATCCCGACGTCATATTCCCCGATGGAAAAAAACGCATCGAAGGGTATTGCACGGATGTCGTCACCGATATGGGCGTCGAGTTCCTCGAGGAAAAACGTGACCCGGAAAAACCCTTCATGCTCATGGTCCAGCACAAGGCGCCCCACCGCTGCTGGATGCCCGCCCTGCGCCACCTCGATCTCTGGGCCGACGAAGATCTCCCCGAGCCGGACACCCTCTTCGACAAGTATGAAGACAACGCGCCCGCCGCACGTTACCAGGAACTGGAGATCGATCGCCACATGCATCTCAACTTCGATCTCTTCCTCGACCTCACCCCCGATTTCCCCGGCAAGGAACAGGAAGGCCGCTTCGATCGCTCTGCCTGGATGAATATGCAGCGCATGACGCCCGCGCAGTTGAAAAAGTGGCGCGCCGCTTACGGCCCCCGCGACAAGGCCTTCCACGAAGCCAACCTCAAGGGCAAAGACCTCGTGCGCTGGAAATACCAGCGTTACGCCAAAAACTACCTCCGCAGCGTGCGGGGCGCCGACGAAAGCGTGGCGCGCCTCATGAAGACACTCGACGAACTGAAAGTAGCCGACAACACCATCGTCATTTACTCCTCCGACCAGGGATTCTACATCGGCGACCACGGCTGGTACGACAAGCGGTGGATGTACGAGGAATCCCTCAAGATGCCCTTCATCGTCAAGTGGCCCGGCGTCATCGAGCCCGGCTCACGGAACAAAGATCTCATCCAGAACCTGGATTACGCCTCTACTTTCCTCGATATCGCCGGGGCCCCCATCCCCGATGACCTGCAAGGCGCCTCACTCGTCCCCCTCATGAAAGGCGAGACGCCCGCCGACTGGCGCACCGCGGTTTATTACCACTATTACGAATACCCCAGCGTGCACATGGTCCCTCGTCACAACGGCGTGCGCACAGCCCGTTACAAGCTCATCCAATTCTATGAGTTCGGCGAATGGGAGCTTTACGATCTCAAGAGTGATCCCGACGAAAAGAACAACCTCTACGACAATCCCGAATACGCCGGTCAAGTCGAGAAGCTCAAGAAGCAGCTCAGCCGCCTTGTAAAGTATTACGAAGACGACAGCGACATCTCC
>JAHEJT010000200.1 GCA_024638765.1 Verrucomicrobiales bacterium
CCCCGGCAACGACAATTTCGGCGCCGCCACCAACCTGGGCAATCCCAGCACCCTTACCCACACCGGCGACGATAACGACGGCGCCACCGTGGAGTATGCCGCCCCGGAACCGGATCTGCTCGCCCCGGGCGGGGCCTCCATCTGGTACACGTGGACCGCGCCGTCCACCGAGGAATACACGATCGACACCTTCGGCAGCGATTTTGACACCATCCTCAATGTCTTCACCGGCTCGAACCTCGCCTCCCTGACGCCGGTGGCCGCGGACGACGATACCAACGATCCCGGGGACGCATCCGAAAACGGTTCGCCCCAGTCCCGTGTCCGTTTCAACACCACGTTCAACACTGTTTACCGGATCGCCGTGCACGGATTCCGGGGCTCGACGGGCAACCTCCAGTTGAACATCGCCCCCAGCAGCCTCGGCGCGCCCCCTGCCAATAACGATTTCGCCGCGGCCCTGTCGGCCCCCTACATCCTGCCGGGGGTCAATTCGACGTCCACCACGGGAGACAATGTCAACGCCACCGTCGAGCCTTTCGAAGAGGATACCCTCGAGTCCGCCGGCGCTACCGTCTGGTGGTCCTGGACTGCGCCCTCCAACGGCTGGTTTGAAATCAATACCTTCGGCAGCACCGATCCCGGCAGCGGCGGCGCCATGGACACAGTCCTCTACCTCTTTACGGGAAGCGCGCTCGGTTCGCTCGCCTCCGCCGCCAGCAACGACGACGCGGAGGGCGATCTCACCAGCCGCGTCAATTTCCAGGCTTCCGACGGCCAGACTTATCGCATCGCGGTGGCCGGTTACCAGGGCCAGACCGGGAACATCAATCTGGAAATCAAACCGGGGGTCAAACCACCCGGATACGACGAGTTTGGCAGCAAAAAAGATCTGGGCGGGGTCACCACGGAGACCGCGTCCGGCTTCAACAATTTTGGCTGCTCTGTCGAACCCGGCGAGCCGGATCCCTTCGACATCGGCGGTTCTTCCGCCTGGTTCAAGTTCGAAGTCAAAACCAATGACCCGGGACAGATCTCCTTCGTGGTCGATACCTTCGGAAGCGATTTCGACACGGTCCTCTACATTTACAAGGAAGCGGGCTCGTTTGAAGAACTCGTCCCCGCGGATGTGCCCATGGGCGTCAATCCCGATGGAGATTTCCCTTACAATGACGACGATGGAGGCGGCCAGCAGAGCCGTGTCACCATCCTCGCCGAAGACGGCGACAAGTTCCGTATCGCAGTCCACGGTTTCCTGGGCGGCACCGGCAATATTGTCTTCAACTTCGATCGCGGCGATCCCGCGCCCTCCAACGACACTTTCGCCGGGGCGGCTCCGCTGCCGGTATCCTTCCCCCTGACCTCCGCGGGCGTGGGCACCAACATCGGCGCCACCCTGGAAGATGCGGCCCTCGAAAACCCCGAAGGGGAAGGGGGCGCCTCGGTCTGGTACACGTGGACCGCGCCCGCAGCCGCCGATGGTCAGTGGGTGGAGATCAACACCTTCGACAGCGATTTCGACTCTTACCTCTACGTCTTCACCGGGACTTCCCTTTCCGCCCTCACCACCATCGGCTTCAATGACGACGCCGGCGGCAGCTCCCAGAGCGCCGTCTCCTTCCAGGCCACCGACTCGACCGTTTACCGCATTGCGGTTAACGGTTTTGTCGGTGCGACCGGAGATATCTCCATCGGGATCCGCGCCACCAGTCCGCCGCCCGCAAACGACGACTACGCCGCCACCGCCCTCCCCGCTTACCAGCTCTCCGGCGCGTCGACGACCACCTCCGGCACAAACATCGGCGCCGACCTTGAATCGGGCGAGCCCGATCCCATCGACGGCGGCGCTTCGGCCTGGTGGATCTGGCAAGCCCCGTCGACGGACTGGTTCGAGGCGAACACCTTCGGCAGTGATTTCGATACCATGCTTCATGTCTTCTCCGGCGCCGCGGTGACGGGAGGACCGTCGGGAACCGATTTTTCACCGCTCAGCCTCGAGGCGGCGGATAACGACTCGGGGGGCACGGACCAGAGCCGCCTCAACTTCTTCGCCACTGCCGGGCAGTCCTACCCGATCGCGGTGCACGGAGCCGATGGCATCACCGGGAATATCCAACTCACGATCAGTCCGGGGGTCCCACCGCCCACGAACGATGATTTCGCGAGCCGGATCTTCCTCGGGAACAGCGCCACCGTGACGCTCCCCAACGGGACTTACCCCACGGTGGAGAACACCGGCGCGTCCACGGAGAACGGCGAGCCCGACCCGCTGGGTGCAGGCGGCGCATCGTCCTGGTGGTCCTGGGAATCGCCAGTCAACGGCTACGTCCAGATTGATACCTTCGGAAGCCTCCTCCTCGATACCGTCCTCTACGTCTACACCGGGAATTCTTTCGAAACGTTCGTCCCGGTGGCTTCCAGCGACGACGCCCAGGACACGCCCCAGAGCCGGGTCAACTTCCTCGCGGTCGGCGGCCAGACGTACCAAATCGCCGTCCACGGGAAAACCGGGACCTTCGGGCCCTATAATCTCAACATCGGGCCCGGCTTCGCGCCTCCGCCTTATGACGACTATTCCCAGCGGAGGGATCTCGGAAAGAAGAAGACCACGGAGCCTGTCAACTGGGTCGGCCACAATTTCGGAGCTTCCCTCGAGCTGGGTAATTTGGCGACGTCCTCCGACGACGAACCCGACTCCCTCGGCGAGGGCGGCGCTTCACTCTGGTTCAAATTCACCGCGGACGAAGACGGATGGTACCAGGTCAATACCTTCGGCAGCGATTTCAACACCCTCCTTTATCTTTACGAGGAGGAAAGCGACCTGGTGACCCTTATCGATGTGGGTGTGGAAGTCGGGTTTAACAACGATGCGGGCGGCACGGACCAGAGCCAGATCCATTTTCTCGGGGTCAAGGACCGGAAATACCGGATCGCGGTGCACGGCACCCGCGATTCCTGGGGCAACGTGAATCTCAACGTCCAGGCGGGCACTCCCAAGCCGGGCAACGATGACTTTGCCGCGGTGCTCGATCCCCCCCTTCCGGATCCCCCTTCTCCCTACGGCCTCACCGGCAGTTCCGTCAGTCTCGCCGCCTCCAGCGCGGGGGCGTCTCTCCAGCACGACGAACCCGATTCTTACGGCACCGGCGGCGGTTCCCTCTGGTGGAAGTGGACCGCCCCGGCCAACGGATGGTTCGAAATCAGCACGCTGGGGAGCGCTGCCGACACCATCCTCTACGTCTACACCGCAGGCGCTCCCATCTCCTTGACGACCCTGACCCAGATCGAGGCGAACGAAGACAATGACGCCGCCGCGGATTTCAGCCGGGTGTCCTTCGAGGCCGTCGCCGGCGAAGTCTATTACCTCGCCGTGCACGGCGATAAGGGCGAAACCGGTCCCGTAAGCCTTTCCGTAGATTCCGTCCCGGTTCCGCCCTCCAACGACGATTTCGTGAATCCCATCGTTATTGCCGGGCTGCCCTATTTAACCGCCGGGACCAACGTGGGAGCCACCGTCGAACAGTTTGAACCCGATCCCAGCGACGAGGGGGGCAGTTCGGTCTGGTGGCGCTGGGCAGCCCCCGTCACCGGCTGGGTCGAGGCCAACACCCTGGGCAGCGATTTCGACACCGTCCTCTATGTCTTCGACGGCGCCTCCCTGAAATCGCTGAACCTGAAGGGCTTCAATGACAGCGGGGCGGGCACGAACCAGAGTGTCGTCAATTTCCAGGCCATCGCGGGAAAGGTCTACCATTTCGCGGTGCACGGCGATGACGGCGAAACCGGCAACATCAATTTTGAACTCAAGACCGGCGTCCAGGCCCCCAATAACGATAACTTCATCACTCCCATCCACCTTGGCAATAATGCCACCGCGTCCATTACCGGCGCCAGCAACGTCGGAGCCTCCCTCCAGCTCTTCGAGCCGGATTCTCTCAGTGACGGGGGCACCTCCGTGTGGTGGACCTGGACCGCGCCGGCCTCACCTGCGACCAGCTGGGTGAAAGTGGATACCTTCGGCAGCACCCTCGATACGGTCCTCTACGTGTTTTCCGGCACGAATTTCGTGGACTTCGTGGAGCACGGATTCAACGACGACGCCGAGGGCACTTCGCGAAGCGAGATCAATTTCCTGGCGACCGCCAATACCACTTACCGCATTGCGGTGCACGGTTCCGACGGCGAAACCGGGCTGGTGAACCTCGCGATCGGTCCCGGCATCCCGCCTCCTCCCAACGACGCATTCGTTTCCGCGACCCTCCTTGAGTTCCAGCTCTCGGGCACCTCTGACTCGGCGGCGGGCACCAATACGGGCGCGAAAATCGAACATGATGAACCCGATCCCTCCCAGGAAGGCGGCGCCTCGGTCTGGTGGTCGTGGACCGCACCCTCTTCGGGCTTGTTCCAGTTCAACACTTTCGGCACGGATTTCGACACCATCCTTAACGTGTTCACGGGGACCGTCCTCGACGATCTCGTGACAGTGGGATTCAACGATGTCTCCGGGGGCATCCAGCAGAGCCGCGTCAACTTCCAGGCCGCCGCGGGCACCACTTACCTCGTTTCCGTACACGGTGACCAGGGCGCCACCGGAAATGTCATCCTCAACCTCGCCGCCGGCATCCCCCCGCCCGCCAACGATAACTTGTCGGGCTCGCCCGTGCCGCCGTATTTCCTCTCCGGCGCGATTACCTCCGCTAGCGGCAGCAACGAAGGGGCGACACTCGAGGCCGGAGAACACGGTTCTCTACCACAACTCACCGACGCCTCGGTCTGGTGGTCTTGGACGGCGCCAGCCAGCGGTCCCGTGGCCGTCAACACCAACGGCAGCAATTTCGATACCGTCCTCTATGTCTTCCAAGGCACCAATATCTTCACCCTCATCGAACTGGGCGCCGATGATGACAGCGGGCTCGGCTTCAGCAGCAGCCTCCAGTTCAATGCGGTCGCGGGCATCAATTACAAGTTTGCCGTCCGCGGAGCCAACGGGGACACGGGCAATGTGGCGCTCAACATCAGCACGCTGCCCCCTTACGACACGTGGATTCACGATTATCCCTCTCTCACTGGGCCGGATGCCGCTGCCGGCGCCAGTCCCGACGGCGACCTCTACTCCAATCTCTATGAGCTGGCCTTCGGCATGAATCCCACCCTGAACAGCACCCCGACGGGCCCGGATCCCGCCACAGTCAACCTGCCCGTCTTAGTCACGACACCCACCACCTTGGAACTCCATTACACGGTCGATCCGGGAAATCTCACCGGCGGGGTGGGCCTGCCCATCGAGGTCAAGGGCTACTGGTCCTTCGATAACCAGAATTGGAATCCCGTCAGCCCGATTCTGATCGGCACCAACCAGTACAAGGTCGTCGTCCTGCGCGATGCCAACCGCAGGAAATACCTCACCGTCGTCGTGGAAGATCCCAACTGACGCCCGCCCAAGACGCCCGCCCAGGACGCCCGACCCGCTCCCTCCCAGGCGCGCATTCACAAGCGCTCCCGGATCTCTTGTGTCCACTCTCGGACGATGGACATAACTTGTTACAATTGTAACAAGTTATGTCCGGGCTCTTCGGCGTGACCGGTTCCTTCGCTTTAACCTTTTCCTTTTACGCCGCAGTTCTTAATTTCTCCTCTCTGCTCTGCTTTCCGATCCATGAAATCGTTCCGCCTCAACCGCCTCTTTAACGCCGCCTCCAGTCGCTGTTTCGATGTCGCCGTGGATCACGGTTTTTTTAATCAACCGGGCTTCCTCGTGGGAATCGAAAACATGCAGGGTGTTATCGAGACCCTGGTGAAAGCCGGGCCCGACGCCATCCAGCTCACCATCGGCCAGGCCCGCCATCTCCAGGGCGTGCCCGGACGTGAGAAACCTTCGCTGGTCTTGCGCGCCGATACCGCCAACATTTACGGCAGCGCCCTCCCCGAGGTCCGATTCTCGACCATGATCGAAGAGACCGCCCTCCAGGCCGTCCAACTCGACGCCGCCTGCGTCTGCGTCAACCTGTTCCAGATCCCCGGGGCCCCCGACGTCACCGGCCAATGCGTCGACAACATCATGCGCCTCAAAGTCGAGTGCGATCATTACGCCATGCCCATGATGGTGGAACCCCTGGTGTTCGCGCCCAACGAAAAAGCCGGCGGGTACATGGTCGACGGCGACGAAGTGAAGATCATCCACCTCGTCCGCCAGGCCGTGGAACTCGGAGCCGACATTATCAAGGCCGATCCCAGCGACGACGTCTCTCTCTATCACCAGGTGGTGGAAACCGCGGGCGGCATTCCGGTCCTCGTGCGCGGCGGCGGCAAGGTCTCCGATGAAGAAATTCTCAAGCGCACCGAGGCCCTCGTCGGCCAGGGCGTCTCCGGAATCGTCTACGGCCGCAACGTCATCCAGCACGACAATCCCGCCGGCATCACCCGCGCCCTCATGGCCATCCTCCACCAGGGCGCCTCCGTAAAAGAGGCCCTCGACCTGGTGTCCGCCTGAGACTGCTTTTCCCGTCCCAGCTCCGGCCGGTGCGCCTGCGAACACGTCCGCCCTCACGGGACCGGAAACGTGTCGATTTAACATTCTCCATCAATTCTTCGTGTTCATTCGTGTCGATTTATCCCGGCTCCGCGGGGCTCTGCGGATTGGCTTCGCTTTTTCTTGATCTCCGCTTTGCTCCGACAGGGCAGTGTGGTTAAAACCCTGAATGCACCATCCCGTCAACATCGGCATCATCGGCGGTGGCCTCATGGGCCGCGAGATGGCCAGCGCCTTCGCCCGCTGGTGCGCGCTCCTCGATGTCCCCGCCCAGCCGGTACTCACCGCCGTCGCCGATCTCAACCCCCGGGCCCTCGACTGGTTCGAGCGCGTCCCCTCCGCCAAACTCCTCACGCACGACCACCAGGAGCTGCTCGCCAGTCCCGATGTCGATGTCGTTTACGTCGCGGTCCCGCACCAGCTCCACGAAGAGCTTTACCTCGATGTCCTGACGGCCGGAAAAGACCTGCTCGCGGAAAAACCTTTCGGCATCGATCTCAAGGCCGCCCGCAGCATCGCCGCCGCCGCCGCGGAATCCGGCCGCTTCGTCCGCTGCTCCTCGGAGTTCCCTTTCTATCCCGGCGCCCAGCGCGCATACCAGGTCGCTCAATCGGGAACGCTCGGCAGAATTCTCGAAGTCGTCTCCGCTTTCCACCACTCCTCCGACCTCGACCCAACCAAACCCGCCAACTGGAAACGGCAATCCAAGACCTGCGGTGAAATCGGCGTGCTCGGCGATCTCGGGATGCACGTCTGTCACCTGCCGCTGCGGCTCGGCTGGAAACCGCAGTCCGTCTACGCCCAACTGCAGCGCGGTTACCCGGAACGCCCCAATCCCCTAGACGGCGGCATGCTGGTTTGCGATACTTGGGACAATGCGCTGCTCCACACCTGGGTTCATCTTGATACCCAGCCGGACGAAGTGCCCATGCGCCTCGAGATGAAACGCCTCGCCCCCGGCGAAACGGATACCTGGTTTCTGGAAATCCTCGGCACCGAGGGCGGAGTCCGGTTCTCGACCAAGGAACCCAAAACGCTCTGGCTTTTCGAACGCGATTCCGGCACCGGCGAGCAGTTCTGGAAAAAGACCGACCTCGGATTTCAAACTCCGTTCAAAACCGTCACCGGCGGCATCTTCGAACCCGGCTTTCCCGACGTCATCCAGCAGATGTGGGCCGCCTATCTCTCGGAAAGGGCCGGAAAGCTCGCGGATCACTTCGGGTGCGCCACGCCCGGGGAAGCCGTCGCTTCCCAGGAAATCTTCGCCGCCGCGCTGGAGTCGCAGAAGAACCGGGTCGTGGCAATGGTCGGGTAGGGGACCCGCCTTCGGCCGAGGGGGCACAGGCAGGATGCCTGTGCTACTCTGATTCCACCCGGTCCTCGTAATACACGCTTCCGTCCACGTCGTGGTATCGAAAGGTCAGCGACGGCACGCCGCCGCTCCGTTCCACGGTCCCGGAAAGAAACCCGCCCGTTACATTGAGATACTGGTGGTAATCCTTCCGGTAATCCTTGTTGCTCCAGCCTCCCGCGTGCTCATTGCTGATTGGTCCGCAGGAGTACTCCCGCACGTCCGTCCCGGGGTGGATGGAATGATATTGCCAATGCCGGTCGCCGCATGCGACCACCAGGTTTTTCTGCTTCGAGATAAAGCCGCGGATCTCATCGCCCTCATGCGTAAAACCTTTGTTGGCGTGATTGTCGTTCTTACTGTCGCGATCCGGGCCCACGATCGGCGTCGGACTGATGAGCACACGGAAGGTTGCGTCTGAAGCTTTGACGCTTTCCTTGAACCATTTTTTTTGCGCTTCACCCCAAATGGTTTTGTCCGGCCCATCCGGCATTGTGTTCGGACTCCGGTAATCGCGCCCCTCCACCAGCCAAATCTGCAAGTCTTTCCCCCACCGGTAAGTACGGTGTGTGTTCTCTCCCATCGGCACCTGCTGCCGGAAAATCTCCAGGCCCTTCTCGAACGTCAACTCGAACATGTTGTGCTTCATTCCCGGCCAGCAATCATTGGTCAGTGTTTCATGATCATCCTTGATGAAATAGCTGCTGACCC
>JAHEJT010000050.1 GCA_024638765.1 Verrucomicrobiales bacterium
GTCAATATCATCTCCCGGCGCGCGATCGATCTCTACAGCGGCAAGCTTGCCAGCGCCGAATCCCTCCCGCCGAGCGCCGAAGCAGAGGCGCCCGGCTCCCCGGTCCCCGCCGAGAAGAAAAAACCTCCGGGAAAACTCAAGCGGCTCGCCGGAAAATTGCGGTTCCGCAAGAAAAACACTCTGTGAGCGGGCGCGCGCAATCGCACCTCCCCTACTCCGGTATCACCGAGGGGACGTTGAGATCGCTGGGTTTCGTGCCAAAATCGAAGGACTCAACCGGATCGCTCGGCCTCTCGGGCACCTGCTCGATCACCTGGGTTCCCACACCCGGCGTGATCGTGCTCGGCGTCGCCGGGGCACCCGGTGTCCGCGCCGCCGACGCGGTCCCTGCACCCGGGGGCGCGGCATCCGTGGGAATCTTCAATCTCTGACCGACCCGGATAAGATCGCCTTCCATACCATTGGCCGCCTGGATTTCATGCACCGTGGTGCCGTATCGCCGCGCCAGGACCCACAAGCTGTCCCCTTGCACCACCATGTGATCCACGATCGGCTTTTCCTGAGCCGGCGCCGCCGCGCCCGCGGCTGTCGCCGTGGCTGGAGGTTGAGGCACGAAATTGGCCCAGTCCCCGTCAGAGGAGCATCCGGAGAAGAGGAAGATCATGCAGCCCGCCGCCGGCAGCGCCGGGTGGAATGTGATCTTGCGAGCGGAGCCGTCTGCCAATGCCATGCAAGGCATTTACCAGAAAGAGCGCGGGCCGCGAAGCGAAAAGACTCTCGTCCTTTAGCGGACGCCGTACGCCAGGGCGGGAACGCCGCGCCCGTATGCCAGCGGGGGCGCCAATCGAGTGCCCAGCACCCGGCCGCGCGCCAGCTGGGAAAGCCCCTGGAATTCATGCGCGCTCAGCCCCCGATGGCTGCCCCGCGACCGGAGATGCTCGCGGTGCTTCGGGCCTTTGCGATGAAATATCTGCTTGGGAGCCGCAATGTACCCCGGGAACCCGACATCGGCGGGTATCCGATGGCGATGGGCGATGTAAGCATCGATTAGCTGGACCCGCCTAAGGTGATTCCACGTCAAGATACTCGCAGGATCGCGCACCGGAACCGTAAGATTCGGTCCCACCAGGACCACCGGCGTGGGATAAAACTCGGGAGGATACCCGTAAGCGCCCGTAAGCACCACCGGCGCGGTCGCCGCTCTTGAGACACGGTATGTCCGGCCCGTCATCTTTGGCGCCACAGCGGCACCCTCCTTCGACTTCGCGGCGCGACTCGCAAGATACTCCTGCGCTTTCTCCTTCGAATACCCGTCCTTGTCGCGCATCGCCTTCGGGAGATCATCATAAGATAGCTTCGCGATCCCCTTGCGATGACGAAATAGAATCCCGTGGGGATCTTTGCTGACGATCTCGACGTCCAGGTATTCCGCGCCGCGCTCGGTCTGGAGACGCGCCATGGTTTCGGGATCCTCCGCCCTCGCGCGGTCCGCGCATGCCAGAGCGGCAAACACGACCACAGCGAGGGACAAATAGAAAAAGAAGCTACGACGGAACGAGGAAGAGAATGAGGGGTGCATAACAATTATAGGAAAGGCAAGAAATTGCTGGTATGCAAGTGAAATACAAAGATTGTGATAAAGTGCCCCTAACAAACATGCTACTTAAATTATTAAGATAGATTAAAGACAGCGCGGCACGCGGACCCGCCCCTCAGCCAAAACCACCCGCCAATACACAGGACAACGGCACGGCGACGCGACCCGCGGAGCCGCCGGAGAACGAACTTCCAGGTTCGTTCTGAACGAGTCCGAAGACTCGTTCTCCGCCTACCCCACGACCTCCCCCCATAACAGGAGCGAATCAGGTGGGGCGACGGCTCAGCAAAGGCGCCCCCTCCCTCTCCGGCCTGGTAATCTCGCCCTAGCCCAACCTCCGGCTTGCATTTTCATCTCCTCCTGCGTTACCGTCCGCGCCATGGACAATATGGGCAGAGCGCTCCTCTATCTCGGCGCCGTCGTGTGGGCATTCTCGGAATCCTTTCTCAAAGCCGAAAGCGGCAACTGGCTCCCCTTGATTCTCCTTTTCGCCCTCTTCGCCCTCGCTTTCGTCATCCTGGGATGTTGGCCCGCCCGGGATGAAACCATCACCAGGACGGGTTCCATCTTCCTGATCCTCATCGCCGCAGCCTGCCTCATCTTCGCGATCCAGGGCCTCGACGGCAGCTGGCTGGGCGTGGCCAAGGTCATCGCGGGCCTGCTCCTGGCAGCCGTCGCCTTCATCAATTTTGCCAGGGGCCCCAAGCCCGCCGGCGACAGCGGTCACCACTGATCGCGCCCTCTCGCCTTTCACTCCCTTTCCCCGGGCGCCTTTTCCGCGGCGGCTACCCTCTGTTTCCAGATCACGACCACGAGGCACCCCGCCAGAATCAGCATTCCGGCGCGCAGGAGTGATTGCACGGGCAGAAAGCCCACCAGCACGGCACAGGCGCCGGCGCCGAGAAGTGATACCCACACCGGCACCCGGAACCTTCTCTCGCGCTCAGCCGGGGCATTACCCAATGGGATGCGCCGCTTCAATACCACCAGCGACAGATTTACGATCAGAAAAACAAGCAGCACCAGGACGCTGGTGGTGCCCGCGAGATACACAAGTGTGCCTGACAGCGCTAGAATCAATGCGACCACGAGGGTCACGATGACAGCATGGTGGGGAGTCCGCGTTGCCCGGTGCACCGCCCCCACCCACGCCGGGAGGAGGCCCTGCCGCGACATTCCGTACAGCAACCGCGATGCCATTACGAAGTTCAGCAACGCCGTGTTCCCCACCGCAAAGAGAGCGATCGACGTGAACAGCCAGGACGGTACCGCCGGCGCTGCTGTCCTCACGACTTCAAGCAGCGGCGCCCGGCTTTCGCTGAGAACGCTCGACGGCACCACTCGGGTCGCCAGATAAACAACCAGAATATAGACCCCACCGGTAACCAGGATCGCGGTGAGAATCGCCGCCGGCAGATTCCTTTCCGGTTCCTTCACTTCTTCGGCCATGTTGGCCATGTCTTCGAAGCCGGTGAATGCAAAAAATGCGAGCCCGGCAGCCTGGGCGACCATCAGCAGGAACAGCCACCCGTGGGCCGCATCCACCCCTGTGGTTTCGTGGCTCTCGACCGGGACCGGGAGTGACGCCTCTCCACCTCCGCTGAGAAACATCACTGCCACGATAATGACGAGCAGCAGCCCGAAGGACTCGATGAGAGTGCAGGCGATATTTGCCAGCGAGGTTTGACGGATTCCCCAGAAAGTGATGCCCGCGAGGAGCAGGAGAAAGCCCGCCGCCACCCAGGGTTCCGCGCCCGCCGAGAGGCGGGGAAACATCGCGAGCAGGTATCCCGAAAAAGCATGCGAGATGGCCGCAATAGAGACCACTCCGGAACACAAAACCAGCCAGCCCGTCAGCAATGAAAAAGCCGGAGACCGGAATCCTTCCTGAGAATACTGCGCTTCTCCGCTGCTCCTCGGAAATCGTGCCGCCAATTCGGCGTAACTGAGCGCCGTCAATCCCGCCACCCCCATCGCTATCAAAAAAGAAATCCAACTGGCCGTCCCCGCGATCCCTGCAATCTTCCCCACCAGCGCATAAATGCCTGCCCCAAAGATATCCCCGACGCCACACGCAGTCAGGGCCCAGAACCCCAAATGCCGTTTCAATCGGGGTGTATCTTTTTCCTCCATGGCCACCGGTTCCTCCATCCAGCCTTCCTACAGCCGGCATGAGTGCGGGTCACAGTGTGAGAAGTGTTCGTGTTCTTCCGGGGCTTCCCCGGTCCCCAGTTCGAGCACCTGCTCCGATTTGCTGCCGTACCGGTAAATGGTGATGCCTTTCAATTCGAGTTCCCACGCGGAACGATAAACGGCGGCCACGTCGTCCGCTGTGGCAGCCTGCGGGAGATTGATGGTCTTTGATACCGCGTTGTCAACGTGGCGCTGGAAGGCGGCCTGAATGCGCAGGTGACCTTCCGGAGCGATCTCCAGGGCGGTTTGGAAAAGCCGCGCCGTATCCTCCCCGATCCCCGGGCACTTCGCAAGAGATCCCTGCCTGCACAGGTGCTCCACGATCTCCTCGCTGTATACTCCCTGCGCACGCGCATGAGCCAGGAAGAGCGGATTGAGTTCCAGGAGGGTGTCGTCCCCGAGTACGTGGCTGCGACGGTAAGCGAGCGCAAAGAGCGGCTCAATACCCGAAGAAGTTCCAGCAATGATGCTGATGGTCCCTGTCGGAGCAATGGAAAGCAGAGTCGCGTTGCGCAAGCGATGGCCCCGCTCCGCGTGCACGCTTTTTTCGAAGTTCGGAAACACACCGCGCTCGCGGGCCAGCTCCATGGACGCGGCGTGGGACTCCTCACGCATGCACTCGATGATCTCTTCCGCCAACGCCGCCGCACTTTCCCCGGCGTAGGGAACGCCAAGAAGTATGAGCATTTCCGCAAAGCCCATCACGCCGAGACCCACCTTGCGATTGGCGCGCACAGTCTCCTCAATGCGTGGATCGGGTCGCCGGCCGGCTTCGACGACGTTGTCGAGAAATCGGACCGCCAGCCTCGTGGTGGAACGTAGTTTTTCCCAGTCGAGTTCGTGTCGCGGCTCGCCACTGCCGCCCGGCGCCACGCGGACCATCCTGCTGAGATTGATCGATCCAAGGTTGCAGGCCTCGTAAGGCAGGAGGGGCACTTCGCCACACGGGTTGGTGGCCTCGATGCGGCCAAGCTCCGGAGTCGGGTTGGCGCGGTTGACCGCATCCAAGAAAACAAGACCGGGATCCCCCGTCCCCCACGCGGCCTCGACGATCCGCCTGAAAAGCTCGGAAGCCGGCGCCGGCGGCCCCTCCTTCCCGGTAACGGGATGCCGCGGCCGAAAGGCCGTGTCGGCGGCAGCCGCCCGCATGAACGCGTCGCTGACGCCGACAGAGAGATTGAAGTTGCGAAAGCTCGATCCGTCCCGCTTGGCGTCGATGAACTCGAGTATATCGGGGTGGTCGACGGAAAGAATCGCCATATTGGCGCCGCGCCGGCGGCCGCCCTGGCGGATGTTGTCGGTGGCGCAATCGAAGATCCGCATGAAGGAAACGGGACCGGAGGCTTCCCCGCCGGTGGTCTGCACCCGGTCACCCCGTGGTCTAAGCTTGGAAAACGAAAACCCCGTCCCTCCCCCGGATTGCTGAATCAGCGCCATCAACTTAAGACTCTCGAAAATCCCGCCCATACTGTCCTCCACCGGAAGCACAAAACAGGCACTGAGCTGCCCCAGCGGCGTCCCGGCGTTCATCAGCGTGGGCGAATTCGGCAGAAATTCCAGGGCGGCCAGCGAATGAAAAAACGCCTCCTCCCATCCGCCAGCGTCAGCTTCGCTCCCCCCAAACGATTCTTGCTCGGCTTTGGCCACGGCCGCAGCCACCCGGCGAAAAAGGCCATCGGGCGATTCGACAAGTTCTCCATCCGGGTCACGTCTCAAATAACGTGCCTCGAGAACTCTAACAGCGTTTTCAGTAAGAACCGGGGCCATGCAGCGATCTCCCGTCGGATAAAAGCTAGACCCGGCCGCGAAGTAACGCCATGCGAATCTCCGGCACGTAGAGAGCCGCTCTAGAGGCCGCCGCGCCCGACTCAGCGCAGCGAGAACAGCGAGGAACGCCCGCGCCGCTTGGGTTTGACCTGGAACTCGCCGTCCCCTACCGAGATGACTTCGACGTGCACTCGCGCCAGACCTTTCTCACGAAATCCCAACTTGGATGCCACGCTCTTGGTCACATCGAGAATGCGGCCGGGAACAAAAGGACCGCGATCATTGAGCCTGAGCTTGACACTTCGGCCGTTGTCGAGATTGGTCACCTTGACGCGGCACGGCAAGGGCAGCGTCTTGTGCGCTCCGGCATTGGCTCCCGCGCGATAAGGCTCGCCCAGAGCCGTTTTCCCGCCCACCAGGCCAAAGAATCGTCGTTCGTCGTACCACGATGCGAGCCCCACTTCGCGATGGGCAAGCGCCTGGTGCACCCCCACAGGGTAATAGGTGCGCCCGCGCACGGAGTAAGGCTTGTTCTTATAGCCCTGGTAACTGCTCCCGCAGGAAATCAGGGTCAGGACGAGCACGCCGGACAGAAACACAACCAACCGGTAAACCCAAGATCCGGGATGCGCCGGCGATCTCGGGGGATCCCGAAATGCGCGCGCAACGATTTCAGATGGAGGCCGGATAGCCACGAGACGGAGAGCGAAACCTCCGCAGGGGAGATTTACTTAAGGTTTCCTAAGTATCGCCCGGAAACCTCTGCCCGTCAACGCGGTTGCCCGGGTCGGCCTTCCCCGGCGCGCTCCCCCTCCTCAGGAAGGAAGGAGCACAAAATCATCCTGGCTTCCACGGCGGCCGCCCAGTTGTGCTTCGGCTTGCCGCCAGTCGGACTCACTGTCTCCCGGCAGATTCTCCGCGATCCGCTTCTGGTAAAGCTGGAAGGCCAGGGCCTCGACTTCCTCCGGCGTCGGCTGCGCCGGGCCGTCCGTGACCGCAGGCACCACGCGCGCCCGGCTACCCGCTTTGTCGTTGGAGGTATTGTCCCCGCGGCGCCGGAAAAATCCGCCTTTGGCCCTGGTCGAGGTGCCACTGTCTTCCGGGGAACTCTTCGTCTTCATCTGGTTGGCGGAGTGGGCGAATTCATACCTGGACACTAATAACGCATTCAACTCTTCCTGTATACGTCAAAGCCCCGGAAATACCTCCGGCTCCGCTGGTAAGCGGCAGGCTTCAAGGGCTCAGTATCACCGCTTTTTGGTGAGCTGCTGCCGGGCGCTGTGCCAGTCGGAGAGAGGATCCCCGGCTCTACCTTCCGCGATTCTTTTCTCGTAAATCATGAACGCAACCTCGGCAATTTCCTCCTCGCGGAAAAACTCGCTCTTTCCACCAGCCGCCGACTTGGCCGCAGGGGTCTTTTTCGCCGCTTTCTTTCGGGGGGACGAGGACTTTCGCGAAGTCGATCCGGCGGCGGACTTGGCGGTGGATTTGGCGGCGGACTTCTTCTTCGCCCGCGAAGAAGTGCGCTTCACGGTTGATCGTGAAGACGTCCCCGACGCCTTCCGCCCAGCATCCGATCCGGCGGAAACCTCTTTCTTGCTGCTCGATTTAATTGAATTTCCCATGTCCAGACGAGCGGGATATTCGACCAAGCGAAGAATAAGAACAACGCGCCGCGTTGGCAATCCAAAAGTCCGCGCAAGAGGCCCCGACCCCTCCTGGATCCCCCCGTGGCCAGGGCGGAAACAGCGAATTCTCCCGCCTCACCGGCGCGAGGCGACTTCGCCGGGGGCAATGACCTCGCCCCCGTGAGTGACCTCGATCCACGCGTTGTCGGTCCAATAGTCGGAGACCCATCCCTTGTTACGGCGGAAGTAAATGGCCTCGCGATCGAAAAGAAACTCAGGGTGATAGTGCCGGCCGATGTTGCCGACCAGAGGCGGGGTTCTCGGATCCGGAGTCGTATCGGTCGTTTCCAGAATATACTGTTCCCCGTCGAGTTCAACCACGCACCAGGCGTGCCCGTCATAGCGATCCGTTCTCCCCAGCGCGACGCGCGCGTCAAATCCCCGGGAGATCAACCAATCGGCGAGTAGAATCGATGTATCCTCACAATCCCCGTTGGCATAGCGATGAGTTTCGACCGGGGTTTGCCACGAATCACGCTGGCCGAACGCGCCCGCAAAATCCTTCTGGTAACGGCAATGCTCCAGCACCGAATTCCAGACGGCGTAGAGTTCGTCCCTTCTCGTTTTCGTCTCCGGTAAAAGTACCTGCGGTTCGAATCCAAGCAGATAGTCGTTCACTCGGCGATAATCACCCTTCATGCTGACCGCAAGGAGATCGTACTTCTTGCTGCAGAGCGGGCATTCGAGGACGATACTGCGTGAGGCGGCGCTGATTTTACCCAGGTGAGGTCGCTTGCAAATGGCGCAGTAATTGTAAAATGTGTCGGCCTTTGAACTGAGGAGCGCCGGCGAGAACAAAGGCAACTTCTCGGCCATCAGTGCGACGCAACCGATCCCCCGGTAACCGGGGCTTTTGAACAATCGCGCGGCGAAATGAGTCAGTTCATCGTCGAGGGTCCCGCTCCAGTCCGAGAGTTTCTTAATCAGATCCTCCGGTTTCCGCGCGTAGACGATGTAGACGGAAGCACCGGCGATACTGGGGTTCTGCTCTTGCAGCTTTTCGATCAGAGCCTGGGATCCGATGCTCTCGGCGTCAGGCACCTGGTCGATTTGAAAGCGAAGCCAGTCGCGGAGTTCGTTGTCAGCCTGCAGAAAGGGCAAGCAGGCCAGTTCGCGGTTCTCGTTGAGACCGTAGAGGGCGTCCCCGACAAAAACAGTCTCGTCGATCTTGTCGAAAGCGCCGGGTCTCCATAGCCAATTGGCGCCCAACAGGGCCAGCGACCCGGAAAGACAAGAAAGGAGGACGGTGAGGCGCAGGAATTTCAAAAGGAATCGTGTGAGGTTCGTCTCCTTATAGGGGCAATATTTAAAATAATTATTATAATAGATTTGCCCTCTAAAGTCAACAAAACTCAATGATTAACCCTCTCTCCGCCAAAGAAGTAGGATGGTAATTTTGTTTTCCTTAAATATTACATTATATTCACAATTCTATGAATGGGTTCCCCGGTACCCGCCTCCTCTTGGCGACCGCCCTCCTCGCAGTCCTACTACCCACGCCCCCCGCCGCCGCCGTCATCGTCGCCGGCGCCAACGGCGGCGGAAATACCACCACCAACACCGACCTCGCCTCCCTCAACTCCTGGCTCGCCAGCCAGGGCGACCCCTCCTTTCCCTTCTGGGATAACGTGGCCATCTATGGCAATGGGAACGCCACTTACCTCGGCACCTCCTATGGCTGGGTCCTCACTGCCAATCACGTCTCCAATAGCACGACCGTCGACTTCCTGGGCACCACCTACGACGTCGTCGAACCCTCCCGCCAGCAAGTCGGCATCGCGGACCTGGAACTCTTCCGCATCACGCACGCGACCCTCCCCCTCCCCTCGCTGCCGGATATCCCCCTGGATGCCATCACCCCCGGCATCGGCTCGGATGCCGTCCTCATGGGCGCCGGCCGTGATCGCCAGGAAGACGCCTCCACCGATCCCAACGTCTCGGATGCCACCATGTTCACGCCCACCCTCGACGGATACACCTTTACCGGCGAACCGCGCATCCATCGCTGGGGCACCAACACCACTGTCGATGCCGATCCCGCCCCGGGCCCGCCCACGCCAACCACCACCGCGAACAACACCGTCTCCCTGGTCGTGAATTTCGATGAACCCGCCATCGGCGATTGGCTGGTAAGTAACGAATCCCAGGCCGCCGACAACGACTCCGGGGGCCCGGTCTGGTCTCTCAATATTTCCGACGAATGGGAACTCAGTGGCGTCACTTTCGCCCTGACCAGGCAGCACGTCGCCGGCACCGTGTCCTTCGACGATAAAACCCTCATCGCCAACATCCCCACCTATCGCGATGACATTCTCGCCATCATTGCCGTCCCCGAACCCTCCGGCGCCGCCCTCTTTTCGATCGCTTTGTCCTTGGCGGCGGCACGCCGGCGCCGCGTCATCATGTCCCGTTAACGCCGCGCACGCGCGTCCTCAGTCTCTCTTCTGGGCGAATATCCAGGCGTGCACTGCGGGATCGGCATACACCTTGCCGGCGATCCCGTGCTTCTCTCCCGCCATCTCCGTATACTTGACGTCGCCTCGCGCGCGCTCAAGCGCTTCCACCATGCGACGCGATTCTTCCACCTTCACGGTGGGATCCTGGTCCCCGTGAAATGCCCATAGGGGGACTTTCTTGATCTTCTCCGCGTCCGAGGGATCTCCCCCTCCCGCGATCGGGACCGCAGCGGCGAAATAAGTCGGCTCCCTGGCCGCGAGATACCAGGTGCCGTACCCACCCATCGAATACCCCGTCAGGTAAATCCGATTCTCATCGATCGGCAAATGAGAGACGAGATCGTCTATCAAGGCCAGCACCGAACCGGCGATCTCTCCGGTCCAGTACTTGTCTTTGGGGCATTGCGGCGCCACCACGAAACAGGGGCGCGCTTCGTAATTCTCCGCCTTTGCAAACGTTCTGGCGCCCGGCCCCAGCTGCTTCTCATTGTCCTCCCCGCGTCCCCCGGCGCCGTGCAGGTAAATCACCAGGGGATATTTTCCGGCCCCATCGAGATCGGGTGAACCGAAGAGACGAAACGGGAGAGTCCCCTCAAACACTCCCCGGGTCCAGTCTCCGCTCACTTTCTCCGTGTAAGGCCCCGGAGGAATCGGCTTGGGTTTGTTCAATTCCACCAGCCTCGCCTCGACGAACTTCGCATCCTCTTCCGAGAGCATGTTGAGGTTGAGCGTAAACGAGCGCTGATCCGATTTACGCAGGATCGTCACCGTCGTCTCCGTTGCGCTCACGAAATCGGCCTCAATCTTGCGGCCGTCGCTTGCGGTCCAGGTGCGGGCCTGTGCGGTTGCTGCTATCCAGAGAAGCAGAGCCAGGGGGAAAAGATGACGGAGCATAGCCGGGGCTACTTGTTGTGGTTCACTCCGCGAAAGCCTGGAGCAGGAACGCCTCCAGCGCGATCCAGGACTTCTCGTCGGCTTCCTTGTTGTAAGCCAGCGGAATGTTGAACTCTTTCCCGAACTTGTCGGCGTCCGGGTTGGTAAAACTGTGCACGGCTCCGGGATAGGCATTAAAGCTGTACGTCACGCCGGCTTTCGCCATCTCCTCCTTGAAATCGCGGATCTGCTCCTCGGGAATGAATTTGTCGTCGGCCCCGTGACAGACGAGGACTTTGGCCTTCACCTTGCCGGCTTCCGCCGGAGTCTTGGTGGAGAGATTGCCGTGGAAACTGGCGACTCCCCTCAGCGGGAGTCCGAAGCGCGCCATATGCAGCACCACGGCGCCACCGAAACAGTAGCCGATCGCTGCGATTCTCTCCTCATCCGACTGCGGTTGCTCTTGCAGAAACCGCATGGCTGCCTCGAATCGCGCTCTTCCTTCGTCGAGATCCTGCATCACCGCGCTGGAAAACTTGCCGGCGTCCTCGGGATGACTCGCCTGTTTGCCATCCCCGTACATGTCCACTGCCAGGGCCACGTATCCCATCCCGGCCAGCATCCGTGCCCGCTTGCGCGCATATTCGTTGTGCCCCCACCACTCATGGACCACGAGCACCCCCGGCTGTTTCGTCCCTTCCGCCGCGGCGTCGTCGCGCGCCAGGTAACCCTTAAGCGTGGTGTCGCCCGCCTTGTAAGTGACTTCTTTGCCTGTGACTTCGGCCGAAACATCCGGCGCTATTCCGCCGAGGGTGAGCAGGGAGACGGACGCGAAAAAAGCGGCGTGTTTCATGGTGTGGACGAGAGCAATATTGATGGTGCCAGGACTCACTATGCTCCTGAAATCCCCCCGCCCTCTCAAGAAAGAAAACGCGTCATCCTCGCTCCAGGCAAAAGTAGCCGCCTTCGTGCCTGTCACGCCGCAGCCTCGGCGAAGGCGGAAGAAGGTGGTCTCCGAGCGCGCCGCGATCAGGCGCTTTTCATATCGAGCTCTCCGCAGCCCCGGAGGGGCGAATAGAGAATAGCCCCGGGTGAAACCCGGGGTCTTCATGCCACCCTCATCTCGCACCCCAAAGGGGTGCTGCCTGCGGCCCTACGCAAATATCTTCGTCAGCGGCTTGCCCTTGTTCCCCACGAAGAAGGGGCGTCCGCCCGATCCGTGGGTGCGTTCGTCCAGGGGCAGTCCCATGGCCCAGGCGATAGTGGAATGCAGGTCTTTGACGCTGACACCGTCCTCGGCCACCTTGCGCCCGCGCTCGTCACTGGTGCCGTGGGCTATGCCACCCGCGATCCCCCCGCCCGCCAGCATGACACTGAAGGCGCCGGGATTGTGGTCGCGGCCGCCGCGCTCGTTAATCGGCGTCCGGCCGAACTCGCTGCACATCACCACCATGGTTTCCTCGAGCATCCCCTCTGCCTCGAGGTCCTCGATAAGGGTGGCGGTCACTGCGTCGAGCTCGTTGATTCTCTCCGTGTTGATGCCGCCGTGCATGTCCCAGCCGCCAAGGCTGGAGACTTCCACGTATCGGACATCGTGCTGGATGAGGCGTTTCGCGAGGAGCGCGCTCTGCCCGAAACGGCTGTTGCCGTACTTGTCGCGCAGACCCTTGGACTCCTGGCTCACGTCAAAGGCTTTCACCGTCTTGTCGTCGAAGAACTTGATGGTTTCTTCGTAAAAATCGGAGTACGCCTTGACGTCGTCGTGCGGGAATTCCTTGCGGAACCGGTAAGCGAAATCGCGCGCCAGCTCGACCCTTTGATCAAACTTCGAGCGTTCAAGCTTGGGAAGCATGTCCTTGATTCCCTTCGCCGGGTCTCCGACCGGCATGGGGGCGAGGGTGGCGTCGAACCAGCCGGGCCCCGGGTTGCCTCCCCCCACGATGACGCTGTCCGGCAGCATCTCGTTTCTCCGTCCCAGGAAATGCTGTGCCCACGAGCCAAGGTGCGGGTGGCTGGTGCCCGGACGCATCCGGTATCCGGTGTGCATGTGGTAACGGCCGCCGGCGTGATCGCCCGTGGTCGTGCTCATGGACCGGATCACCGCCAGCTTGTCCATCTGCTTGGCCAGCATAGGCATGTGATTGGCAATCTTGATGCCCGGGACATTGGTCGAAATCGCTTCCGTGGGGCCCTTGGAATCGGGATGCGTCTTGGGATCCCAGGTATCCATGTGCGTCATGCCCCCAGGCATGTAAAGGAAGATGACGTTCTTGGCTTTGCCTCCGCCGGGCGGCGGCGGCGGCACTTCGGTGTCGGCAAACGCCTTGCCTCCGCCGTAAGAAAGCACGCTGACACCGAGCACGCTCTTGGCGACGTCCGAAACAAATTGCCGTCGGCTCAGCTCGTCCATCTGTTGTGAAAGTCTCTTGGTGTGGTCCATGGTATTATCTCTTCTCCGGTTTGATTGATCGGAACGGCTATTTGATAAAGAAAAACTCGGGTGTATTCAGGAGCGCCCAGATAAGGCCCCCGTAAGCGTCCTCCTCGGAACCTTTCTTCAGCTGGTCGTAGATCATGCCCCGCTCGAACTCATCCTGCTTCCGGTTCAAGATGCTCAAGAAGACGATGTCCGCCTTCTTCATGCGATCTCTTCCCGCCTGATCCATCTTCTTGAAAAGCATGGAGTCGGGCTTGGTGATCATTTCAGTGGCAAATCCGTTCATCATCTCCATGATCTGCGGGACCGAGCCGCCGCGCGAAGAGGCGCCCACCACGAAATTGCGCTCCGATTGGCCGAATTTCCGGAGAAAATGGTCGTTGCCAGACGGTTGCTCCTGCTCCGATGCGCGAGTCAGGAGCAGATCCCCATACGTCAGGCCGTCCACGGTCGGCTTGTTGCGCCGGTTCATCATCATTTCCTCGCCCGGCTTCGCCACCACCGGCTCTACCGGCACCGCAACCCCGTTCTTCATCTGCACGTAATTGGTGAGACCGCTGCTGTATCGCTGGTAACCCGCGGCGCGCGCGAAAAATTCCTTGGCCGTCATCGGACCTTCCTCGTTGAGGAGGTTGACGGTCTCATTGTAATAGCCGCCGTCGCCTTTGCGGAACCTCAGGGGATCTTCCACCATCAAGGTCATCATGGAATCCCAGACCTGCTCCGCCGACATGCGCCGCAGCAGCGGCCCCTGGAAGTGATAGGGATCCGCCTCGGTCACCTTTTCCCTGCTGGCAAGCCTCTGGTAAGCCTTGGTGTTCGCCAGGATCAACGCGAACGTCTTCAGATCGAAGCCTGTGCCAATCATCTCCTCCTCGATCGCCGCAAGCAGCTCGGGATTATCCACGCTCTCCACGTCCACGTTGTGCAGCGGCACTCCGACTCCGCGCCCGAAGAACCGGTCCCACATGCGGTTGGCGATATTCAAGGCGAAGCGCGGGTTCTCGGGAGAAGTCATCCACCTCGCATACTGCTCGCGCGGCGAGTTCTTGCCCTTGATGTATTCCGGGTCATCCCCGAAAGGCACAATCGGCATGATCGTGTCTCCGGGCTTGCCGTCCGGGTAATCGTAAAGATCGGGGAGCGAGGTTTTCTGCCCCTTCTCCTCCCGGACCACCAGCTTGGAGGCGTCCTGCATCCATCGAATCGGCTGCTGATAACGCCGCATCGCCCGGTTGAGCTCATACTTGGCGTCCTTGGCGTCCATATCGACGTTGTGACGCTTGATCACTTCCTGCTCGATCTCCTTCTGGGCGTTCTTCGCCAGCGGACGCTGGAAATTGTCTTTGCTTTCGACCTCGGAAAGGAAAGCCGTCAGCCGGTAGTAATCCATCTGCGTCCAATCCTGAAACGGATCGTCGTGGCACTGGGCGCAGGCGATATCGGTCCCCAGGAAAACCTTGGCGGTGTATTGGACGTGATCGAGCTTGGTATCGTAATCGCGCAGGTAAAATCCCACCGCCGGATTATCCCAAATCCGGCCGTCGGCCGTCACCATGTCGTAAACCATCTCGTTATATGGCCGGTTCTCCCGAATCCCCTGCTTGATCCAGTCGCCAAATACATCCGTCCGCACATAGGTGCCCGGGACGTAATCCTGAATCCGCAGTAATTCGGCAAAGTAATTGTAGTGATGACTGACGAACCCTTCTCCGTCGACGAGCTTGGAGATGAGATTGAAGCGTTTCCTCGGATCCCGGTCGGTCAGGAAGGAGGACGTCTGCTCGTAAGTCGGAATCGTGCCCGTGAGATCGAGATAGACTCGCCGCACGAACTGTTCGTCCGTCAAGGCGGCATTGGGCGCGATGCCCTCTTCCTTGAGCTTGTTGAGAATCGCCTCGTCAATGCGCTGCACCGCCCTGGAAAGATGTTCCCCCCACAGACGTTGCGCATCCTGGCGCGAAGCCGGATCCATGGCCGCCAGCTCGACCACCTTCAGATCCCCCGATTGCGCTTTGAGATAGGCGGCCTCATTCTGGATGCGCTGGAATTCCGCCTCCAGCGGCGGCCCTTCCAGGAGTCGCCACTCCAAGGCCGGGCTCGAACCAAGCAATGAAGCGAGAATTACCGGAACCAGGATGACAGGGCTCAAAACGCCGCCAAGACTCCGCTTGCCAAAAATAATTGTGAGTTTTTGCTTCATTACACCAGTGGTTCGCTGCTTCTCAGAGAAAAACGTCCTCCCCGGCATCCAATGGACACCTCAATGGACATTTTCCGCTTAAAGATGCGGCATTTTCCTTGATTCCACAATGAGATTCTACCCCCTGGCCCTACCCCGCAAGCGCCCCGCCGCTCACCAGATACACCGCTTTTCCACCCCCTCGCCGATGGGCCGGTAAACCAAGACTTTTCGCAGAATCCAGGGCGGGGGCGCCAGCTCCCCGGGATCCGTCCGCCCCCCGATAAACTGACAACGCTCCCCGCCCCTCTCGTAAGTCACTTGGAGATCCGCCCGGCCCCGCGCGTAAGAGGTGAATTCGAAGTGTGTCATCCGTAAACCCGCTTCCGCGAACTCCCACTGCAGCTGCGGGTCATTGCTTTCAATCACGGTCACCGTATCGCTGAGATTTCCAAGCAGATCGAGACTGCCGGGGAGAAAGAAATGATTCGAATACCCAGGCTCCACCCTCAGGTTGCTGTACATATTGAAGGAGGTGCGGGTCTTCAACCCCAGGTAAGGACACAAGCCGTTCAACACCACCAGTCCCACCACTCCCGCTTGAGAGACCCCCAACCGCATCCTCTCGCACGACGGCATCGCGGGCGCCTCTCCAGGCCCGCCCTTGCGGCACGACAAATACCAAATCACAGATCCCATCAGCACCAGAGAATAGAGCGCCCATAAACCGCCCACCACCAGCAGGTAAGCGCGCACGTGCGTCCCCGCGTGCGTCGGCAGGAAGACATCGCCTATCAACAGCAGCATGCAGACGAACGCACAGCGGCGCAGCAGTAATCCGGTACGCGCCGCCCCATGCCTCTCTCCCCGATGACCGAATTTCTCATCCCAGCGATCTCGAAGCACGATGAAAAAATTTCTCGGCAGGAAGAGAACCAGCAAAGCGGACATTACCGCTGAGAAATTCAGAAACAACTTCACCAGGTCAAGCGCGAGCACAAAATGAAAAGCGAGGCCCAGGATCACTCCCGCGATCCGGAAACGCTTCCAGATCAGCAGCGCCGGCAGCAGCGCCTCCACGCCGAGAGTCCCGTAAATAATCGCTAGATCCAGGGCGTCGTTATCCGGAAGAAACCAGAGCCAGCTGTGAATGTTTGCGTAGAACTGAATGCTGCAGCTGTGCTCGGGATTGACGTAATCGAAGTTGAGCTTGGCGAGCACCGCGAAGAAATAGAGCAGGATCGTCGCTGCCCGCGCGGTGGGCGCAAACCGCCTCAATACCGCAGGCCCCAGCGACGCTCCCCGCACTCCCGAAAACCAGGCCGAAGCCAGGGCCAGCAGGACCGCCAGGCTCACGAAAAACATCAGCATGCGATGATTGGGCACCTGTGGAAGCCACCCCAGGGTCTGGACGACCACCGCTAGGCAATGCATCCCCAGGCGCCCCACGGATTGAGGACGCAACAGTACCATCACGGCGCTCAGCGCCACGAACCCATCCCCCACCCCCCTCGCCGACGGAAAATCGTAAATCATCTGCCAACCCCAGCCCCACGCTGCGTGCAACGAGAACAACGAGGCCGAAGCCCAGAGGAACGAGAACACGGTCAGCAAAAGGCCGTCGTGTCGTTCGAGGTCGTCGCTGGTTCCCATGAAATGCGGAGCTCGGGACGGCTCCACGCGCTGTCTCACGCTGTCCGGGCCGACCCCAGCAGCTTACCTCAGGAGAGCGACCGGAACCAGTGGAGAATCAATCCCACCGGCCTCGCTTTGACAAAAATTTGGTCATATGTCCGATTTTTTGTTCTTTCTCTCCTCGTTCCGCTTCAATCCTTTCGCTTCAATGCCCTCCCTTCTCAGACATCCGCCCCCCATAACCTTCCCCTCACCTTGGCGTCACAAAATTTAGGACATATGTCCCAATTTTTGTTCTTTCTCTCACTGTTCCCCTTCAATTCTCTCGCTCCATAGCTCCCGATTCAACGCCCCTCGCGTCGACGCCCCTCGCGTCGACGCCTCCCGCTTCCATGCCCTCGCGTCCATGCCCTCGCGTCCATGCCCTCGCTTCGCTCTCCTTGCTCAGACATCTGCCTCCAATGACCTTCCACTCGCCTGGGTGTCACAAAAATTGGGACATATGTCCCAATTTTTGTTTCCCATCTCGGGTTTTTCGTCGCCCACTCTCAGGCGTGGGGCTCCTTCTCTGACGCTTACGCCTCACGCCTTGCGCCTCACGCCTCACGCCTCACGCCTTGCGGCTTGCGGCTTACGCACCCGGGGGGAGGTACCGGCGCGCCAACGCTTCGAACTCTGCCACCTGCTCCTTGATCCACTTCCCATCACGACCCAACAATTTCGCCATCTCCGTCGCCACCGCCGGAGCGATCGCGGCGCTGGCACGTGCGTCGAGCAAGAGACAGCGGGTGCGCCGTGCCAGCACGTCCTCCACGGTGCGCGCCATCTCTTCCTGGACCCCGCGCCGGACCTCGCCCTCTCCGCAGGCAATGCGCGGGTCATACCTTCCGGCAACCTCTTCCTGCACGGCTTCCACGGCCCCGGGCACCAGCGCCAACTGCCCGGTTGTGCATGGCCGCGCCTCCAGTCCCGCCAGGCGTGCAGCCAGGTCCACCGTGTCCTCCGCCATCTTGCGAAACGTCGTCCATTTCCCTCCCGTAATCGTGACGAGACCGCTCTCGGAAGTGCGCAAGACATGATCGCGCGATACCGCCGATGTTTTTTCTCCGCCGCGACCCCTTCCGGGCATGGCGAGCGGCCGAATCCCCGCGAACACGGAGAGAATATCCTCGCGGGAAGGCCTGACCTTCAGGTAACGCGCAGCGTGCTCGAGCAGATAATCGATTTCTCCCGGGAGCGCCTGCGGTTCCAGGGGTGCGTCCTCCCTCGGGGTATCCGTGGTGCCGACTAGGACCTTGCCCTGCCACGGGATCATGAAAATGACCCGGCCGTCGTCGGTCCGCGGGACCATCAGAGCGCCGTCGCCCGGCAGGAAGGTGCTGTCGAGGACGATATGGACCCCCTGGCTCGGGGTAATCAGTGGAAGCGTTTTCGAATCATCCATCCGCCGAACTTCATCTGTGAAAGGGCCGGTCGCGTTGACGACGACGCGGGCCGTCAACTCGAACTCGCGCCCGGATTCGATGTCCCGCACACCCACCCCCCGGACTCGACCGTCTGCTTTCAGAAGTCCCATCACCTCTGCGTAATTGAGGAGGACGGCCCCCTGCCCCGCGGCCGCCCGGGCGGTGGCCAAAGCCAAACCGGCGTCGTCGAATTGGGCGTCATAGTAAAGGGTGCCTCCGCGTAATCCGGAAGCTTCCAGGTTGGGCAGGAAATCGAGAGCTTCGCCGCGAGAGAGATGCCTCGAAGAATCGATGCCCAGGTTTCCCGCGAGGAGATCGTACATTTTCAAGCCGATCCCGTAATAAGGCGATTCATGCCAGCGGTAACTGGGAACCAAGAATGGCAACGGCTTCACAAGGCCGGGAGCGTTTTGCAGAAGAATGCCCCGCTCACGGAGTGAATCCCGGACCAGTGCCACATTGCCCTGGCGAAGATATCGGACACCGCCGTGGATCAACTTGGTGCTCCGGCTGGAAGTCCCCTTCGCGAAATCGCTTTTCTCCAGCAAGACACAGCGATAACCACGCGCCGCCGCATCGAGGGCCACACCCAGCCCGGTGGCCCCGCCACCGATGAGCGCGAGGTCCCAGGGCTCGGAGCCTCTCCGCTCCAATTCTGCCAGCATGGCGTCCCGGTTCATGCGGCGGCAGTCGGGTCCTGATGACGGTGCAGGATTATATCCGGATAATCCGTAAAAACCCCGTTTACATCCATGAGCTCAAGGTCGATGGCCTGTTGTGCGGAGTTCACGGTGTAGACGAAGACTTTCAGTCCCTGGCGATGGGCTTCCGAGACTGCCTCCGCGCCGGCGGGCTTCAAGGCGAGATTCAGGGACCAGGCCTCGAGCTCCCGGGCGGTCTCGAGGGTATTTGCCGACCAGCGACTGGAAGAGAGGAGTCCCCGGCGCACGCGCGCATCGGCCTCGCGTGCGCGCCGCAGTTCTTCTTGTTCGAACGAAGACACGAGAAACGAGTCCCGCGGCCAGCCGGCATCCCGGACGAATTCCTCGATCAACGCCACCGAGGGGCCCGCGGTCTTCGGGCCTTTCAACTCGATGTTTACCATCGCCTTTCGGTCGACAGTCTCAAAGACCTCCCGCAAGGTCGGAATCTGCTCCCCATCTCCCGCATCCAGGGCACGGAGATCATCGAAGCTGTGGTCGCACACGGGCCCAATCCCGTTGGTGGTGCGCTCCAGGGTGTCGTCGTGGATCACCACCAGTTCTCCGTCGACAAAATACACGTCCACTTCCACCGCATCGACGCCCAGGGCGAGGGCCTTACGCACGGAAAGCAGCGTGTTCTCCGGCGCATGTCCCGCGGCGCCACGATGTCCGATCACGAGAAACTTCTGCTGCTGTATGTCCTGCCGCGGCGCCGCCACGCGGCACACGCTATCCCAAGGCCGATCCCGCTGCGAGACTAAACGAAAGCTCCCTTGTGCCGGCGGCCGGCCTGATGCCATACTCCGAGTTCCGCACCATGCAGCCATGAAGATCCACGCCGCTGTCCTTTACGAGGCGGGTCGCCCCCTCCAGGTCGAGGAAATCGAAGTCCTCCCGCCACAACGAGGCGAAGTGCAGGTCCGGATGCATGCCGCCGGCGTGTGCCACAGCGATCTGCACGTGATGAAAGGCGATCTTCCCATCGCCAAACCGATCGTGATGGGTCACGAAGGCGCCGGGGTCATCGAATCGGTGGGTGAAGGCGTCACTTCCGTGGCACCCGGCGACCACGTCATCCTCCTCTGGCGCCTCTCCTGTGGCGTCTGCGAATATTGCAGCAGCGGCCGGCCCGCCCTCTGCGATGTCGGCACCGAGGTTCGCAGAACAGGGAAACTGTCGGACGGCACCACCCGCTTCCACGCTTCCGACGGGACAGAGATCCGGCATTTTTGCGGGGTCTCGACATTCTCCCAGGTCTCGACCATGCCGGAAGCTGCAGTCGTGAAAATCCCGGCAGACTTTCCCTTGGAGAAAGCAGCGCTCCTCGGTTGCGGCGTCATTACGGGCGTCGGGGCGGTCCGCAATGCCGCTGCGGTCGGCACGGGCGACAGCGTCGCTGTGATCGGCTGCGGGGGGATCGGGTTAAACGCGGTCCAAGGGGCGCGGATCGCGGGCGCACGGCAGATCATTGCGGTTGACGTCGTCGCGGAGAGGCTCGTAGACGCGGAGCGCATGGGCGCGACCGACGTCGTGGATGCCTCGACGTGCGATCCGGTGAAAGTGGTGCGCGCACTCACTGCGGGGGTGGGCGTGGATTACGCATTCGAAGCTATCGGCATCCCCGCTACGATTGAGCAGGCCCTGGCCGTTACCCGCAAATCCGGGACTTGCGTCGTGATCGGCATTACCCCGGCAGAGAGCCGGATCTCCGTCGACGCCAACGAGATGGTGTATGCCGAGAAAACCCTGGTGGGATCCCTTTACGGATCGGCCCGGCCGCGCATTGAATTGCCGCTTTACATCGAGATGCATCGCCAGGGGGTGTTGCGACTCGAGGAATTGCTGACCCGGACCTATCCGTTAGCGGCGGTCAACGAGGCATACGAGGACCTGGAGAACGGCAAGCTGGCGCGGGGATTGATTGTGTTCGGGGAGTGAGAAAGTGGGTGGGCTCTTTGCGACGCGTGGAAGCCTCGTTCGAAGGCGGGCAACCTGCCTCGTCGGGAGCTCATTACGTTATTTGTCACCCCACTCCCCGCTTGTGTCATCCCGAGCGAAGTCGAGGGATCTCACGGTTGGTCCAAGGGGATCGAAAAGCCGAGCAACCAATCGGATGCATTCGTAGGCTCACGCTGCGATCCACCCCTTTCAGCCCGAGAACATCGCATAGTTGGGGGAGAGATCCCTCGACTTCGCTCGGGATGACAAACTCCGCTCGGGATGACACAGGTGGGTGCGGAAGAACACCGTGGAGGGTGCGGGACGTCACAGGGAGAATGCGAGATGACACACGCCGCCAATGGCCCCCAAAATTGCGCCTACTCCCCCACCGGCAAAAACTTCACGCAGATCGGGTTCGGCACTTCGATCTCGCTGCCGGCGTAATCCAGGGCGCCGGTCTCCTGATCGATACGAAAGACGGCGACGGAATTGGATTTCTGTCCCGCCGCCAGAAGAAAGGTGCCCGTGGGATCGATGCCGAAATTACGCGGGACCTCGCCCCGGATCGGCTCGTGCTCCACTAGCGTCAGCGTGCCTTCGTCCGGATCGCAGGCGAAAACGGCGATGGTATCGTGCCCGCGATTGGATCCGTAGACGAATTTCCCGGAGGGATGCACCTGCACTTCCGCCGTCGAATTGTTCTCTTCGTGGCCGTCCGGCAGGGTCGAGAGCGTTTGCAATTCCTTGAGGTTCCCCGCTTCCCCATCGTAAGAAAACGCCGTGATCGTCGAGAGCAGCTCGTTGATGACGTAAGCGAACTTGCCGCCGGGATGAAAAGCGAAATGGCGGGGACCAGATCCCGGCGCCACGGAGACTGCGCTATGGGGAGCCAGCATCGCCTTGTCCGGATCGAGCTTGAAAACGAGCACTTTATCCAGGCCCAGGTCGGCGACCACAGCAAACTTGTTTGCGGGATCGACATTGATGGAATGCGCGTGCGGACCTGTCTGACGCTTGGGATCGACGCTGGATCCCTCGTTCAAGATGGGGGCATTGGTGAGGCTTACCCTGCCGTCATCCGCGATCTCGAGCGCAGCCACGGTGCCGGATCCGTAATTGGCAACCAGCACCGTTTTCCCGGTCTGATCCACGGTCAGGTGGCAGGGGCCGGCCCCGCCCGAGAACACCTGATTGAGGAACTTGAGTTTGCCCGAGGGGCGCTTGATAGCAAAGGCACTGACACCGCCGGACTTGCGCCGGTCCACGCCCGCCACCGCGCACACGCTGTAAAGCAACTGCTCGTCCGGATGAATCGCCAGAAAGCCCGGACTGAGCGCTTCTGCCGCAAGTTCCGGCGCGGAGAGTTTCCCCGTCTCCACGTCGAGCCGCGCCATGTAAATGCCCTTGCTCTCCGCGCGTCCGCCGGTGCCGAAGTAGACGATCTGTTCCGTGGCGAAGGAAAGTGAACCGGTTATCAGAACGAGGGAGAGGATGAGGGGGAAGTTCAGTTTCATGGTAGATGACATTCATATAGCGTGCCCGCGTCGAATGCACGTCTTTTGCTGGGAAGCAGAGTAGCCGCGCGCGTGAGCGCGTGGACCAGCATGGAAAGGGGCAATTTCTCCACGCGCTTACGCGCGGGGCTACACTTAAAATCAGCGCACCAACGCGCTGAGACGGTTCGCTTCTGCCTTGGCCATTTTGGCGGTCTGCGTATCGGGATGTTTCTCCAGCAACTCGCGGTAAGCGCGCAGGTATCCGCGCAAAACCTCGCTGCGGCGATCCCGTAATTCCGCGCGCAAGAGGCCCTGGTATTTTACCCAGGCGACGCCCTCTTCGATACCCTCAGGCTGTGCGGCCAGTTCCCGGATCTTGCGATCCACGGATGCCACTGCCGATTTCCCGAAGAGTTGTAGAAAGGGCAGTTCTCGAAAGCGTTGCAGGGCCAGGAAGCGTTCCCCCGCCACCGGCATCTTCTCAATTTCCCCCAGGCGCGACTGTCCCCACTGCTTCGCTTGCGCGCGCATCGCATCCGGGTCGCCCAATCCCGAGTGCAGACGCATCCACTGACGCATGCCCGGATGTTCCCCAAAATCCTTGGGGGCGGCGCGTCCCAGGAAATCCCATGCCTCCCAGGTAACGCGCGCGCCTTCGGCGCGGAAACGCTCGGCGGCGCGCAACGCCATGAGGTGGTTCGCGTAGACGGATCCCACGCCGACGTAAACCGGTTTCCCCTGCACCACGGACCGCACGGGCAGCGCCTGGCGGTCGAGGAATCCGGAGCCGATCAAGAGGATTCCGGCCAGGGAAGGATCGCGGCTGAGAAGCTCGGCCGCCACCCAGCCGCCGGTGAAGTATCCCCCTGCGAACACTTTGTCCGGGTCCACCGAGAAACGGCGTTCGATGATCGGCCGCGCTCTCCGATAACCTCCAATTTCATCCGCGATCCGCTCTTCCTCGATTCCCAACAGCCCGCGGCTGGTATATGCCATCCCAACGATGATCCAGTCCTTGCGTTCGCAGGCCGGAAAGACGACTCTGGTCGTCGGTCCTCCGGTCGGACCGTGCCAGTAAAATAGCACCGGCCACTTCTCAGCAGGATCGTAGTTCTCCGGGACTTGGACGATGACAGGATCGACCAGCCCCTCGATGTTCAATTTCTCCGGCCCGGCCGCCGCTGCGCCGAAGGCGGCCGCGATGGGAAGGGCGCAGACTATTCCGAGGAGCGTCAGGCTACGGCGCCCTGCAGGCTCCATCACCGGGGGCAGTCGTTGGCCCAACATCCCCTCTTCCTAAGGAAAAGACGCGCGGATGTAAACGCTGGGCGAGGAGTTCCCGACCGTAAGCAAGTTGGCCCGGGCCCTCTTGCACGCGCGGGCCGTCGCGGCCATCTTCCGGCGCACCGCTGCGCGGGGATGACTGCGCGGGCGAGGCCCCGTAGGACGCAGATCCACGCCGGGCGGCCTGCCCGTCCATGAATTCAGCGGCGTAATCCTGCCGCCGAAGCGAGCCAGTTGACGGCGGCAGGATGCCGCCGCTACTTTTCCGGATCCCCTCGCGCCGGCCTGCCGCATCGCCAGCGTCCCCGCCGGCCCGGCGCCGCACGGCTTCCAGGAAAGCGCGCCGTAATCGTCCCGCGGCGAAAACGCCGGCGGATGTTCTGGGATGAAAGGGCCTCATGATTTTATTTCCGCTGTCCAGGTTGTGATATCGCGCCGGCTCCCCCGCCCGGAGAGCCGGCGCGATATCGGGTTCAGTTTGTGTAAATTTTCGAGCGCGAACCGGCTCGCGCGGCCCTCACGCCATGGCCGGCTCTCTACCCCGGCGCTGGCTGCGTCCGGCATCCTCCCCGCGGGGCGGCGCGTCCGCGAACTGCATCCGCTCCCCCACCACCCGCAACTTCTGCCGCATCTTGCCCGATTCCTTGTCCTGCCAGGAATCCAACTGCAGCCTCCCCTCCACGTAGACCTGGCGGCCCTTCTGCAGGAACTCTCCAGCCGTCTCCGCCTGGCGATTCCAAAGGACGACGTCCACAAAGGTCGCCTCCTCCTGCTTCTCCCCCGCTTCGGTGGTGTACGTGCGATTCGTCGCCAGACCAAATTCCGCGACGGTGGCCCCCTTGGGCGTCTGCCGAACCTCCGGATCTCGCGTGAGGTTCCCGATCAGCATTACCTTATTTAGACTGTTCATGTGAACATTGATACCACAGACTGTTCGCATGAACAGTTTTTTTTCGGATTATTTTTCGGGCACCGGAAACCGCCTGGTTTTCAGGGGAAAAGGCGCCGCCCTCGCCGAGGGAATAGGAGGGCGGCTCGTTCTCCGGATCTCACCCCAACCCCGCCAACAGGAAGAAAAGCGGGTAGGGCGACGCGTCCCGCGCAGCCGTCCCTCAGGCCGGAAGAGGTTTCCATACATCGGCGGCTCCGGAAGGCCTCCTCCTTCGCTGAAGCTGCGGCGGGACAGGCTGAAGCGACAGGCAAGATGCCTGTCTTACTCTCAGCGGGAGGGCTGAATCGAGTGCAAGCCCATGGTGATGGCGTAAGCCTGCGCCATCGGCATCCGCTTGAGCTCATGCCCCTCGCCCCAGGTATCGCTGTAGAGCAACTCCCCGGTCCGGTCGTTGAACCCGATAATCAGCCGCATGTGCCCTCCCCGCGCCTGCGGGATGTCCTCTTCTTTAAAAACCCCCAGGAAGACCGACCACAACAGCGGAATCCCCTGGTCGAGATACCGCCTCACTTCGCTCTCGAATTTGGAGAAATCGTTCCCCTTGGCGCGCACCGCCTTCAAGAGTTCGGGATCGAATTTGGCGTAGTACTGGTCGAGGTAAATCACCCCGCCGCGCCGGCCCTCGACACGCTTGCCGAATTCTTTGCGCCGGTCTGCCTCTCGATTGTAATTTTCCACCATCCCCAGGAATCCTTTCACGTCCCATTCAATGTGCGTCCGCGCCCGGAGATTCAACTTGCTCGCGACCTTTCCCAAGACCCCCAGCATCACCCGGGGATCCGTGCCCTGCGCGGCGGAACTGTTGGCGACCAGGGCCATTTCGTGTTGATCAATTTCGAGCCCGTAATACCGAAAGAGACGTTCGGCCGCAGCCACCGCGCAGTACCCCTTCGGCCCCTGGTCGACCATGGGCACGGCGCGGATCACGTTGTCGCCGTTCGACTCCCGCAACACGTATTGCCGCAGATCGGATTTGGTCTTGGTTTTGTTCGTCGTCCCCGCGGTGTTTCCGAGGTAAGCGGCTCCGCTCGGCTTGGGCGCCAGGCGCAATCGCAGGAATTTCGGCTGACCGCGCGAGGTGCTCGATTCCAGGAGGACCGCGCTGTGCGGCGTGTACCAAAGCGTGCGCCTTAAGTTCGAACCGACGACGCTGTTCTTCGCGGTTGCGGGCGCCTCGGGCTCGACCTCGACCCACTCCTGTACCCGCTTCTGCCATTGCGCGCGCAGTCTGGAAAATCCGTCGCCCTTGATCCCGCCGTCATCCCCCACGTTGTAAATGGAGATATCGAGGCGATTGACCACGCCGTCCTCGGTCCGGATTATGGTCTCACCCACCGGCTCCCCGAAAAGCTGCAGGTCACCCTCGGTACTCCGGACGGCTTCTTTCATTGCGGAGAGCCACTCGAATCCGTGATCGGGGAAATACTTGCGCACTTGCTTCAGCGTCAGCTTCCAGGTCACATCGCCGCGCTCGACCATTTTATCGAGGGGGAGTGTGCCCTCCGGTTCTGCTTCCCCGGATTCGGCTGCCGGCGAGGGCAGACAGGGAAAGAAACCGGCGACGGCAACGAAATTGCAAAGGAGAAAGCGGTGGCGGCTTCGAGTCACAAGGGGGACGATAGCCAACTGGATCGCTCTTTTCCACACGAATCGCGTGGAAGCGGACGCGCAGGACAGGAAATCTGTGCCCGGGATGGCGGCGATCGACATCCGGCTCAACGGCCACGCCGGCAAGACCGCCGTCTTCTGCAGCGACGGCGTGGTGGAAAAACTGCCGTAATACGAGGCAGGCGGGACGCCTGCTCCACCCTGCCCCAAAAGAAAAAGGCAGTTCCGAAGAACTGCCCCACCAAGAGACTCATGGTCCCTTCTTCTTGCCGGCGGTCCGAATCAGGCCACCAGCAGTTTTCCCGCCGAGCGCGGGCGCATGCCCCGCACTTTGCGGATGATGTCGCGACGGGAAGTGAACCCGTCGGGCGCGTGACTGAACGCACTGTAGATGTCGACGGCGGCCTGAAGGCTGCGGTCGTCCCCTGCCGGATTCGCCAAGGCTACCGAATCCGTGTTCGTGGGTGCTTCATTGGTGAAAAGCGAAGTGAGGATGACCAGCAAGCCTGCCAGTGCCAGCGTCACGATCCTGTTGTAGTTAAAAATCTCGGTGGTGTGCTTCGTCATCATTGGTCCGTTTGAATTACAAAGTTAATAATATTCATAATTATGCCATTTGCAATAAAAAATTTGGATTTTGATAAAATTGTCGCCCATTTGCACGAATTGGGAACCGATGCCCCTCCCCAGCCTCCAAAGGCTTCAAGTTTCGCAATTGCGCGAAAAAACCACCCCCTCTTTTTCTCAATTCTGCCCTGTCCGTGCGCAATCCCCCGTCGCTGCAGGGTTCCCCATCGACATCCCCGGAGGTCTCAGGGGCGGCCGGACCCGGGCGGCTCTCCCCACTTCTGCGAATTATAGAGTCGCAAAGCCGTGGATGGTCTCAAAAACGACGCCTCGCCAGAATTCTCCTCCGTCCGGGCTCCCCTCCTATTTTCCGTTCTCCGCCGAGATAATAATGGCGGGAGGGTCACGGGAGGACGGGCCCCTCCCCCAACGCAAACGCCCCGCTTTGCAGCGGGGCGTCGGGAGCAGGGGGCTGGTAGGAGGGGGAAATGGTTCGGTTCTCAGTCAATCACATCGAAGACCGGGAACAGGGTGGCGTAAAGATTGCCAAAGGCGCTGGCATCTTCGAGGACGTGGAACTGGTCGATCGTTGAGAAGCCATCGACGCCCGTTTCGCCGAACTCAATCTGCAGGGTAAACTCCTGACCGGCGATCGTCGCGTTGGTCGAGGCGAAGACCGAGTCGACGAAGACGAAGTCCGCGGCTTCCCAGGGGCTGACGTCATTGTTCGGGGTGTTGATCATGCCGAGTTCAAAATCGAAGGTCCGCGTTTCGGATCCGCTGAACTCCAGATCGATCGAGAAATTGATGCTCTCGGCGCCGGTGCCCGAGGCGATGGTGCCGTTGTAGTAATCGAAGGCCCCGATCATGAAGCGCTCGCCGGGACGCACATCGGAGTAAGCGGCGCCGGTGAACTCGAGCCAGCTGGCGACATCGGTTCCCGTGGCGGTGCCCCAGGTGAAGTACTCATCGCTGACACCTGCCGTCAGGTTGGTCACCAGGTTGTTTCCGCCGATGGGATCATAGAACTCCCCGTTGGACTCGCCGGTGATCGAGAACAGGACTGCGGGGGGCTCGATGCGTCCGAAGGTGCTGTCGCTGTCGAGATAATACTCGGCCGCGGAAATGGCGCGCGCTTCTATATCGACTCCGGTCGATTCGTAATTAAGGGCATAGACCGGGAAGGGCCCCGTGTATTCCAGCCAGGCGCCGCCGTTGAGCCGGTATTCCAGCTGCTCGGTGTCAGGATGATTCAGCGACTCCAGGCGCACATCGATGACGGCGTTTTCGACGTAATCAAACTGCGGGGCGGTGGTCGCGATGAGCGGTGCCTTCAATTTGGCCGGATCGGGCTTGTAATCGCTATTCGCTTTGCTGCTGTTCTTCCAGTTGGAAGAGGTCGTCTCCGCGAACGCGCTGATCTTGGAATTGGGATACATGGAGATCGGGCCGCCGGCGTAAATCATCCAGGCGCCGGAGTCGACGCGGTACTTGATGCGGGAAACTCCTGCCAGATTAGGATTGGCCAGGTAAAGATTCAGGTTGAAATCGCTGATGGGATAGTTGCCCTGGGGAATCGAGAACAGCGGCTTCTTAAGTGTCTGGGGAGAGCCGGCGGGAGGCGGGCCCGCAGTCATCGGCGTGTAAACTACGTTGTCGACATCGATGCCGGTCGGATTCATGCCGCCGGTGGCTCGCGATTCGCGGTAATCCCAGATCCAGGTGCTCACCGCGGAGAGACGCATCGAGGGATTGCGTGATTCCGATGTTAAGGTGGCAGGAGTGGCGTTTCCGTTGACGGTAAAGCGTTTCACGCCGGCGGAACCGCCATGGGCGATGACGAAGCGGCCGGAAGCACTGTCCCAGATGGCGCGAGGCTGATCGCTGGTCGCTTCCGTGCTGGACTGCATCTCAAGGCGCAAGCTGGGATCCACAAAGCTGCCGGTGAGGCCCGCCGTCTGCTTGGCGGTAATGGTGTCGGCCTTGGTCTGGAGGCGCGTGATCACATCTTCGGCAGAATCGGCTCCGGCGAGAGAACCGCCGAAGGCTGCGTATACCTGGACCGCGTTGTTGATCTTGCGGACGTCGGATTCGAGCTTGGCGAGGGCGACCGATTCCGGGGTCGACGACACATAGGCGATCGTGATTGCGGAGAGGATGCCGACGCCGGTCAAAGTCATGAGGACTTCGAGGAGGCTGAAGGCGTAGGAGTGGCGCAGGGAGGGCGCCCCGAGGGAGGTGGAGTCAGGGTGGGTCATTGGTAGGGTGGTTCGTTGTACGCAATAAGCACCATAATTACCGTTTTCGCAATATAAAAAACTATAAATGAGAGAAATTCTAATATCTGATTGAAAAATGAGAGGGTTACGGGCAAGTCTCGGCCGATTATTGTAGTAATTATCAATTATGCGAATCATTTAAGAAGAAATCCACAATTCTGATTGTCTCTTGTTCGCCTTCCCCTCTCTCCCCCGTTCGCCCAACCCTTGGGCCCTCATGCCAAAGCCCTCCGACACCCCCCGCGTCCAACCCGCGTTACAAATTTGCCCCAACCTAATAATGGCCGGTGAACCGCAAGCACGGGATACTTGAGCTGCTAACCAACAAACCAAAGGGGGAACTCATGCTTAAATCCACTTCTCACCGCCTTCGAC
>JAHEJT010000051.1 GCA_024638765.1 Verrucomicrobiales bacterium
TCGAAGGAGACGTCATCGAGGTGAAAACTCCCGGCGCGCACGGAGACCTGGTCGACTTTGATCATTGTTTTAACCGCGAAACACGCGAAAGACACGAAAAGGATTGGAGGATTGGAATGCTGGAGTGCTGGAGGATTGGATTGCTGGATTGGAGAGGCGAAGGACTAACTAATAACTGATAACTAAATTCTAGTTTGGTGTCCTTTGTCCCAGAAACGGACGGCGATGAGGACCACGACGGCAATCGCGACCATGAGGAGTGAAATGGTGACGGCGCCCTCGAGGTTTCCGATACTGATTTCCAGGAACACGGAAGTGGAGAGGACCTCGGTGCGCCCGCGGATGGCGCCGGCAAAAACCAGGATCGGACCGAACTCGCCCATGGCGCGTGTCCAGGCGAGAGTTCCGGCGGTGGAGATTCCGCGCCAGGACTCGGGCACGACCACCGACCAGAAAGCCTGGGAACGGTTGCAGCCCAGGGTGAGCGCGACCTGTTCGTTGCGTGGGCTGATTTGGTCGAATGTATTGCGCA
Source organism: Verrucomicrobiales bacterium (assembly GCA_024638765.1). Lineage (GTDB taxonomy): Bacteria > Verrucomicrobiota > Verrucomicrobiia > Verrucomicrobiales > DEV007 > JAHEJT01. Next base: position 533 of record JAHEJT010000051.1, read on the forward strand.
TGGTGCGCACCGCGAAGGCGCAGGCCACGGTGAACTGCGCCAGGATGACGGCGGGGACTTTATAAGTGATTCCCGCGTCCAGGTGATCGGGCAGCAGAGGATTGAAAATACCCGCAAGGATCTCTTCGATGCTGAACCCGAAAAACGTGACCTTGTTGAAAAGGATGAGCAGGCTCAAGCCGATGACGAGCGGCGGCAGCACGATGGGAATGTCGAGCACCGCGTCGACGAGGGTTTTTCCGAAGAACCGGTAGCGAGAGAGCAGGTATCCGATGGGCAGCGCGACGAGGACCGAGAGAATGGCGCTCAAGGTGCAGGAAATGACAGTCAGACGGATGGAACTCTGAATCTCCGGACTGGTAAGGATCTCGCGAAATTCCTCGAAACTCATACTGGAGACCGCGTATCCCAGGTCGGCTCCCAGCATCCCGATGATAAGGAGGAGGAACATCGCCGAGATCCCAATCAAGGCGGCCAGGAAGGGGGTATCGGATTTGACCTTTGCGGAAGGAGATTCCATGAGGAGTCGAAATCTTACGGCAGGAGGGCCTCGCATGTAAAACGCCCCTTGCCCTGACTTTTTCCCGCGCCCGGCTAGTCCGAAGCGTTATCCAGCTCCCAGCGGAAGCCGTGGGTGAGGAACTTCTCTTTTCCCTCCGCAGAAACGGCGGCCTGGTAAAGGCGATCGAGCAGGTGCTTGCGGCCGGATTGCTTGCCGATCGCCCAGGGCTGATGCGCCACCGCCTGCGGTCGATCGATATCGACGATCTCGAAATCCTCGGCCGTGGACCGGCTCGCGAGCGCGTTGCTGCGGTATACAATCACCGCATCCAGCGAACCCGTCTTGATCTGGTTTACCAGGAAATCGCCGGTCGGGGAATCGACTTCAAGATTCCCGCTCTCGACGATGCCTTCGTAGAGCCCCTCTTCTTGCAGGAGCCACTTGGTGAGATATCCGAGCGCCGATTTTTCCGGATGCGCAAAACCGAGCCGGAGATCCGGTTTCAAGAGATCTTCAAGAATCCGGATGCCCTTGGGATTGCCTTTCTCGGTGATGATGACCATTTCGTTCGCGGACACGGTGGTGGGCTGGTCGAACAACTCCTGGACGATGTCCATGAATTTGATGTCGCAGGAAAAATAGGCATCCGGCCTTTCGCCGGACTTCATCTGGGCCACGAGAATGCCGCAGCCGTTGTAAACGGGCGTCACCCGGACTCCTTCGCGTTCTTCGAACGACGCGATCGTTTTTTCGAGGGCGGGCCGCAGCATGGCGCCGCTGTAGAGGAGAATCTCGGGAGTTTCCTCCCAGGTATCGGCGTCTTCCAGGGTTTCGTATCCCAGGTCACTGAAAATTTTCATGCCGCGGTCGCGCGCCGTGAGATAACGGCAGAACTTGAGGGCCGCGGTCGGATCCGCAGTAGATGTCAGGATTCCCACGGTGATGTCCTTCTTCTCGGAATCGAATTCGGGCACGTGGACGAAATCGACTTCCGGATACTGGGCGGCGACGGCGTCCCAGAGAATGGCGGCATCGATGGTCCCCAGTTTCAGCGCGTTGGCGAGTTCGTTGACGGTCGGGAATTGCACTTCGGGTTCGAGGCCTTCCCAGTGCCCGTGTTTCGAGAGGATCTTTTTCGTGAACTTGCCGACAGAAGCGGCTTCCGGGTTCGCGATGCCGACTCGCAGACCGGGTTGCCGGAGATCCGCCAATGAAGTCAGGTTCTCGGGATTTCCGGCGGGGACGCCGAGGCCGGCAGTGAGCCATGAAACCGTGAGGGTCTCGGCCACGAGCCCTTTTTCCCGCGCAATACCGGTATAACTCGAATCGGCGGCGAGGTAGATGTCGCCGGGGGCGACGTCGAGGCTGCTGAGAAGGGTCCCCGAGCCGCCGTATTGCAGTTGCACTTCCACCCCGTATTCCTCCTCGTAATCGGCGGCGATCCGGGAGACGGGTTCCTTGATGCCGGCGGCGCAGAACATCACCAGGGGGGAGTCGATGCCGCTCTCGGTGGAGCCCTCTTTGAAAAAGAGAGACGCCGTCAGAGCGGTCCCTAGGACAATGATGAGCAGGAAGATGAGTTTGGACTTGGGCATTTTAATTCAGCGCGAGCTTGAGCTCTTAATATTTTGCTAAGTGCTTCTAAAGCTGGAATGATATCAGATTCAGCCAAGACTCCCATGACTCGCATGCAGCCCCTTGGAGTGCGGTGGCTTGACACCGCTTTGGATAGTACTTCACTGTTGGGGATTTGATCCAAAGCGCCGTCAAGCCGGCGCACTCCAAATCATTACGGAATCGAGGGAGGCCTCGCTTATCGAAACGCCAACGATAGCTAGATGCCTGTTTCGATGCAAATCCTATTTGGTCCGACTGGAACTCAGACTCCCCTGCAGACGGCGCAATCGTCCCGTCGCACAATATCGATCTTGCGGGTGCGCATCGTCGAAGCGTCAATGTATATCATTTGGTTGAGACAGACGCCGTCCATGCCGGCAAGGAGTTTGATTCCTTCCAGGGCGCCGATTTGGGCGACGAGGGCGGAGACCGCGCCGATCACGGGAAAGCGTCGCTTCCAGTGCGGAGGAATTTCTGGATAGAGACAGGCGAGGCAGGGCGTCTGACCGGGCACGATGGGAATGACGCGGCCTTCCAGACTGAACATAGCGCAGTCGATGAGCGGTATTCGGCGGCGGACGCACTCGCGATTCATAAGGAGTCTTTCTTCGAAAAGCGGCGCGCAATCGAAGACGATGTCCGCTTTATCGACAAGACGGGAGGCGTTTTCCTCCGAAAAATTTTCCGGAACAATCTCCACTTCGATGTCCGGGTTGAATGACTGCAACGTCTTGCGCGCCGATTCGACCCGGGGTTTTCCCAGGTCCTCGTGTCGCATGAGAATCTGGCGATTGAGATCGTCCGGCCGGAGGTCGCCCGCGTGCGCGAGGATGAGTTTCCCGATGCCGGCGGCGGCGAGTGAGAAGGCGACGGGGCCGCCGAGCCCCCCGATCCGCGAGACCAGGGCCGTAGATTGGCGCAGCCTGGCCTGGCCCGATTCCCCGAAACCGGGGACGTCGAGTTGCCATTCGTAAGTGGCTTTGTCGGATTCGGAGAGCAACAGTGTTCAGTGTTCAGTGTTCAGTGTTCAGTGTTCAGTGTTCAGTGTTCAGTGTTCAGTGTTCAGTGTTCAGTGTTCAGTATAAGAAAGCGGTGAATGCTAGTGTCAAATTGTTCCTGGTTTTTGGTTACTGTCGGGTAAACTTTACACCCTGAGCTTCCGGCTCGAAACCTGAACACTGAACACTGAACACTGAAACCTTACCTATCCCCCCGCGATCGGGGTCATCAGCATGAGGTCTTGGACGTCGTCGAGCAGGATGGAGTCCAAGTCACCGGTGGCCTGGGAGCCGTCGAGCACCACGAGCACCGTGGAGCGCAGGTTTCCGGAGTCATCCAGAAGGAGTTCCGAAAACTTCTCACCGTGCTTTTCACCGAGGGTCGCGATGAGCCCGGCCAGCCTTTCGCCGCCCGCGATTTGGACCGCTTCTTCCGTAACGCCCGTGGCTTCGGAGAGTTGGCCGGTATAACTGACAGTGAGGGCCATGGCTATCAGGTCTTGAAGGTGAGAATGCGGATTGCGACGAAGATCATGAGGACCGCAAAGAGGCGGCGCAGAGTGACGCCGCCGAGCACGCCGGCAAACTGGGCGCCGATCCATGCCCCCGCAAGCGAACCCAGCGCGATCCAAAGGGCGATGCGAAGATTGAGAGTAATTTCGGGGTTCATATGGTAACGCCACGCGCCCATCAGAGCCATTGGCGCCATCACCGCCAGGGAGATCGCTTGCGCGTCCTTCTGACCCATCGACATGAAGACCAGGGCCGGGATCATGATAATGCCGGCGCCGACTCCAAAGGTGCCGCTAAGCATCCCGCTGAGGACGCCGACGGTAACAAGAAGTAACCAGTTATTCTCCAGTAAGCTCATGGTGGGGGATTATAGCTTCGTTTCAGGCCGTTATCCGGCCGGCCTCCAGGTGCAAGGAGCGCTTTGCGGAGGCACGGGCGGCCGGGTCATGGGTCACCATTAGAACAGCGCCGCGGTTTTTGGCAAACTCAGAAAGATGATCCATAATAACGCGGGCATTTTCTTCGTCCAGATTGCCGGTAGGTTCGTCCGCGAGCAGGAGACGGGGACTTTTGAGGAGGGCCCGGGCCAGGGCGACGCGTTGCTGTTCTCCGACGCTGAGCGCGGAGGGCACGTGGTTTAACCGATGGGAAAGATTAAATTTTTCCAGGAGCTCGAGTGCGCGTGTGCGCAGCGCGCCGCGGTCTTCTCGCCCGGAGAGCTGTGGGGCAAGGACATTGTCGAGGACGTCGAGAAAGGGGATGAGATGAAACTGCTGAAAAACAAAGCCGACATTGGCGGCACGAAAAGCCGCGCGGCCGTTGGCGTCGAGTGCGTATGGATCGGCATCATCGATACGAATCGTCCCTTCATCCGGCGAGAGCAAAGCGCCGGCAATAAGGAGCAGGGTCGATTTTCCGCAGCCGCTGGGTCCATGCAGGGCGACGAAGTCCGAAGGCGCCAGTTCCAGGGAAATTCCATCCACTGCTTTGACGGGGCCGCGGGGCGTCGAGAAACTCTTGCGCAGGTTATCTGCGGTGAAGACTGGAGAGGGATCAGTCATGGCGAAGGACGACCGCGGGGTCCTGTTGCGCGGCGTGGAACGACGGAAGCCACGCGGCAAGGCAGGCGAAGAGCGGGGCCAGCAGCAGCGGGAGCCACCAATCACGCGCATCCAGGAGCGAAGAGATGGAGTGACCTTGGAAGAAATTTTCTTCGAAGAGAGGGCCGGCAAAGAACGCCAGGGCCAGGCCGAGGGCGGCCCCTGTCAGACCGGCGACGAAGGCCCGGCCCAGAAAGGCGGTCAGGACGGTGCGGCTCTTGACGCCGATGGCGCGGAGGATTCCGATTTCAGGGATGCGTTCGCGGACGTTGGTAAGCGTTAGCATTCCGATCCATGCCATGGAAAAAACGCTGACGATGGGAAGCAGCAGGCCCGCGAAGCGCTCGCGTTCTCTTCGAAGTCGCGCGCGCTCTTGCTTCTTTCCGGCAATTTGTCTCTCCGCCGTCGCTTGGGCGGTGTTGCGTGCCTCGGCGCGCGCGAGGGCCGTGCTGCCGGTCTCGATAATCCGCGTATCGGGAAGGATTTGCAGGAGTTCCTTACGGATCTCGCCGAGGCGATCCACGGTCGCGCAATTGCACTCCAGCGCCTGGATGGCGTTGATGCGACCCTCCATCTGGAGCAATTCTTGGCACTGTCCCAGGTTCATCCAGATGGTGATATCATCTTTAGATCCGCGCTCGTCGTGGCACTTTTCGACGGTGAAGGATTCTCCCATGAACTCCACGGTATCACCCGGCGCAAGGTCCAGGCTCCGGTGCAGTTCATAACCGAGCACCAATTTATCTTCCTCGACGGGATCGATGAGCGGCGCCTTCGGATCGCGGTGCGCCAGGGGCACTTCGCCGCGCACGCCGATGAGAATGACGGTGCGCGCTTTCTCCGGCCACTTGATCTTTCGCGTCAGGCTGGGGAGAAGATGGTTCACGGTGACGATATCGCTGGACGCGAGCTTGTTGACGTATTCTTCCGGCATGCTCTTGGAGGCATACCCCTGTGCGTAGACCTCGCTCATCTCCTGGTCCTCGGGGAAAATGTAGATGTTGAAACCAAGACCTTTCATGGACTTACGAATCTCGTCTTCCAGTTTCGCCATTTCATCCCGGGTCTGGACCTCCATCTCGCCAATAATGCGATCTGTTTGGGCATCGTGGGCGCGCAGGATTCCCAGAGTCGCGATCACGCAAAGCACGGCAAGAAATACCCCGAGGACCGAGAGGGCAAAATTGAGTTTCCGGTGCAGAATTTCCCGCACCACCAATCGCCGGAGGTTCACGCGGCGCTCCTCTTTAATTTCAGGGTGGCAAAGAGTATCCCCAGGACGATTATGCCTAACACAATGCCCAGCGTGCGGTAAGGGGAGGACTTGGAAACTTTTTCCGGCGGCGTCGGGGGAGGTGGAGAATCAGCAGGCGGCGGCGGGTCTTTTGCAGAAGCTTGCAACAGGGCGGCGGCGCCCTCCAGGGGAGGCAGTACTTTGTCGATCATAACTTCGCTGCCTTGTAGCGCTGCGTCCCAGTTTGCCGCCACCAGAAGATCGACACCTGGGTTTTCTTCTTTCACTTCGCAGGAACACGCGCCGCAGAGATAGGTGGAGGCAAAAAGAAAGTTGTCGCGATTGACTCCCTGGCCCACGAGCGGTTCGAGGATCCGGCCGCGGCCAAAGACCGGAAACGCGATGGGTTCGTCCGCGTATTCGTGCAAGTCGTCTTCGACGGAAAGCAGCATGCCGAGGAGCACTTCTTCCGCGGGATCGTCGCGGGAGAGTCGTATCACGGAAAAATCGATTTTCAGGGGAACTTCCGACTGGAGCACATTCTCTGCCTGGGACGGAGGGAGAGGCTGCCCGGGCGGGCCGAGTTGTCCGGGGCCGATGACGCCCTCTGGGATTTTCAGCAGGGACTCCGCTTCGCCCGCAAAAGAGAGCAGCGCTTTTTCGGCGGCGTCGTCTTTCTCACGGTTGCCGCTTTCCACCAGCAGCCAGACGGCGGACTCGCCTTCCAGAAGGCGTCTCACGAGGGTATCGCGAAAAGGAGAGCGCACGATTCTTGCGGCGTTCTCCAGGTTGAGTTCGGCGGTCCACACTGGTTTTTTAATGAAGCTGCGGATCAAGGCCGGGTAATGGAGCGCCATGGCGCCGGCGGGTAACGGCAGTCCCGCTTCGTCCAGAATCGTTTCGCCGGGCTGCGCGAGGGTGACGCGCAGATTGGCCCGGGCGCTATCGCGGGAGCCCCCGGCCGCATCTTGGAGGAAATCCAGGGCCTCTTGCTCCGCCGGAGTAAACTCGGGGCGAGGGACGATCACGAGCTCATAGGAGTCGGCATCCCAGCGTTCGAGCGCATACCGGAAGACCGGCACCTGGCAGGCGAAGAGGACTCCGGTGAGGGCCGCTGACAGGACCAGCGCGCTCAGGACGAGGCGACGCGGTCCCCGTGCGCGGTGAGGTCTTGCCCTCGATGGAAGCGGAAATTTAGGTGTTAACGTCATGGGGAGTTTAATAAATGATCTTCCCTTATACGGCTTGCGTCCAGAGTGAATTCCGAAGAGAATCTTGCCGTCCAAAGACAAGTAACGGCGTTATGAAATCCATCTTTCTCCTTTTCTCCGCCCTGGCCCTTGTTTTTCTCCCGGGCTTGTCGCGCGCGGAGGATTCCCTGGCGGACTCGGGAGACTCGCCGATCGCGGAGGCCCTCGCCATAATCAAAGCGGTGGGGCGGGAAGGCCGGGGCAACGTGGAAGCGGGTCGCGCCTGGAAGCAAGTGAGCGCCGCGGACAGTGCGCGCTTGCCGGAGATATTCCGGTCCATGGACGACGCCGGACCGCTGGCCTTTAACTGGCTGCGCACGGGCGTCGACGTGATCGTGGATCGAGAAATTGCGGCGGGCGGCGCGCTCCCACTGACGGACCTGGGAGAGTTTCTCATGGAAGTGCAGCATCGTCCCGACGCGCGCGCGCTGGCTTACGAAATTATCGCGCGCGTGGATCTTCCCACCGCCGAAGCCTTGTTGCCGGGACTGTTGCACGATCCGAGTGTGGATTTGCGCCGGGGTGCAGTGCAGCGCTTGATCGACGAAGCGGCGAAAACGCGGGAAGAGGGTAACCAGGATGGCGCCGCGCTGCTCTTCCGCCAGGCGTTGGGCGCAGCGCGTGATCTGGATCAGATTCAAGAGGCCGCCAAGCAAATACGGGAGCTGGGACGACCCGTCGATTTACCGCGGCACTTCGGATTTCTCATGCACTGGAATGTGATCGGTTCCTTCGACAACACGGGCCGGGAAGGTTTTGACGCGGTATATCCGCCTGAAAAAGAAATTGATTTCGAGGCCACTTACCCGGGTAAAGAGAAAGAGGCCGGCTGGAGCGAATACGTCACGTCCGACGAATACGGGATGGTCGACATCAACGAGCCTTACGGGATGCTGAAAGAAGTCGTCGCCTACGCGTACACGGAATTTAACTCGGAAACCAGCCGTCCCGCGGAACTGCGGCTGGGATGTAAGAATGCGTGGAAAGTGTGGGTCAATGGCGAGTTTGTATTCGGCCGGGACGAGTATCATCGTGGCATGCGCATCGATCAGTATCGCCTGCCAGTGCAACTGGACGAAGGCAAGAATACCATCCTGGTAAAGCTTTGTCAGGATCACCAGACCCAGGATTGGACCGTGGAATGGCAGTTTCAATTGCGCGTCTGCGATGCGACCGGCACTGCTATCCTCGCCCCGGACCGGCCTCCCACGCCGGTGGCGGCGCCCCCGGAGAGGAAGCGTCGTGGGTGAACTTTTTTTTGACCACAGAGAACACAGATCGCGACAAAGGAGCGAGGTAGCTATCACGACCGTGATAGCCTTGCGCAGATGTTTTTAACCGCAGATTTACACAGAGGGCTCAGATTACTTAACCGCGAAACACGCGAAACACGCGAAGAACGCGAAGAACGCGAAACGGCTCTAAAGATTGATGTGGTTTTTTGACGGCGCATTACCTTTTTTCGACTGCGGGCGCGACCCGCGCACCAACATGAGAAAATTTAGTTTGAGAGAATTTTTCGCGTATTTCGCGTGTTTCGCGGTTTGCTTTCAAGGTTTGTTCTTGTTGGTTTCGCGCGCTCACGCGGACTGGCTGCAGTTCCGGGGGCCGGCGGGGAACGGCGTCCTGCAAGCTGAACCCGGGAAACCAATTTTTAGTTCCGGGAATTCCGTGGCGTGGTCCATGGAGTTGCCGGGGCGCGGACTTTCCAGTCCAGTGGTCGTTGGCGACCGGGTCTTTGTGACCTGCTCCAGCGGCGTGCGGCAGGAAACCCTGCATGTCATCTGCTTTGCAGCCGCGAATGGCGCGAAACTCTGGGAACGGAAATTCCGCGCCACCGGCCGGACCATGACCCACAAGAAAACCTGTGTCGCAGCGCCTTCACCCGCCAGCGACGGCAAGCGGATTTTTGCGCTCTACTCTTCCAACGATCTCATTTGCCTGGATCTGGACGGAAACCTTCTCTGGCTCCGAGGCTTGACCTTCGATTACCCAAACGCCAGCAACAGCCTCGGCCTGGCTTCTTCTCCGGTGATCGCGGACGGAAAACTGGTGGTGCAGATTGAAAACGACAGCGAATCCTTCGCCGCGGGCATCGACCCGGAGACCGGAACCAATCTCTGGAAAATTGATCGCACCAAAGCCGCGAACTGGACCTCCCCGGTTGTCATGAAAGGCGCGGGATCCGGTGGAGAAGTGGTGGTCTTGCAAGGCAGCGACGGACTCAACGCCCTGGATCCGGCGACCGGTCGAGAGATTTGGAAATACGAAGGCGGGGCCGCCACGATTCCGTCGAGCGCGGTCAGCGCCGATCGCGAAGTGCTTTACGTGCCCTCACATGGGCTCACTGCTTTACGCGTGGGTCCGGAAGGCAACACCGCCCGGCAGTTGTGGCGCGATGAGCAACAAAGACCGGGGACCGCCAGTCCTCTGGTGCTCGACGGAAAAGTTTACACCGTCAACAATGCGGGCGTGTTGTCCTGCGCAGACGTGGGCACCGGCGAACGCCTCTGGCGGATCCGCTTGAAAGGACCCTACGGTTGTTCACCTGTCGCTGCGGGCAGGCACCTTTACTTTTTTAGCGAGAAAGGCGTCGGCCTGGCGGTGGATGTGTCGGGTGCAGCAGGAAAGATCGTCGGTGAAATCGATCTCGAGGAGAGGATCCTGTGCACCCCCGCTATTTCGAATGACGCCATTTATGTCCGCAGCGACGGGCACCTTTGGAAGCTCTCCGATTCGTAATCGGGAAAAGGAGTGCATCTTCCGGCAACTTTCGGACCCGCGCGGAGTTTGATCTGAGGGCCTCTTTTCAGGGGTGCCCTGTATTCCTTCGCGGGCGGGCTTTACGCGGACTCCGGCGGGGCGTATGGTGAATCTGAATCAATCCCAACTGGCTTATGAGCGAGAAAAACAAAACTTCAAGGCGTGAATTCTTTGCGCGTGGCGCGCAGACGGCGGCGATCCTGGGTCTCGGAGGCGTCAGCGCCCGGGCGGCGACGGCGCCAATCTCCCGATACCGGGAAGTGGGCTCCTTTAAAACCGGCGCGCGCGAGGTGCGCGGCATCGCAGTGGGCGAGAATAACCGCATCTATATTGCAGCGGATAACGGCATCCAGGCCTTCGACGAAACCGGTTCCGAGATCAGGCGCTATTCCATTTCCGTGCCGCCCTCATCAGTGGCGGTGCGCAAGGGACTCCTTTACGTGGGGGCCGGCAATCAGGTGAAAGTTTTTCATCTCACCAAGGATACGGAAGAGACGTGGCCTTCCCTCGGTGAAGGAGTGCATATCACAAGCCTCGCGGTTACTGAAAAGGGAGAAGTCTTCGCCGGCGATGGGAATGGACAGCTGATCTGGCACTTCGATCGAGAGGGACACGTGCTCGGCAAGATCGATTATGAAGGAAAAAAGTTTGCCGTGCCGCAGAACTTCTTTCCAATCGCGGCCGCCGGTGACAAACTAGTGGTGGGTCACTTGGGGCGCCATCGCATTGAGACCTTCGATAGCGAAGGCAAACTCGTGGGCGGTTGGGGAGAAAAATCGAGACACCTCGAAGGTTTTTCCGGATGCTGTAACCCGGTAAGCCTCGCCATGATACCGCGAGGAGGTTTTGTCACGGCAGAAGGCGGGTTACCGCGGATCAAAATTTTTGACGCACAGGGAAAATTCCTGGAACTGGTGGCGGGACCGGAAGAACTCGAATCCAATGCCCGTGGTTCGCACGAGCGCAGCGGCGAGTTAAAAGCGGATTGCCAGCAAGGTGGACTCGAGCTCGCCGTGGATTCCTCGCGCCGGATCCTGGCGCTGGATCGTGTTACTGCAGAGGTGCGTGTCTTTGCGCACCAAGCAACGGCTTGAATACGCAGCCCATGCCGGCGTCGACAAAGCTCCTGATCTTTCCGGGCATCTGGCTTGCTTGCTTGCTGGTTTCGGCGGGCGCGGCCACCGATGAGCCCACGCACGTCGAGATCGACCCCATCAAGTTCGAGATCGGCCCCGAAGGCAAAATCAAGACCATGGCCATGGATGCCGCGGGCCGCCTCTTGGTGGGCGTATCGTGGACACCCGGGGGCAGCAGGCGGGAAGTGCCGGCGACTCCGGGATCACGCGGCTTTGGCGAGGGGAGCAACCGGGTGCCCATCGACCCCGATCCGGACGGGCATTATTACGGAATCAAGGTGGTTGATCCATCGGACGGAAGCGTGATCGCCACCTGGCCGTTGGGGGACGGGCTGCATCCCAAGATGATTCACGGCTGCGACGACGGCACTGTCTTTGTGGGCGGCGGGGGCAAGCTGGCCATGTTCGATGCGAATGGAAAGCGGCTCAAGATCATCGATACCGACGAAATATATGGGGCCAAGGCGTTGACCAGCGGTCTCTACGCCGATGACAAGCACGTGTTCGTCGCCTTTGGTTTGGGCAACAGCATGCGCGCGACGGAAGATTTCTATCGATTCGACCGGGACCTGACCAACCCGAAGATGATCGTAGAGCAGCAGTACGGATGTTGCGCGCACATCGATATCGAAGTGCGCAACGGCGAGGTGCTCATCGCCGAAAATTCCCGGCACCGGGTGAACCGCTTCGATCTTGATGGCAAGTATCTCGGCACCTGGGGGAAACGCGACCGGACGAGCATCGAGGGTTTTGCGGCCTGCTGTAATCCATGCAACACGGACTTCAGCGCGGATGGAGTGCTTTACACCTGTGAGTCGGGTGTGGGGCGCGTGAAAAAATATTCGCAGGACGGAAAATACCTTGGACTGGTGGGATACGTGGACACCACCAAGTTCGATAGGGGGAGCCGGCTGGCGGCCCAGTCCTGTTATATCCCGATGGAAGTCGGCGCGAATGCGAGCCGGATTTATGTCATGGACGTGCGTGCCCACATTATCCGCGTCCTCGAAGAGAAATCGCCCGGCGCCGGTGCGGCGCGTGCCGATTCGAGCTCGGAATCCAAGGGTTCGTCGCCCCAGAAGAAGGGCGATTTCAAGGGTCTCGATTTTTTCGAGAAGAATAAGTGAGCGTGGGTGGAATTGATCCAAAGCGCCGTCAAGCCGGCGGACTCCAAGACCTGGCGAAAGCACGAAGGCGCTGCATGCAATGAGGATCTCGTAAAATGCGGAATCCCTGCGATTACTCGCAAAATCGCCTTGGAGTGCGGTGGCTTGACACCGCTTTGGATCGCGTTATCGAAAGCTGAGGATTAAATATGCGAGACAGCGTTGTTAGCACGATCATCGGCGTCGTGATCCTGTTCGGCGCAGGGCTGCGGGCGGCCGAACCCATAGCAGGGGACTCGCCTCCGCTCAGGATGATCGTGATGGATCCGCTGTCCTTGCCTCTATCCTGCACCTGCGTCGAGGGCACCGGCCAGCGTCGCTATGACATGCTGGCCGAGTTCCTGAGCGAGAAACTGGCTCGGGAAGTGTCGGTGACTTTCGAAGAGAGTGTGGGGCTTGCCGCGCGCAGGATGGATGGTCCTGCGGATCTGATTGCCGGCAAGCGTGGCGTCATCGAGATGGACGCAAAATCGGAAAAGATCGCGGTCCGCCCCCTCGCGGATCTCACCGGACTGGACGGCGCCACCGGACTCGAGGGTGTGTTTCTGGTTCGCAAGGACGATCCCGCCACGAAGTTGGAGGACTTGAAAGGGCGGGTCATCGCGGTGGGTCCCCAGGAGGATACCGAGACCAACGCGGCGGCGCGCGAAGCCATTGAGGCGGCGGGATTGACGGATGAGGTGGAGTTTAAAGTGGCCGGAAGCATCGACTCCGCGGCGCTGGCCTTGAATGACGGCGAAGCGGATGTCGCCGTGGTCTCCGCCTTCATGCCGAAAATGCTCGAGGGCTGCGGCAAGATAGAAAAAGGGACCGTGCGGCCCCTCGCGAAGACCGAGCCGGTGCCCTTCGTGACGGTTTACGCCACCGCGACCGTATCGCACCGGGAGGAAGAGGCGGTCCGGGAAGCGCTTTACGCGGTGGCGGGCAAGGAAGAGCTGCTCGCCGTGATGGAGTCCAGCAAAGGATTTGTGGCTCCGGTGAGCAGTGCTGCCGGGGAAGGCGGGAGCTGGACGGATTGGCGAGGAGAAAATCGAGCCGGTATCAGCGACCAGATTCCCGATGTCCTTCCCGCGGAGCCGAGGCGTGTCTGGACCACGGCATTGAGTGGCCCGGCCATGGCCGGGGTGGCCGTGACGGACCGATTTGTCATCGTCCCCGACAAGGACACCGATTTCAAAACGGACATTTTCCGCTGTCTCGAAGTTGTGACCGGCCGGGAACTCTGGAGGCTGGAATACGCTGCCGACACGGACATGGATTATTCCAACGCGCCTCGGGCCACGCCTGTCGTGCGCGATGGGCTGGTTTACCTGCAGGGCGCCCTCGGGGATCTGCACTGCGTCGAGATCGCGACCGGCAAGGTGGTCTGGCACCGCAACATCTTCACGGATTTTGGAGCTGAACTCTTAACCTGGGGATCGAGCTGCGCGCCCCTGGTCTTTGACGACAAGATCGTGATCAATCCCGGTGCGCACGAGGCCTCGCTGGTGGCGCTCGATCGAAGAACCGGCGAGGTCCTTTGGGAAACGCCCGGGCACCCGGCCGCTTACGCTTCTTTCGTGATCGGAACCTTCGGCGGATTGCGCCAGATCATCGGCTATGATACCGCAAGCCTCGGAGGCTGGGACCCGGAGTCCGGCGAGAGGCTATGGGAGTTTATTCCCCCCGACGCCACGGATTTCAACGTGACGACTCCCGTGATCCTGGGAGAGAGGATTCTCCTGGCGACAGAAAATAACGCCACCCGGGTGTATGGGTTCGAGGCTGACGGAAAACTGAATCCGGAACCGATCCTGGTGAACGACGATCTTGCGCCCGACACCTGCACTCCTGTGTGGATCAACGATCGCGTCTACGCGTCGGCCTACGGAGAAATGTTCTGTCTCGATTTGAATAATAATCTCGAGACGGTCTGGTCCGTGCAGGACGATATGTTCTACGATCACACCAACGTGATGGCGGGGAACGGCCGGGTGCTGGTCTGGACCATGTCGGGCGATCTGCTCCTGCTCAATGCGGAGCCCGGCGCCGACGCGTACGAGGTAATCTCCCATGATCGTCCATTCGGAGACAAAACCCTCGATTCCATGGCCCATCCGGCAATCGTGGGAAATCGCATTTATTTGCGCTCCAAGGACGCCTTGGCCTGTATCCTGCTGGATTGAGGGGCGGTGCAGGGGTCAGGCCGTCTTTTTCCCCCCTCCAAGATAGGAGCTTGCGCGCCCCGCACAATTGAGCTAAAGACTTCCCGCCATGCCAATCGCTACACCCAAACAGTTTGCCGCCATGCTGGATACCGCTCAGGAGAGCGGATTCGCCTATCCTGCGATCAATTGCACCAGCATCATCACTCTCAACGCCGCCTTCAAGGGATTCGCGGATAACAAATCCGACGGGATCATCCAGTTTTCCACGGGGGCCGGCCAGTTCGCATCCGGCATCAACAATAAGGACATGGCCTACGGGTGCATCATCCTGGCCGAAGCCGCCCATCGCCTGGCCGAGCAATACGATGTCCTCGTGGCACTCAATACCGACCATTGCCAGCCGGAAAAGGCGGCGGAATTTCTCAAACCCCTCATCGAAGCCACTGCCAAGCGACGGGCCGCGGGCGAGAACAACCTTTTCCAGAATCACATGCTCGATGCATCCATTCTTCCGCTCGCGGAGAACATGAAAATTTCCCAGGAATACCTCAAGCTCTGCGCTGAGAACGATATCGTCCTTGAAGTCGAGGCCGGTGTCGTGGGTGGAGAAGAAGACGGTTCGGCTGGGAGCGACGACACGCCCGAGGAACATCTTTACACTACCCCGGAAGACATGCTGGCGGTGCACGAAGCCCTGGACGGGCTGGGAAGATATACCTTTGCCGCGACGTTCGGCAATGTCCACGGCCATTACAAGCCGGGTGCAGTGAAGCTGCGTCCGGAAATTCTCAAGGACGGCCAGGCCGCGGTCATGGACAAGTATGGGAAGGACTCCGAGTTCGACCTGGTATTCCACGGCGGATCCGGGAGTCTCCTCGAAGAAATCCGCGAGACCCTGGATTATGGCGTCGTCAAGATGAACGTCGATACCGACACCCAGTACACGTTTACGCGGCCTATCGCGGATCACATGCTGCAGAATTACGAGGGCGTCCTTAAGGTGGACGGTGAGATCGGCAACAAGAAGCTCTACGACCCTCGCGGGTACTTGAAGAAAGCCGAAGAAGCAATGGCCGCGCGCGTCGGTCAGGCCTGTAACGATCTCCTTTCCTCCGGAAAGACCATCTTCGGCAAGGCGTGAGGCATCATAATGTAGTCCCACGCTCCGCGTGGGGAGACTACTCTAATATCATTTCCCGCGCTTTCAGGGCGACCCCCAGGGCGGCGGCGGAGTCGCCTCCCGTGGCCCACTCGAACCGGGTCGTCTCCACATGCGGCGGGATCGGGCTGTTCAGGTAAATGGGCCAGGCTCGCTCGGCAAAGCCTTCCTTCACATCCTCCAGGTATTTATCGCGGAACTTCGTCTCGGCCAGCCCGCCCCCGAAAACAATCAGCCCGGGGTCCAGTTCGTGGGCCTGATCGCCCAGGGCGTACCCCAGGATGTAGGCCTGCTTGCGAAAGATCTCCACGGCAAGCGCGTCTCCTTCCTCCGCCAGATCCCGGAGGCGAAATGCTTTGTCGTAAATGGAGATGTCTCCCTGATTCAGCGGGTGATCCGCGTGTTCGTCTTTTGCCAGTTCGATCTTGAGCTGACGCCGGATTGCCACCAGCGATACCCAGGCTTCCACGCATCCTTTGCGTCCGCAGGAACAGGGAGGTAATTCGCCTTCTTCGTGAAAGGGGACCGAGATATGGCCGATCTCCAGCGCCAGGCCGTTGGCGCCTTCATAGATTTGTCCACCGGGCAGAATTAATCCGCCTCCCAGTCCGGTCCCCGGCGCCACCAGGAGCAAGCCGGATTGCAAATCGGGCCGGAGCGCGTATTCCCCGTAGGCCGCCGCGCTGCCGTCGTTCGTCATGAATACCGGCTTCCCCAGGAAACGGGAAAACTCTTCTCGAATATTCACTCCCGGCCAATCTTCTCCAAGGTTGGCCCTCGCCCAGATGACCCCGTTGCTGGATGCTGCGGGCACATCGACGCCGACCCCGGCCAGATTATCCGGGCCCAGGGAGTTGTTTTCAAGCAGAGCCGTTACCGCCTTGTTTAGCTGTGCGAAGGTGCGTTGATAACCTTCGTGAACCAGGCTTCTCTTCTCCACGAGATCCCCGGCTTGTTGGCCGCTCCCGTCGATGAGCATGGCCTTGATGGTGCTCCCGCCGATATCGAGTCCGGCGTAATATTTTGTTTCGTTCACGGGCGGCGGCTTTCTTGGAATGAATTCGAGGATGAACGACCTCGTTTGAGTTTTCACTCGTCGCCCGGTCCGGCGGCGAAAATACAGGAGGCCGACTGAAGCACAGTGCTCGCCAGGATTGCAAGCAGGAGTTGTCTAAACCCGCATTCCACGGTTGTTTCGGGCTAGCGCCCTTGACATGATGCCTGAAGCAAGCCAATTTTCGCCTCGGGCATTATAAGGCTGCACCGGGAGGTGACCGGGGAAACCGGGACACGAACTCGTAGAGCGGCTCCCATCCGTCATGTCCGCCACCACATCGTCTACGCTATGAACAAAGTTGCCTTTCTTACTGCCGGAGGACTTGCTCCCTGCCTCTGCGCCTCAATCGGGGCCCTGATCAAGAATTACTATTATATCGCCCGGGACACCAAGTTGATCGGGTATCTCAACGGATACCAGGGATTGCTCCAGGGAAATGTCTGGGAGATCGCGCCGTCAGTCCAGGAGCACGCGGAAGCGTTGTTCGGATACGGCGGAAGCCCCCTTGGAAACAGCCGGGTCTCGCTGACCAACGTGGAGAACTGCGTGAATCGGGGGCTGGTCAAGGAAGGGCAGAACCCCCTCGAAGTCGCTGCCAATCAATTGGCAAGCGACGGTGTGAATATTCTTCACACCATCGGCGGCGACGATACCAACAGCATGGCGGCGGAACTGTCCAATTACCTGCGGCAGAACGGGTACGACCTGACCGTGGTAGGCCTGCCTAAGACTGTGGATAACGACGTCTATCCTATTGCCCAGACACTCGGCGCATGGACGGCAGCTGAAATGGGAGCCAATTTTTTCCTGAATATTTCGCATGAGAACACCACCAGCGTCCGCCAGCTCATCATTCACGAAGTGATGGGCCGTCACTGTGGATGGCTTACCGCGGCGACCACGGAGGTCTATCGGGAGAAACTCATGCAACGTCACTTTGTCCCGGAAATGCTGCTCACCATGGAAAGATGGGACATTGACGGCGTCTACGTGCCCGAAATGAAGATCGATATCGAAGAGGAAGTAGAGCGACTGCAGGAGCGTATGGAGAAAAACGATTCCGTGCACGTCTTTGTCAGCGAGGGCGCCGGGCTCGACGCCATCATTGCGAATTACGAAGCGGAAGGCAAAGAGATCCCTCGCGATCCCTTTGGCCACGTGAAGCTGGACGAAATCAAAGCCGGTGAATGGCTGGGGAAACACTTCAAGCGGGAACTCGGGGCCGAGAAAGTGCTCGTGCAGAAGAGCGGTTATTTTGCCCGCTCCGCAGCGCCGAATCCCATGGACCTGGACTTGATCAAGCGCACGGCTGCCGTGGCCGCCAAGTGCGGATTGCAACGGGAAAGCGGGGTCGTGGGGATCGACGAAGAGAAAAACAATGAACTGTGCTTGATTGAGTTCAACCGCATTCGAGGAGGCAAACCCTTCGATGTCGACCAGGACTGGTTCCAGCATTTGCTGGAGGAAATCGGTCAGCCCATGGGCGTAAAGACGATTGAAAAAGAACTCTCCGGCGCGGCTTGAGGCCCGGAGTGCGCCTCCCCGGTTCCTCGCCGGGATCTCTTATTCAACCGAATTCGTCAGCCGGCCCATGCCGGTGATTTCAATGACGACGGTGTCCCCGCTGCGCAGCGTAAAATCTGATTCCGGCACGATCCCCGTCCCGGTCAACAGGTAGCACCCGTAAGGAAAGACATTGTCGCGCATCAGGAATCCGACGAGTTCTTCCAGGGAACGTTTCAGCTGAGATAGGCGGGTCTTACCCGAGAATACCTCGGCTCCACCACGCTCGATCCACAGGGACACGGTGGTGGCATCCTGATCGATCGATTCCGCCAGCATGAGCCCGGGCCCGAGCGCGCAGGAATTACGCCAAACCTTTGCCTGCGGCAGGTAGAGAAGATTCTCTCCTTCGATGTCCCGGGAGCTGACGTCGTTCCCAATGGTGAACCCAAAGATCTTTCCCGCGGAGTTAACGGCCAGCGTAAGTTCCGGTTCCGGCACATCCCAGCTCGAGTCGCTGCGGATGCTTATTTCCTGCCGATGGCCGACGGTGCGGGAGCGCCCGCCTTTAATGAACAATTCCGGACGGTCTGCGTCGTAAACTTTGTCGTAAAAGACATCGCCCCCGGATTTTTCCGATTCCTCCATGCGGGCGTCGCGACTGCGAAAGTAGGTGACACCGGCGGCCCAGACTTCCTGGTTCTCCATGGGCGGCGCCAGTTCCGTGGCGTGGAACTCAGGGGGCGCCTCTGCATTTCTTCCCCGGGAGATCGCCTCCTCTGCGAATGCGGACGGTGACTCCGACTGGAAGAGGGCATCAAAGGAAAAATCCTCCAGGATGACACAACGATCACCGGCGACAGCCAGGCAACGATGATCCGGAAATTGATACAGATGCATGACCGCATCATGGCCTCGAGGATAATCGGAGGCAAGCGCGGGCGATGATTCACGTCGAAGGTTTGTGCCGTCGAATCCCTCTGAAGTATTCTTTTCAACCTGCCCCTGTCTCTGCCTCTGCCTCCGCCGGCGCGATTCTTTGATAACTTCCCAGTAATCCCAGCACGAGACCGCAGGCGAATCCGGTGCAGTGGCTGACAATGTCAGTGCGTGCATCTCCGGCACCGGTGAGTCCCAGCAGGGCGAGCCCTCCGGCAAAGGGCGCGAGCTTGGAAAAGATTCCTTTGGTTGAGTGATCGCGGAAGGAAGTCCAGAGACCGTTTCCTACGAGAATTCCCAGCGCACCGAAAACCGCGGTGGAAGCGCCGATGGAGCTGTGCGGTGTGGGAAAATAGATCCAAGCCGAGAGGAAATTGCCGAGTATCCCGCTGAGAAGGATCAGGGACCAGCCGAACCAGGTGCCGAAACTGCGCGTGACGAGGACACCAAACCAGAGGCCAAAAGCCATGTTTCCCAGGAGATGACGCAAATCGGAATGCAGCAGCAGCGCCGTGACCGGTCGCCACCATTCGCCTTCGACGATAACCTTGCCGGCGTCATTGTTGAATCGTTCCAGCACCCAGAAACCTTCGTGACGCTGAAACAAGAACGCGGCGGCTACGGTCACGCAGAGGACAAAAGGAAGGACGATTCCCGGTGTGTAATCCGGTTCTCCAGGAGAGGAGTCCGTCCGATCGAACTCGTGTTCCTCTTCGAATTTCCTGATTTCCCGCTCGACTTCGGAAGCGCTCACTTCCTCGACGAGGAGGAGGTAATTGCCATCTTGCGCATACACCCAATAAGGCAATCCCATGGAGAGAGCCACCAGGCCGCGCTCGTGGGCTTCGGCTCCGCTGTGATAAGCGCCGATCGCCACCAGGTTTGCCGAGGCGGCACGAAAAGAGGGATCTTTACCGGCGGAACTCATGATGTGCGCCCGGCACGCGGCCTTGACCGGGACAGTATACCGCCGGAACCGTCGAAAATCCAATCCGCCGACTACCGGTGAAGGCTTCGACGTTGACGCACTCCGCGAATTTTTTCAGGGTGATCTCTTACGGGAAGAGATTAAATGAAGATGCAAATCGAAGACTCGGTGGAGAGCATGAGCGCGGCCGCCGCGGCGGATGGGGCGGAAATCATCCGTGCCGCCCTTGCCTCACGCGGCGAAGCGAACATCGTAGTGGCCACGGGGGCATCTCAATTCGAAGTCTTGTCATGCCTCTCTCAGGCGCCCGATATTTCCTGGAACCGGGTGCGGGGATTTCATCTCGACGAATACGTCGGTCTGCCGATCACTCACGGCGCTTCTTTCCGAAAATACCTGTGGGAGCGTTTTGTCAGCCAACTTCCTCTGCCCATGCAGTCCTTTTGCTTTCTCGATGGTGAGGGCGACTGCCAAGCGGAATGCCGGCGCGCCGGAAACCTGATCCGGAAAAATCCGATCGACGTGGCCTTCGTGGGAATCGGTGAGAACGGGCACCTGGCGTTCAACGATCCTCCGGCCGATTTCGAGACCGAGGAACCATATGTCCTCGTCGAACTGGATGAAGCCTGCCGGAAGCAGCAGCTCGGGGAGGGATGGTTCCCAGCCTTGGAGGACGTGCCCCGGCGCGCCATTTCCATGTCGATTCGGCAGATCATGAAGAGCGGCACCATTATTTGCAGCGTGCCCGATGCCCGCAAAGCGGATGCCGTCAAGAATGCATTGGAAGGTGCTGTCAGTCCGCAGGTGCCCGCATCGATTCTCCAGGATCACCCTGACTGCCGGCTCTATCTCGATCGCGCAGCGGCCTCGCTCCTGACCGCGCCGGCCGGGTGACGTCCGAAGGCTGAAGGGCTTGACCTAAGCGGGCGGCCCCTGCAAGGATACGAGGTTTCCCGCATTAAAATGAAAACATCCTCTCTCCTGATTCCCTGCCTCCTTGTCAGCCTCGCCTCACCCGTGATTAGTCCCGCGGAGGAGAAAAACAAGCCCGCGCCCGGTCCCGCCCGGAAAACAGCCGTGCCGCCCGCAAAGAAAGCGCCACGACCGGAAGTCTCCATTCAGGTCGAGTATATTGCATTGGAGCACGCAGAGGTGTCGGAGTTGCTGTCCAAACACGCCGGATCCGCCGATGCAAGCGCGCTCCGCAAGGATGTCCAGCGCGCGGTCGAGGAGGAGGAAGGGGAAATCCTGGAGACCTTCTGGGTGCGGGCCCTCAGCGGTCAACGCGCCAAGGTGGAATCGATACATGAAACCATCTATCCCACGGAATACGATCCCCCGGAGATTCCCGATGAGCTCACCCTGCACAAAGCGGATCCGGGAAGTTTTCAAGGGACCCCGGCGAACCCCGCCGCTTTCGAGACCCGCAACGTCGGTTCGACGCTCGAGATCGATCCCGTACTGGGTGCAGACGGGGAGACCATCGATTTGAACCTGGTGCCGGAGATTGTGGAGCACGTGGAAGACACCTATCTCGATCGTCCCGACACCGAGATCGATGAAAACAGCGACATCCGAATGCCGCTCTTTTACACCATGAAAGTCACCACCGCGCTCACGATGAAGGACGGCACCTACGCCCTGATCGGCGTCTTGCGCCCGCGGGACGACCAAGACCTGCGGGTGATGGTTTTCGTGCGAGCCGACGCTTTGAAGTGAACTCGCGCTTCGGCGGGTTGTTCCGGGCGATCGCTTATCCCCGGATTCTGTAAAGCGCCTGGTCGGTGCGGATGAGCAAGGCGCCGTCGAGTGGCACGGGCGAGGCCATGATCTGACCTTCGATTTCATTGACGGCGAGTTCCCGGTATTCGTCGCCCGGCGCGATAATTGTGATCTGTCCTTCGTGGCTGCAGAAATAGATTTTTCCGTCCGCAAAAACAGGGGAAGCGGAAAAATTGCCCCCGAGACGCTCGGCCCAGAGAAGATCGCCGCCGGCAGCGTCGAAACAGGAAGCGATGCCGCCGTCGGAGACCACGTAAATCTTCCCGTCATGGAGGAGGGGGGACGGCCTGGTGGGGATCTGGCGGGTGGCTTTCCAGACCACGTGCGTGTCGCTGACGTCACCCTTGCCGTCGACCCGCACGGCCCAGAGCTCGCCGCTGCCAAAACCCGTGCCCACGAAGACGGTGCCGCTCCCGGGATCGAACACCGGGCGCGGGACGACGGAAAAACCCTTGCCGTGATCCACGCGCCACCACTCCTTGCCGGTGGCGGGATCGTAGGAGATCAGCCACTGCGACCCCATGCAGATGATCTGGTCTCTGCCGCCGTGGTTGATTGCGATGGGAGTGCTGTAAGCCTTCTTTTGATCGCCTTTCTCAGCGCGCATTTCCGGGCGATCGGTTTTCCAGACCGCCTCCCCGGTGGATTTGTCCAGGGCGGTCACGTACTGGACATCCACCCCGTCGCAAATAAGAATAAGGAGATTATCGTGCACGAAAGGCGAACTCCCCGGGCCGACGCTGTGTTCCAGAGGAAGGCGCTTTTTCCAGACGATGTCGCCTGACTTCGTATCCACGGATGCGGTGCCGAACGTGCCGAAGTGACAGTAAATACGGTCGGATTCAAGCACCGGGGTCGGCGAGGAGTAACTGTTGAGGGTGTGGATGGGGTCGGGATCTTCCACTTCGAACAAGTCCACCGTCTTGACGCGTTCACCGGACTTGAGATCGATGCAGACCGCTTTCAGCGAGACGCTGCGAAGGACCTGCCGCGACTTGGCTTCTCTCGCCGGTAAATTGGCAAGGGCTTCCTCCACCTCTTTGGGAGAGAGATGGTTTTCGACAGCCGTGGTCATCCACGCCAGGCCGTCGCGCACGACCGGGGAAGACCAGCCTTTGCCGGGCACCGCCGTCCTCCAGGCCACGTTGCGGGTCTCACTCCATTCCAGGGGGACATCGACGGCCTCGCTGATGCCGTTCCCGTGGGGACCTCGAAACTGGGGCCACTCCTGGGCGGAATAAGCGTGCGCCGTAAACCACGCAAATACCAGGGAGGTCAGAAGAATGCGACAGCAGGATTTCATAAGGGGACGATTCTGTTTGGAGATGGAGGTTGATGCCAAGTCGGAATTTCACTGCCTCGGCAGTTTGACGTCGTAAGAGGGATGGGTCTTCATTCTGGAAACGTGTATGGCCCGAACTTTCTTTCAACAGCTGGTCGGGAAGTGTGATGCAGGCGGGACGCCTGCGTCACATTGCGCTCCTTGGGCGTGAGGAGATTGAAACTTGAATCCATGCGTCTTCAGATGCGAGGATTACCCTCATGAAACCCCTGCCAGTGACAATCGTCGCCCTGCTGGCGTTGGCTTCGGGCCATGCAGACGCCGCGGCCACCTCCGAGAATAACGCGAAACTCAAGCAAGCGCTCGAGACCTGGCCCCAAGCGGACGCCAACCGGGACGGAGTGCTCACCATGGAGGAAGCCAAGTCCTTCCGGAGGCAGACCCTGGGGACCAAGAAGGACGCGAAAGATCTGATACCGCCGACTCACGGAAATCTCGCTTACGGACCTCACGCACGGCACAAGCTGGATCTCTGGCTGACGGACAAGAAGCGGGGCGACACCGCGCCACTGCTGATCTGCATCCACGGGGGAGGATTCCGGGGGGGTGATAAGAACAAATACCGGCAGAACCCTGCCTTGCTGCAAACCATGCTCGACGCCGGAATCTCGGTGGCGGCGATCAATTACCGGCTCACGGATGGAGGCGCGCATCCCTATCCGATTCCCATGCACGACGGCGCGCGCGCGGTGCAATACCTGCGGTATCACGCGAAGAAATATGGGCTCAATAAATCGCGCTTCGGCGCCACCGGCGGATCCGCGGGCGCTTGCATGTTGATGTGGCTTGGGTTTCACGAGGACATGGCTGATCCGGATCATGAAGATCCTGTATTAAGGGAATCGACACGACTCCATGTGCTGGCGCCGAACGCGGGGCAGCCTTGTGTCCATATGCCGACCCTGGTGGCGTGGTTCGAGGTGGACCGCTTGACTGAACATCCCGGAGGGCGTCCGTTGTTCGGCCTGCCTCCGGAGGGAGAGATCGAGTGGACAGAAGAGCTTAATGCGTTGGCATTGGACGCCTCGCCGATCACGCACCTGACGAAGGATGCTCCCCCCGTTTACATGGTATACGGCACCTTCACGCCGATCAGGAACCACACGCCTTCCGGGACCTGGGTGCATCACCCGATCATGGGGATCAAGCTCAAGGAGAGGATGGATGCCCTGGGATTGGAATGTTACCTGCAGTACAAGGGCGAAGGCGCCGAAGAAATCACAGCTTACGCGAATCAAAACGCCTTTCTCATCGAGAAACTGACGGAGTAGAAAGTGTGATGCAGGCTGCCTGCCGAGGCCAAGCTTTAGCGGAGACCGGTCTCGGCTGCATTCTGCGCGGATCGCAGCCGGACGCCTGCGTCACATTAACGGTGTTTCTTACTCCGCCCCCGGCATAGGCCAGTCTTCGCGCAACCAGTCGACAACGAGTGCGATCTCTTCGTCGGTAAAGGTTTTTTCATCTTCGAAAACCGGCATCCGATCGTTGCCGGCGCCGTAAAAATCGCGGTGCTCGGGATTCCGTGTGAATCGGATCAGCCAATCCCGGGAAGCCCAGCCGTTGAGATCCGGGGTGTTTTTGGAGGAACTCTCTTCCCCGTCGAATCCGTGGCAATCGGCGCAGGCTTTCTTTACTCCGGAAATCCCATTGAAAAAGAGGTCCGTGCCCTCCTTGATGAGGCTCGCATCACGGGCATCGATCTCGGCCTGGTATCGCAACTCGGCGTCTGCGGAGACCGCGGCCACAATTTTCTCAAGCTGCGACTTTCCTTCCGCATCGAGATCGCGGAGGCCGTGAACGAATTCCACCATGCGGCTCTTCTCGCCGTCTTCATCCAGTTCCACGAAACGCGTCCTGGCAAAGTATTTTCCGGTCTCAATTTGATCGGGATCCATAAAACCTGCCAGCCAGGCGCGGCTGCCGACGCCCTTGAGGTCTGGCGCGGAAGAAGGTTCCTCAAGGGGGGCGCCGGTGCCATCCTGCCCCTCGTAGCTGTGGCACCCGGCGCATTTGGTGGCGAATATTTTCGGTCCTTGAGTGTAGGGGTCGCTGTGGAGAAGGACCGCCGCGCCTTGCGGCGGGATGCCCTCGGTCGCCTTCGCGAGCTCTTTGATTCTTGCGGCATCGCGGTGCGCGTTTTTCAGGGCCAGCTGGTATTCCTCATCTTCGGTATCTTTCTGGAATGCCACCACCGTGAGATAAGCCACGCCGCCCAGCATGCAAGCCAGCATGACGAGATTGAATCGGTGACCGATTTTCCAGCGGCCGAACAGAGGCATCAGGCACAAAAGCAGGAGCGCCATTCCAGGGATATGGAAAGCACCCCAGAGGACTCGGTCGCCCTCGAAGTATTTCAAAAGCTGGAAGAGAAACATGAAATACCAGTCGGGACGCGCCGGAAAATGTTCGGAGGGATCTGCCGGGGCGAAAAGCTCGGCGCCGCCTTTCCAAACGACTAGCGCGAGGACGGCGGCCAGGACTGCCAGGCACACCACCAGTTCCCTGAGCACCTGGTCCGGCCAGAACTTGGCGTCGGGACCGCGCAACGGCTTTTTCGGGGTGATCCCGTGGCGTCGAAACAGGTAAATATGAGCCACGATGAGGACGATGAGCAGCGCCGGCAGCACCCCCGCGTGCAAGGCGAAGAATCGTGTCAGGGTGTGATGTCCGTAATCGGCTCCGCCCACGATGAGGCGCTGCAGGGGCTCGCCGATACCCGGTGTCAGGGCCGCGAGATTGGTGGCGACCTTGGTCGCCCAGTACCCTTTTTGGTCCCAGGGCAGGAGATACCCGGTGAGAGAGAGCCCCAGTGAGAGAAGCAGCAGGCAAACCCCGAACCAGAAGTTGACTTCGCGCGGGGCCTTGTAAGCCCCGTCAATGATGACTTGGAGCAGGTGCAGCAAAAGGAGGACCGTCATCACCTGTGCCGTATAATGATGAATTCCGCGCAGGAGCCAGCCGCCGGTCATTTCTTCCTCGATGAAGTAGACGCTCTCCCACGCGGTTTGCGCGCTCGGACTGTAGGCCGCCCACAGGAAGATGCCGGTGACGAACTGGATGAAGATGGCAAAGGTCAGCGCGCTGCCCCATGAATATCGCCAGCGTGCGCCGCCGGGAATATTTTCGACAAGTATCTCCCGAACGATTTTGCGATACCCGGTCCGGTCGTCCAACCAATCGGTCAGCCACTTCATACGATTGGTTTTTTCTCCGAGATTCCCGTATGGAAATTTTGAAAACGCACCCAGATTTCCCCCCCGTTCTCGATTTTGGTTTCAAGGGAATCCAGCCCGCGCGCGCTGGGACTGTCCGGCGACTGGGTCCCGGTCTCCAGATCAAAGGTGCTGTTGTGGCACGGACATAAATAATCTTTCGCCTCGCCGCGATACTCGATGGCGCAACCGAGATGAGGGCACACGACGTTGAACGCATGCACCTTGCTATCAGCGATGCGACGAAGGTAAATCGCGCCTACAGCGGTATCCGGAAATTTGTTCCATGCATCTTCTTTATCCGCCCGCACCGTGAACTTTCTCGGGACCCCGTCCACGGGCAACGCATCCAGGGTGGTGATAAGCACGAATTCCGCGTCGCCTATCTTTCGCCGCAGGGGATCGCATAGAACGACGACCCCCGCTGCGAACGGCGCCAGTGTGACGGCCCCACCGAGGCAGACGCAGGTCGCCCGCTTCATGAAATCCCGGCGGTCCGGGCTCCCTCCAGACTGGCTATTCGCATCCGCGGAAGCGGCCCTGGCTCGGCCTGATTCTACGGGTGACTCTGGAGGCTCGTTTTCTGGGCTCATGTTCCGGGGGGTCCGGGATATCGGATGTTGATGGTAATGTCACTATGACGGAACGGAAACTCCATTCCTAGCCGTGGGCCGCCGCAGGGTCAAGAACCTGGGAAGCGCCGAGAGTCCTTTTCTATTGATGAGAAGTCGATCCTGAGTCATAGAACCGGAGCGTCCGGCATTCTCTGGACGGTTCCTCATGAAGGTCGAGCGCGTGAAATACATTCTTTGGGCCGCGGATATGGAGCGCGCACTGCGCTTTTACCGCGATCTGTTCGGTGGCGAGGTACGTAAACAAAGCGAAGTTATCAGCGAGGTCGTCGTCGCCGGAGCCGTTATCGGGATTCACGGAGGAGGGGAGGGGAAGCGCACTTGGACCGGACTTAGCTTTCAGATTCCCGACGTGGTCGAGGGGGCCGCGGCGCTAGTGGCAGCCGGCGGGCAGCTCTTGCGTGAACCACAACCCGAAGAGGACGGCGAGCCACCGCACCTGGCCATGTGTGTGGATCCTGAAGGCAACGAGATCATGCTGACCCGGAAACGCGGGTAAGGGGCGATAAGGTCTCTCAAGCGCGCCATGACTTGCCGGAATCTCCACGTCCGATGAGGGCGCGATCCTCCACGACCAGATAACCGCGCCAGTCGCGGCGCAGGGCGAATGCTTCCTGGGTCGCAGCACGGCGGCTCGCCTGCCCGTGTTCGACGGTGACGATCGCCTCCATGCGCCGGTCGTCAATGCGCAAGACCCGAAAGACCGGTTCCAGGCGTGTGCGCAGAAAGCACTGCAAGGGCACATCCCAATGACAGGCGTTCCAGAGAAGATTGGAGGGCGGAAAGTCCGGCACCTCCGCCAGGGCTGCGAGGATCTCACGGACCACGGGTTCGCCGTAATGCCGAATGAGCCGGGCGGCCGCCGACCGGTTGCGCAAGTTCTCAAGGTAAGCCGCTACCGGGTTGCGGTCATTCTCCACCATCTCCTCAATCAGCTGTTCCGCGTGGCGTGCCATGGCGGAATGCAGCTCCTCACGGCTCAATTTGCCCGATTCGAAAAGACGAAAAAGTTCCGGAGGAGGCGGCAGAGGTTGGGGCTGGGCGATGGAAACCACCCCGGGACTATGAACCGATGCGGCCCTTCCCGCAAGTATCGGGACTACTTAAGTTTCCGGTATCGTTCCCGAGCGTTCCCCTTTTCGAATGACGCCGCAGGATCTTCCGCGGACGCGCAGTCAGATTCCAATCCGGAGAGTGCGTGCCGCGATCGCTCACGCGCCGAGATCGCGGCGCAGCTCCGCGACTTCCGATTTCAGGCCGGAAACTTCTTCCTGAAGTCCCGCAAGTTTATTTTCCATCTCCTGCCGCCAACCGGAGGTGGGCGGGGCCTCTGGCGCAGCGGCCGGGCCTCCTGGCGGAATCGAATCCGAGTCAGTCGAGGGCGCGGATTCAGAGGAAGCTGCGCCTCCCAGCAAATGTCCGTAGGACGCCACCCGCCGCCCGCTTCCGGCGCCATAAAGTTTCGCAAGGGGAAAGGGATCGTAACGGATGAGTTCATCAAGTGTCGTTTCTACGGACGCCAATTCCGCGAAGCGATGCATGCGCTCGGTGCGCTGTCGCAGTTCACCGAGGGTCTGCTGCCCTCGCAACAAAAGGACCGCGATGAGCGCAAAGTGCCGGCGCTCCAAGTAGGGAAGAAAGCGGTCAACCGTGTGTTTGGTCTTGGGAACTCGGGCCCCCGCCTCGTGGACGGTCGCCGCCAGGTGCTTGTATCGCAGGGATTCGACAGCCCCCGCGACAGTGGAAGTATCGTAAGCAACGATGGGATCTCGATTGGTCTTTTGGTTGCAGGCGGTATTCAAGGCGTTG
Organism: Verrucomicrobiales bacterium; assembly: GCA_024638765.1. Lineage (GTDB taxonomy): Bacteria > Verrucomicrobiota > Verrucomicrobiia > Verrucomicrobiales > DEV007 > JAHEJT01. The sequence continues at coordinate 29,322 of JAHEJT010000051.1, forward strand.
AGTGAGAGCGGATAGTTTTCCGGGGTGGTCATTTCCTTTTCAAGGAGGCAGCCCAGGACGCGCGCTTCTTCGGGGCTGATTTCGGGAAAAT
>JAHEJT010000201.1 GCA_024638765.1 Verrucomicrobiales bacterium
GGGGAGATTGGTATCGAAATATTCCTCGAATTCATGACCCGGCTCGCGATGGATTGCTGCGTAATGAAAAATCCACTCCATGTCTTCTGCGTCCAGTTCTTCCGAAATAGGTTTTCGCACGTCGCATTCGAAAAAGCCCACCCCTTCGGGCAAAGGCTCAACCGGAGGGCGAATATCGGCTAGAATCATGCGATCGAACCGCTTCTGCCGCATCATCCTCTGAGTTGTCCTCGAACCGATATAACCGGTTCCTCCAAATATGACGGCTGTTGACACAAGTGAAGCAAGTGAGTTGAAATCCGGAAATCCGCGCTAGATCCCTAAGGCAGGCTTTAGCGTGACATTGGACTGACTTTAATTATGACCAATCTTTCAACTGCTCGGAAATCTTTTTTTCAAGTCCTTCGCGTGCCGGTCACCGGAAGGTCTGTTCTCTTTCGTTTCGAAGTATCGGGACGAAAGAGCCTGGGATTGAGTTGTAAAAGCGCGGTCCAGGCTTCGCGTCGTGCTGCATGCCCCATTAAACTAGATACTTGCTGGCTCAGATTCTTCTATTCGCGCCAGTGTATTTCACACCGAACGGAGGCCCCGCACCGAACCGAAATGGTATCCCTGAAACAAGGTGCGGCACTCCGTAAAGGCGTTTGACCCTGCGGCAGCGGGTCCCTATGCTTGTTGCTATAGGGGAGATTTCAGGATGTCCAACCCCGCAGCTTGAGGCCAAAAAGGTTTGCTGTACCGAACCTGGAGAACACTGATCTCGGGCAGTGATCCGATGACGAATATTCGAACCAGCCACCGCGACAGCACGAAAGGCGCCAATCTTCAGCGATTGTTAAGGCAGTCCCGTGCGCTGCAGCAGCACCGCCGGGAACGGATAAGAAGCGTTGTTGTCGCTCTCTTATTTATTAGCGATGTACTCGCGTTCAGTTTCTCGCAGGTAGCAGCCGCCTATCTGAAGTTTCAATCGGGATGGCTGACATGGTTCGTGCCGGCCTCGGAAAGGGATCTTGGGACCTATCTTCCTCATTTCCTTTTCGGACTGATTTTCTACCTCTCTTTATGCGCTACACAGGAACTCTACCGTGAACGTCGATTCCTGAACCTGAGCGGACTCTTCCCGAAGCTGGTGAAAATCGCCATCTTGTGGTGCTTCATCTACCTGTTTATCAGCCTCTTCTTTCGCATTAGCCCGTCTATTTCAAGATACTATGTACTTTTTACGGGCATATTGTCGGTACCCTTCGTGTATGCCGCACGATACTTTATCCTCAAGTGCATGTTACGAAGGAAGTGGATAGAGGACCTTCAGCAGAAGGTGATTTTGATCGGTTGGAATAGGGAAATAGAAAGCTTCATTCGCCTGGTGGCCCGGGATCCCCGCCACCCGTATCACATTCTCGGCTGGTTACGCACGAGCGCTGCGCAGGCGGAGGACAGCAATTTAAGTGTGAAATGTCTGGGGCACTACGATGACGTCGAGCAGGTGATTATCGTCCAGCGTCCTGACATTGTGATTCTCGAAGATGTGGGGGTGGGAGTGAAGGCCATCGACTGGTTGCTCGATATGTGCGGAAGAGAGCACGTCGATTTCAAAATAGCGGGCAGTTTCTATCGGGTTTTCGTCTCCGCCCTGAGAATCCAAATGATCGGAGGCATTCCGGTGCTGGGGATTCAGCGATTGGCGGTGAAGGCCTGGTATAATCGGATCTTAAAGCGAATCGTCGATATTGTGGGCGGGATCTTCGGTCTGATCGTGTTTAGCCCCGTGATGCTCTACTTTGCTTGGCGAGTCCGCAAAGAATCACCCGGATCGGTAATTTATCGGCAGGTCCGCTCCGGTCTCAGGGGTGAGGAATTCAAAATCCTCAAGATTCGAAGCATGAAGCTGGACGCGGAAGAGGACGGGATCGGGTGGACCACGCAAGACGACCCGAGACGCTTGAAGGTGGGAGAATTCATGCGCAAATGGAACATCGACGAGTTACCTCAGTTTTGGAACGTCTTTAAAGGTGAAATGAGCTTGGTCGGCCCCCGTCCCGAGCGGCCCGAGCTTATTGAAGACTTTAAACACGACATCCGCCTCTATAACATGCGACACGCCGTAAAACCGGGCATGACTGGATGGGCACAAATTCATGGATTGAGGGGAGATACGAGTTTGAGAGATCGGATTCGGCACGATTTGTATTACATTGAGAATTGGTCGGTTTTGATGGATTTTTACATCATGGCCAAGACGATGGCGGGCAATGAGAATGCGGCCTGAGTAATCTTATTGGCGTGTCAATTTAGTACCGTTCCTCTAAATTCTTTTAGATACTGTGGGAGGAGATGCGGGCGAAAACCGATGGACTAAAGAAACACTTCGCCCGCTGCATTGTTTTCTATCCAGCACTTGTAACGGTGACGGAAGCGGCGGCGCCCGACCCGGCACAAAGCCACGATCCAGTTCTCCAACCCGGGATCGTGGAGGAGGTGGTCGATTCTCGCAAGTTAAAGCCCGGCCTCGTGATCCAACCCATCCAGGCCGATCATCCAGCTGGGGACCACCCTGCCCGCGAGGCAGGGGTGCTCCAGGACGACATTGTCAAAGAGATAACCCACGGTGAATCTACTCTGGTTGCCGGTGAAAGGGCTTCGGTGTATGTCTCGCTCGGGTTCGAAGGCTATTACGACGACAACGTGTTGATTAACAGGCCTGGGAGAGAGCAGGGCGATTTCGTATGGGAGCTGCTCCCCAGGATTGTCTTTGAGTCCTCCCGGCCCGAGGCGCAAAGACGTCACTTTCTCAAATCCGGCTATGACCCTCAGTGGCAGGTTTTCGCCGACTTCGGCGAGCTCGACAGCTACAACCACCGCGGTTTTCTCTCTTATCGTTTTCTAGGCAGTAATGTGGCGGCCAGATTCAACCACCGTAGCGCACAATTCTCAGGAACGCCACGCGGAGCCGACGCGGCGGATTTCGGAGGGCTCGATGCGGACTTAGGACGCCGATCGAACGGCAACCAGTACGTGACGCGAATAAGCATCGACGTGGAGGCATCGGCAAAGAGTTCCATAGAATTTTCAGGCTTCCGTCGATCCCGTAACTTTACACTGGAAGATTTCAACGATTCCGAAGAATGGTGGGGAGAGGCCTTCTTTACGCTCGAAGTTTCCCCCAAAACACAAGTCGGGATTGGACCGCGACTGGGAACCATTTACATCAATAATTCACCAGATCATGCCTACTGGCAGGTCTTGGCCCGCGCGAATTACCGCCCTTCTCCCAAACTCGCCTTCGAGATCGAAGGCGGCGTGGATTTTCGGGATTATGAAGGGGCCTCGGCCGGAGCGGGCCGGGATACGCCCGTGTTTCTGACGAGAACGGCGTGGTTGCCGAAAGAATCGACGGAAATCTCGCTGGAAGGATTCCAAGAATTGAGGGCCTCTGAAAACGGAGACAGTATCGTGGTAACCGGAATTCGGGGGTCACTGCACCAGCGGTTCTGGCGGAATCTGCACTACACACTCGTCGGTGGCGTGGAGGATCGCGAATACAAGACCTCGAGGCGCGGCGTGGTCGTCACGCGCGAAGACGATCCCATTTTTCTTCGCAATGCGCTCGATTACAAACTGGGTGATCGAGCGCTGTTGGGACTCTTTCACGAGTATCGAAAAAACGACTCGTTTGGCGGAAAAAGTTTCAACCGCAGCCAGGTGGGCTTCAGTGTCCGCATGGATTTCTGAAGGGATTGATGGCGCGCTTCGCAGCCCGGCTTGGGATCCGTGCCGGAATCAGCCATGACAGTAACTGGCTGCGGTTGCAGGCCACGATTTTCACAGGCTGTCGGCCTTACTGTATCTGTTTGAGTAGGGCATGAACGTCTGCAATCTGATACTTGACGGAATGCTTCCTCCCTGTACGCTTAAAGGGTTCTATCATTGGCCATCACCAAGGAGTCTTTGAGTTGCATAGGACTTTTTCAATTTTGAGTTCACGCTTGCTGCAGTTCTTATCCGGAGCGATTATCGGCTCCGCAACCCTTTGTATCAGCGCCGAACCGGAATACGTCCTCAAGCCGCTCGACACCGTTCGTGTCGCGGTTTACCAGGAAGACGATCTGACCACAGAGGCCCGCATTTCCAGATCTGGTGAGATCACGATGCCGCTGCTTGGATCGATTGCCTTGGGGGGTAAGACTGTGAAGACAGCTGTCTCCGAAATCACAGCACGTCTCGCCAAGGATTACATCATCAATCCCTCTGTAAGCCTTAGCGTTATTGATTATGCACCCGAGCGCGTGACCGTGATGGGCGCGGTGCAGAAGCCGGGCGCCGTCCAAATTCCGGAGGAGGTAAGACTGGACATTCTCGAAGCCATTGCCCTGGCCGGGGGATTCACGGAGTACGCGGATTTAAGCCGCATCACCCTCCTGCGGCGCGCGGGAGAAAGCGACAGCGAAAGAATTCAATTGATAGACGGCGAAATGCTTGCGAAGCCGTTTTACCTTGGGGCCAGTGACATCGTTATTGTGGCCGACAAATCGGCGACCCGTGTCACCGTGATGGGGCAGGTGCAGAAGCCCGGGGTTCTCGAGATCCCGGACGATGAACCACTGGATCTTCTCGAAGCCATCGCGATGGCAGGCGGTTACACGGAAATTGCGGACCCCACCCGCGTCACGGTGCGCCGACGAGTGGAGGGAGAAGATAAACTTTACTTGATCAATGGAAAAAAACTGGCCGGCGACCCCCAGGCAAAATCGTTCTACTTGCAGCCCAACGACCTCATTACGGTTGCCGAAAGCTTTTTCTAAGGGGCATGCTTGCACGGATGAAAGGAGCCGATTCCAACAATGATTACGATGTCACCGGATTCGGTGAGGATCTCGATCTGCGTCAAATCCTGAGTTATGCGCTCAAACGTGCCTGGCTGGTGGCCCTCTGCGTTTTTGTATTCCTGCTGGCCGGCATCTCTTACCTTTGGATCACACCGCCTATCTACAAAGCGGTCGCCATGGTGGAAGTCCCGCTGGAGGCCCGGCAGCTTGTGGATATCGATGATACCGAGAGCCAGGACTTTCGGAGCGAAGAAATCCTCTATACGATAGAAAAGAACCTGCAGAGATTCTCTCTTTTCCGGCGTGTCATGACCCGGAATGAGGTGAAAGGCAGCAGCCTGCTCCAGACATGGCTGGAGGACCCAATCAATTCATACGAAGATAACGAGCTGGCCGGGATGTTGAAAGAGTGGACCACGGTAAAACTTCAAAGAGACACCCGGCTGATCACCGTTTCTGTCGAGCATCAATCCCCCGAAGTCGCGGAAATGCTCGCAAATGCCATTGTCGAGGAATTCATTCTCGAACGCGTCGAAATGCAAAGCGGTTCATCAGCTTCGGCATTCGAGTACCTCCTCCAAGAGGCTGAAAAAGCCAGGGACAAACTGGAGATATCCGAGGGTCAGCTTCTGCATTTTCAAGCGTTCGAGGATGCGCTTGACCTCAAAACAAAGATCGACTCGCAGAAGGATGCCATCCTGGAGTTGAGCCAGCGCTATCTGGATAAACACCCGAAACTAATGCAGGCCCGGAGCAGTCTGGCTGAATTGAACGAACAACTCTACTCTCAGCTCATGCTGGCGCGGCCCTTAGTAACCACCAGGACCGAAAGCCCTGAACTGGATCCTGCCGATCATTCCGGCTCCGAACGAGCGGAGCGTCTCGAAGAGGAAATCCAACTTCTGGAAGGCCGCTTTAATGTCCTTTCTCGGGAAGTGGAAGCCGACCGTGTACTCTACGAATCCATCGTCAGTCGATTGAAGCAAACAGACGTGACCAAACAGTGGGAAATGATTCCGCTTCAAGTCGTTGAGCCGGCCTTCGCTCCATCCAAGCCGAGCAAGCCGAATAAGCTCAAGGCCCTGGCTATCTCAGTATTCCTGGGTGGCGGAGCGGGCCTCGGCCTGGTGTTCCTCCTCTACGCTATGGACAGCTCTCTGAGAACGGTCGAAGACGCGGCGCGGATCATCGGGCTTCCTGTCATCGGGGCGATTCCGCAGAGCCCTCGATTGCAGAACCCAGGCCGTCTCAAAAGAAAGCAGAATCGAGCGCTTGCAGAGCTGAAGGCGAGCCTTCAAAAACGCCGCGAAACGAGATCGCCTGATTCCCAATCGGTCCGGCCATCCAGTCGCAAAGTGGAACCGCTGGTCATTATCTCGGATCCCATCGGTAGCGCCGCGGAGGCGCTGCGGACCGTCCGTGCCGAACTTGGAGCCAAAGGCGCTGCGGAGGAACCCAAGTCGTTCCTCATCACCAGTGCCTCGTCCGGTGAGGGGAAATCTTTCGTCGCGACAAACGTGGCCGTTTCCTTCGCTGCCGAGGAGGGATGCAAGACCTTGTTGATCGACGCCAACCTGAGAGAGCCTATCGTGGAGACTCTGCTTGACGTGACATCGTCCCGTGGAGGTCTCGTCGAGATCCTTTCAGACAAAGAGGACTGGGGCTCCCGGGTCGTGGATTCCGGCATTCCGAATCTCGATGTCCTCCTGGCCGGCAATATGACGTCCAATCCCGCAGAGTTCCTTTCCGGGACCGGTTTTTCGGACCTCTTGAAAAATGCGGGGCAGCGCTACCGCCGGATTGTGGTCGATAGCACCCGAGTGAATGGGGTTGCTGATGCCCTGCTTCTGGCGCAGCAGGTGCGCTTCGCGGTTCTCGTAATCCGGGCCACGCAAACACCTCGCAAAGACATCCTCAGGGCCCGCGACTTATTGACCGACATGGGCTGTCAGCCGGTCGGACTTGTGCTCAATTGCTTGCCTGCATGAAACAACTCCCCGCCGTCCGGCCGGAAACGACAATTCCAAAAAAAGAGTAGAACTCAGGGCGCCGTTGGGTCCAAAATGAACATCCGCTGTTAAGATCATCGCCACGGATTCGAAAATTCCCGGACTCCCGGAGCACTCGGGACCATGCCGGTGGGAAAACCTTCAACTCATTCGAATAGATGGAAACCGAAGATAAAGAGACGAAGACCAAGAAGAAAGTCCTTATCGTCGACGACGAAAAGGGGTTCAGTGACGCGGTCAAAATAAACCTGGAGCTCACCGGAAAATATGAGGTTGCCTGCGAGAATGAGTCGGCGAAAGCGCTTGAGCACGCGCGGACCTTTCAACCCGACATTGTCCTTCTGGACATCGTAATGCCGGGGATGGACGGAGGTGACGTCGCCAACCAGTTCAAGGACGATGCCGAGCTCAATTCGATCCCCGTCGTGTGGATCACTGCACTGCTTACCCAGGAGGAATCACACGGCAAGATCATGAAGAATGAAGATGGGCAGCAGATGCTCGCGAAACCGGCCACCCTGGACCAAATCGTCGAGTGCATCGACCGGCTCACCAAATGGTGATCCGCTCCCGGACAAGCCCCCGGCAGTGGAGAGAACCACGACCCTCAGCCTCACTCGGGCGGTCGCCATTCTCTCTCAATAGACGAGGTAGTTTTTCCGACGCTCCCTGAAGACATTGAGGCCGCGCTTCCACTGCCCCACGATTTCCTCGAGCGGTTCCTGCCTCCGCACCGCTTCGAAAGTCGGCTCATGCACCAGCAGCCTCTGGAACCGCTCGTAATTGATTTCCTCCGGATACAAGCCGTAAAGCGTGTGTGCAAAAGCAATCCCGTTGCGGACACTCCGGAGCGCATCGCGATCGGTGAGCTCGATGCGCACGCCACCGCAACGCTCCCCCTTGAAAATACTGGCGTCGGGTGTGAATCGCGCCGGGTGAAAGCGCACCCCCGGAAGGTTCCAACCCTTCAAACGCTCTGCAAGGGTTTCGGGATTGATGTAAGGCGCACCAACCAGCTCGAACGGCGTCTCCGTGCCCCGCCCCACCGACAGATTCATGAATTCCAGCAAGCCAATCCCCGGATAGAGAATGGCCTCGGTGAGAGTGCGCATGTTGGGCGAGGGATTGATCCAGTCTAAACCCGTGTCATCAAAATACATGGAGCGCTTCCAGCCCTCGACCGGCACCACGGTCAGCTCGAGCTTAAGTCCGCGCTCGGCCTTGAACATTTGCGCGAGCTCACCCGCCGTCATGCCGTGACGGACCGGGATCTCGTGATACCCGGTAAAGCTGCGTGCGCCCGCCAGCACCGGGCCTTCCACGCGGTGACCGCCGATGGGGTTGACGCGATCGAGCACGATGAATCGAAGACCATTCTCGGCGGCAGCTTCCAGGGCCAAACCCATCGTGGAGATATACGTGTAAAATCGGCACCCGATGTCCTGAATATCGAAGACCAGTGCGTCGAGTCCCTCGAGAAGTTTCGCGGACGGCTTACGGGTTTTCTCACGGTAAAGACTGTGGATTTTCAGACCGGTCCGGGGATCGGTTTCATCCCCGACGCTACCCTCGATTCTCCCCCGGATCCCGTGCT
>JAHEJT010000052.1 GCA_024638765.1 Verrucomicrobiales bacterium
GTTCCAGTCTTCGCCCTCGAAAAGTTCTTCCTTGGTGTTAGGGGTGAAGTTGCAATCAATCTTTCGGCTCATCAGTGCCGTGAAATATCCCGCGTCCGCTAACAGATGCGGTATCGGTTTGATCCCGTGCGGCAAGGGCTGCTTGTCGTGTTCCCGGTGCTGGTTCGCGCCGATGTAGTTCTGGTGGAAGCCGGTCATCATGGCCGAACGCGAGGTGGAGCAGACCGGCGAAGTGGTGAAGGCCGTTTCGTAGCGGATCCCTTCTGAGGCGAGTTGATCGACGTGAGGGGTGTGCATGCCTGCGGTGCCGTAGCAGGAGAGATCCGCCGACCAGTCCTCGATGAGGATCCAGAGGATGTTGGGCAAGCGTGACCCGCCTTCGCCATTCGGCTTCGGCGCGGCAGGCGCTTCACCCGATTGCGGCTGCGCCGCCGTCCCAATCCGGGGCATGATGCAAAGGGCTGCGATGAGGATGAGCCAGGGAGCTTTTTTCATGATTTTTTTTCTTCGTTTTCGTCGTCCTCAGGAAGGATGCACGCGGGAGTTTCATGAGGGCAAGTCATGAAATCGATTGTGAGACCGGCAGCTTGCCGCGCCGAAGCCCTGGCGGAGGCTGGTCCCGACACGTCGGGAGTGTTTCCGGGGATCACAGGCGAGACGCCTGTGTCACCATGGTCCCGCCGGTCCTACTTGGACTTCTTCTTTTTCCTCTCCTTCGGATCCAGCGGCGCATTGGTTTCGGGGAGTTTTGCGGCATGTGCTTGAAAGATTGATTGAAAATCGGGTTGATCGGCGAGGTTGTCCCACTCGTTCGGGTCTTCCTCAAGGTTGTAGAGTTCTTCGGAGCCGTCGGCGTAGCGGATGTAGCGGTGGCGGTCGCTGCGCAGCGAGACGTTGCCGGGATCGAAAAAGGTTGCGACGACACGGCCGGTGGATGTGGCTGGATTCTTCAACAGCGGGACGAGGGATTCGCCGTCGAGGTCTGCGGGCGGCGAGGTGTGCATCGATTACTCTCCCAGCTTTCGTAGCTCAATCTTCCGGAACGCCGAGCGCGTGAGGTAGTTCGCTATTCCCAGCGGCACGCACTTCTCGATGGAGCCCGGGCGTAGACTGATGGTCTTGCCCTTTAGCTCGACGTTGAACACTTCCTTGTCGTCGATCCACCCCGTCAGACGGTCATCCGTCACCCGCATCCTTATCTTGTACCAGCGCCCTCTTTCGAAACTCATGTCCGTGCTCGTCTCATTCACGGACGCGTCCTTTCCGTCGATGCTCGAGATTCCGACCACGACCCCGCCCCATCCGCCGCAGATGAACGTCGCATGACTGTCCTTCACCGGAACCGTGAGGGCGCAGAAAAAGTCGTCCCCGTAATGCTTTATCGCTTCGAGGGAGATTTCGTAATTGGATGTCGGCAGCTTTTTCTTGTGATCGGTCCAGACGACGCCGGTCATCGGAACGCCGTTCTCGAGGGTGAGCGCCCCGTCAAAAGCCACATGTATGTCGCCCTCAGTGTTGAAGTCACCGAAGTCGATCGGCTTCCAATTGCCGAGGTCGTCCCCGTTGAAAAGCGAAACTGCCCCGTTGGTCTTTCCTTCTTTCTTTCCGCCGGTCTCATTGGCCAACGCGGTGCCGGCGCAACAAACGGACCCGTGCACGGACATAATCACGGCGAGGTAGAATATTTTCATCGTCATCTCGTCAAATCTACTGATTCCAAACTTTATCCCGGTCTCCGGTCAGGCGCAAACGCGCCGACGGACGGTAGATCTTCAATATCCGCTTCCCCAGTATCCTTGACAGTGATCACTTTCTCCGCCCATGCTGAATCTCCAGTATTAAAGGAAAACTATGAGTAACCAGAACGAATCCCAGACAAAGGCAACCGAGTCCGCCCTGACCCACACCCGCCGTGACTTTCTCCGCAAAGGCGCAATCGCCGGATCCGGACTCATGATCCTGCCGAGTGGCACCTTATTCGGACAAAACACCCCGAACAACCGGCTCAACGTGGCGCTGATTGGCGCGGGCGGACGGGGCCGGGCGCATATTCCCACGCTCAAGGACGAAAACGTCGTCGCGATTTGCGATGTCGATCAGATCAAGATGCAGACCGCGACCAAGGCATTCCCCAGCGCCAAGGTTTACCAGGACTGGCGGGAGTGTCTCGATCATGATGGGCTCGATGCGATTCTCTGCACGGCGACGGATTTCTCACATGCATTTATCGCGAATTGGGCTTTGGCGCGCGATCTTCACATTTACATGGAGAAGCCGCTGGCGATTACCGTGAACGAGGCGCGGACGGTGCGGGAGTCGTATCTGCCGAAGCGGGACAAGCTGGCGACACAGGTCGGAATGCAGCGCCATGCCAACCCGAACTTCAATCGCCTGCGCGAGATGGTGCAGGACGGAGTGATCGGAGATCTCAAGGAAGCTTACGCGTGGGGCGATCGCCAAATACCGAAGCCGGGGTACCTGCCGGATGCGGGCGCGGCGCCGGAAACGCTCAACTGGGATCTGTGGCTTGGACCGTCGCCGTTCCACCCCTACAATCCCGGATACATCGCGGAGCGAGCCGGTTGCCTCGAGTGGAACATGTATTGGGACTTCGGGATCGGCCAGATGGGCGACATGGGAAGCCACACGATGGATCTCGCCTGGAACGTGATCGATGCGGAACTGCCGACGTCGATCGAGTCCGAAACTGACGAGGAATTCAACCCGGATGTGACCCCGGTCAAACTCCAGTCGAGTTTTATTTTCCCGGCGAACGACTGGCGGGATAAGATCCGCGTGAGCTGGTTCCAGGGAGGGGCGATGCCGAAATCGCCTTCGAATTGGATCGACCTGAATACGATCGGTCACGGTGTGATGTTCAAGGGTACGAAGGGCTTTATCGTCGCCGACTTTGGCAGCCGCCTCATCATTCCCTTTGGTGACACCGCGGATCTCACTTACTTCAAGCCTCGCAAGGAAGAGGAGTTGCTGCCGGAGCTTGGCAACTTCCAGAAACAGTGGACCACGGCGTGCAAGAACGGGAGACCGTCGGAGACCGCGTGCAACTTCAAGTACAGCGCCGACATGATCGAAACGATGTGCCTCGGGCTGGTGGCCTACCGGGCGGGCGGGAAGCTGGAATACGACGGCGCCACCGGAAAGATCACGAACAACGCCGACGCGAACCAGTACCTGACCAAGGAGTATCGCGAAGGGTGGAGTATGGAGGGGTAGGCTGGTAGTCCCCACGATGCAGCCCCCACATAGTAGTCCCCACGTTCCGCGTGGGGTCCTTTTCACTTATAATCCCCACGCGGAGGGTGGGGGCTACTTTGAGTGTGGGGTTTCGGGGTCGACCGCAGAATGTGCCTGACAGTAAGACGGCGCGGGTGGATTCTCCTGACCCAGCGTGGTACCTCAACGTCGATTCGCTGAAAGCTCCCGATAACGCTCGATCCAGGTTTTTTTGAGGGCGCCGGCGAGGGAGGGCTCGGGGTCGGCGCCGTATTCCTCGGCAGTCTTGCCCCAGTAGAAACTGATCCATCCGTCGACGATTTCGTCGGAGCGCTCCATGAATTCTTCGAGCTCGTCCGGCGTGCATTTCAGGGGGAAAGTTTCTTCGACGACGAGGGGCACGCCGAGGTCATATTTCCTGAGGGCGGCGAGGGCCTTGTCGACTTCGCCTTGGCGCGGGTAGAAGTGGACGCTGGCGAAATCGAGGTTTTCTCCCACGGCGTCGGAATAGAAGAACGGATTCGCCTGTGGCCAGGTCAACGCCCAGGGGATGACGCCGACAGTGATGAGATGGCGCTCATCGTGTTTGCGGATGGCGGCGACGAGTTTGTCGACCCAGGCTTTCGCCACCTCTTCGCGGGTGCGGCCGGCGAGGTCCAACGTGATGCGTTGCACGAAATGCTTGCCCCCCAGTTCGCCGGTGAGCCATTCGGTTTCGGCCTTCTTACCGGCGAGCACGGGTTCATTCATGAGATCGTAACAGAAGACCGCCGGACTTTGATTGCAGGTTTCCGCGATCGCGTCCCAGAAGCGGGCTTGCACGTCCCAACGCCGGGACTCGGGAAGGGCGTCATACCATTCCGGCACGTCGTGTTTGTGGTAGCATCCGAGCCCGGTGAGATCGAGGTAGAGCCCGGTATTTTCGGCCAGGCGCAGTAACTTGCCAAGGCGTTTCAAATTTGCGGCATTGGGTTCTTCCGGCGAATCCATGAACTTGCCGAGCTGCAAATGGATGCGAATCGTGTTGGCGCCGAGATCTTTGATTTCGTCGAAATCTTCGACAACGGTTTCCCAGTCGTTTTCCCAATAATCTTCGATGAGGCCGCCGGTGTTTTCGTTGTGATCGTAATTGACGCCCCAGGGACGGAAGGTGGCGCCGGATTGGGCAAAGACGAAACGGGTTTTATCGTCGCTGAGTTGGATGTGGTCGAGAGCCGCGTTGGAGGTTTTGACGCAGAGGACGCTTAGGAGAACGAAGAGAATGCGGGGGATTGGTATCACGGATTTCAATGAAACACGGATTGACGGGGGCGGCAAGACGACCAAGACCGAATTAAACGCAGAGATCGCCGAGAAATGGCGGAGGGCCGCAGGGGTGTTCGTAATGTGAAAATATCTGTGCTCTGCGAATCTCTTCACCTTTTCTGCCTTCAATCTGATTCCGGGTGACTGTTGGGAAATCGCTTTTTCCAGGAAGAGGTTCTGCCTCCTATCCGGCGGGGATGGAAACGTGGCGGGTTCCAAAATCTCAGGTCGCGCGACGGATGGCGAATAGTATATACTATAGTCTAAAGTATAGTATATACTACTTTTCTTTGTGGTATTGGAGACGGATTGGCCCGCCTTCGCGCAAGGCTTCCTCCTCCGCTAAAGCTTCGGCGGGACGCGTCGGCGCGTCAGGATAAATCCGTCCTCCGCCATTATCGGGATCGTCGCTTACGCCGGGAAGGTGTAGGGCGCGCGGTAATCGCGGGTGAGCCATTTCGGATCACCGGTGCCGCCCGCAAATTCACTTTTGACCGGATCCCACTTCACGTTCTGGTGGTGGTAATACCCGATGTTCATGAGGTGGCAGCAAATCGCGGAACCGGCGCCGACAATCTCGCTGGTGATCGGCTTGGTGCGATTGGCGACGGCCTGGAGGAAGTCGTCGACGTGGCCGGGGCTCTGGTAGAGCTTTATCTCGGCGTCGACGAGATACTCGCGTTCGGCGAGGGTGTACTGCGAGGTCACGGAGGGATCCTCTTTACTCAGTGATTGGTATTTCACTTCGTCGCCGATGGTGAGGGCGAATCTGCCGCGGTTCACCTGGACGAGGCCGTTGCTCCCGTAGAATTCGACACCGACCCCATCTCCGTGGGTGACGCTGATGCCGTTGGCGTATTTCAAGGTGCAGCCACGTTTCGCGTTCGGGTCCTCGGGCGGGATAACTTCGACCGGACCGGAACCGTCCATGCCGAGTCCCCACTGGGCGATATCGAGTTGGTGGGCGCCCCAGTCGGTGACCATGCCGCCGCCGTATTCCCGGTAGTTACGCCAGCGCGGGAAGTGGGTGTGGATGCCGCGCGGGCTGAGCATGGAGTTGTAGGGTCCGACCGGGGCGGGGCCGAGCCAGCGCTCCCAATCGAGGCCGGGTTGCATTTCTTCTTCGGGGAGATTGCAGGGGACCCCGGGATCGCCGAACTTGCACACGACGCGCTCGACCTTTCCGATGACGCCGTTTCGCACCAGCTCGCAGGCGACGCGAAACTCTTTTGAAGAACGCTGCATCGAGCCGGTCTGGAGGACCCGCCCATTCTTCTCGACCTCATCGATAACCGTGACGGCTTCGAAGATGTTATGAGTGAGAGGCTTTTCACAGTAAACATCCTTGCCGGAGCGGAGGGCGGCGACAGTGGGAATGGCGTGCCAGTGATCCGGGGTGGCGATGCAGACGGCGTCGATGTCCTCGCGTCCGACGACGTCCTCGTACTTGCCGGTGGCGACGCACTCGATATCGAGGTTGTTTTCCGCGTTGTGCGCGTCAACGGATTCCTTTGCATTGTTGCGCCGGTTGGTATCGACGTCGCATACGGCGACCACCCGGGCGTTGTGACTGAGAAAATTCCTGAGAAGGCTGCCATTCTGTTTACCCATCCCGATGAAGCCCATGGTAAGCGGCTCGAGTTCGGGATTGTCGGCGGCCCGGAGGCCGTGGGGCAGGATCAGTGGCGCCACGGCGGCGCCGGCGGCTGCCTTGATAAATTTGCGGCGGGAGGTTTTCATCGGCCACGATTCTAAAGCGAATTTCGGAGTGATTGCACGCCGTATTGGCGGTTTATTGGGGGTAGAAGTCCGGAATTTTGTATTTCAGCATTCAATAGTCGCCGATCAACAATCAGATTCTGGATTAGCAATGATGGACGATAGACCTCTCATACTCGCCGGTGACCATGCGGATCATGCGGCTCACTTGTATAATCCGTTCGTTACTGATCCCTCCGCACAAACCGTGTGGCAGTTTCCGAGCCCGGATACTCCCAGGTTCAAGGCGCGTCCCAGCGATGCGAAGAGGGTCGTTCGGTTTTACAAGGCGCGTCTGTATCATCGTAATACGTTCAGTTATGGAGTTTAGATCGTGCCGCCTGGGAAAGCATTGTGAGACCCGCGTCCCGCCGGTGCCTGTCCTTGGAATCACTATTGGCGGGACGCCGGTGTCACTATCAAAGAAGACATGAAGTATCCATCGAAATTGTCAGCGGCACTGGGGCTGTGCCTTCTTTTATCAACTGCGGCGTCCGCACACCGTTTTTGCCGGTCACGCCCATAAATACCTCAAGCGGGTAAGGCACGGGCGAAGCTACCTGCGACTGGCCACCACCGGCGGGGGCAGCCTGATGCGAGGCATCGAAGAGGGCGAGTTTGATCATGTCGTCTGGGTCACCATGACCGGCGAGGGCCCGGTCATTGCCAACCTCATGCTCGACGGCATTCACGATGAGAACCTCAAAGTGGCGGACTGAGGAAACCCAGGCCGGATTTACTCTTCCAGCGATTGCAGTTTGATATTGCGAAACCACACCGGTTGGCCTTCGGCCTGGAGCGCGATGTAGCCGAAGCTGAGTTGTTTGGGGGCACCCGCCTGAAACAAGGCCGCGGCTGATTCGATGCGGCCCTCGGGATCGAGCTGGGGGCGTTGGTAGCGCAGGACTTCCGCGCCGTTGACGCGGTGGATCACCTCTTCATTCCCCCGCACCTCGATTTCAATCGTGACCCATTCGCCGGGTGGAAAGGTTGGCGCGGAGGATTTGACGATGTGCTGGGTCACGAGTTCGCCGTCGATTTCCAGGTTCGTGCCGGGCGTGCAGACATTGCCGGTTGGACGTTTCCCTTTTCCCTCATCGGCGAGAAATTGAAACTCGAGGCTCACGGGAAATTCCTGATTGAGGCCCATGCTTTGCGGTGACTGCGAATGGATCATCACCCCGCTGTTAAGGTTCACGTAACCTGGGGCGTCCGCCATCATACGGCCGGTGAAGCGGTATTCCATGCGGAGGAGGTAACGTGAGTAAGGGATGTTGGTGTAGAGATGCCCGTAGCGTTTGTCGAATTTCTCGTAGGCCTCGTAAGACACCTTGAGAATGCCGTTTTCGACATGGAAGGTGTCGAGGGCATTTTTGCCGCAGGGATAACCGGTAATTTTTGGGGTCCAACCGGTGAGATCTTTGCCGTTGAAGAGGCTGATCCAATCGTTTTCGTTCTTGGTCTCTTCGGCGGAAGCCAGCAGCGAGAATGCAAGGAGAAGCAAGGCCGGCAGGAGTGAAAGAATGCGGGATTTCATGGGGATGGTCATCTCCTGCATTGACTCATGTTTCGAGCGGAGGAGCAACCCGGAGAAGACCCTGCAAGTTTCGGATGGCGATTGCCGGGCACGACCGTTGATCAGGGGCAGGGGATGGAATCAGGCGACAACTATCTTTTCGGGGTCCGGCCGCAGAATGTGCCTGACCGTAAGCGCGTCAGCCCCTTCGAGGGCCGCGCTAAGGACGCTTGCCGCATAATGGCATGGGCATGTCTATTGCTATCTTTGATAATTCGATTACCAGCATCATTGCTGGTCAAGGATCTTCACATCGATTGGCGTTGGGGCGAAAAGTATTTCGCGCAGCACCTGGTGGACTACGATCCTGCGGTAAACAATGGCAACTGGCAGTGGGCGGCGTCCACGGGTTGTGATGCGCAGCCCTATTTCCGGATTTTCAATCCGTGGCTTCAGCAGAAAAAATTCGACCCTGACTGCGACTACATCAAGAAGTGGGTGCCCGAGCTAAGACGGTTTGATGCGAGAAAGATCCATGGAATGCAAAAAGGAAACAGGCTGGAAGGATACCCCGAAGCTATTGTTGATCACTTAAGTGCAAAGCAGGCTGCTGAGGCGATGTTCGTTAAAGCCTCGAAGAAAGAGGCAGGCCGTTAACGAATCATCTCGGCTTCTAATAGCGCCACTATCCGGGGCCGTCGGTCCACCCAAACCGTGAATTCCTGAGCCTTTCAATCAAAAGGGGGCCGCCGGCGGCAGGAGAGAGAATCGCTGGGGTGATTCTTCCTGAATCTATGCATTGATCCGACGCGGGATCGTTTCCCGAAGTTTCTGCACACCGCGGCGTATGCGTGCTTTCGCGGTGCCGACCGGAACTCCAATGCGCTGCGCCACCTCCGTCTGAGTCAGCCCTTCCAGGTAGGCCAATTCGATCGCCTCCCTCTGCGCGGGATTCAATTCCACGAGCGCGGACCGCGCAATCAATCGAGCCTCCCTATGAAGAACCTGCTCACGCGCCGAATCCTCGAGGCTGGCGGCGTCGTGCATGCGCTCCTCCTTCTGCATCTTTTCGTGAAGCGCCGCGCGGCGCTGCTTGCTTCGAATCGTGTCAATCGCGCGATTCCGCGCGATCGCCGCGATCCATGTCGCGAGCTTGCCTTTCGTCACGTCCCAGGTGTCCGCCTTCTTCCAGATCGAGAGGAGCACTTCCTGGGTAATATCTTCCGCATCCTGCGGATTGTTGATCACCCGGTAAACCGTTACGTATATCAGGGCGCGGTATTGCCGGCAAAGCGCGGCGAACGCAGTATCGTCTCGCGCCGCCACATCGCGCATCATGGCACTTTCCTCTTCGCGTGTGATCGAATATTCGTTTGTTTCTGTCAGTTTCATTTCTATACCCTCAGTCGTCCTATTTTTTTCGGTTCGAAAAGCGAAACACGGCAACCTTTCGAGGCTCAACTTCAGGTCCCTCTCCGGACCACACCGATCACATCTGCCGCCTGTTTCCAAGTGGACGCATGCAGATCGCGCCACACGAGTGCGCCGTCTCGAAACAGAAAAGCCATGCGGCTGGCAAAGCCGAACGCCGTGGGAACTCCAAACGCATCGATCACCTTCTTCTCTGGATCCGCGATCAGAGTGAACGTCAAGCGGCGCTTTTCGTGAAATCGCTTTTGCGACAATGCGGAGTCAACGCTGACCCCGAACGCCTTCACACCGAGCTCTTCGAGGACGTCATCGTCATCACGCAGGCTGCAGGCCTGCAGGGTGCACCCCGGAGTGCGCGCTCGTGGATAAAAGTAAACCAGCGCCCAACCCTCGCCCGCAGCCTCGGCCAGATCGACCGGGACGCCATCCTGGTCAGAACCGCGGACGCGCGGAATCTCCTCGCCAATCTCCAGTGGAGACCGGGAGGCGGGAGATCGAAGCCAACTGCCGAAAATCGCCTTCATAGGGGAAAGATCACCCCAAAAAACGCTTTTGTCTGCATTATGTCTATAAAAAATTAAATAAATCTTGCCGTTGTCTAATATTTGTCTATCTTTTGCGCCGTGGATGCTCTCCTTCCCATGAAAGCCGTTTCCCTCCGGACAGGGCTCAGTCCCCACGTCCTGCGTGTCTGGGAGAAACGATACGGCGCGGTCCGGCCCCGGCGGACCGACACCAACCGGCGACTCTACACCGAAGAAGAAGTGGTCCGGCTCGGGCACCTCGCTTATCTGACGCGCGCGGGCCACAGCATCAGCCAGATCGCATCGTTGCCCTCCGAGCAATTGGAAAGCATGTGCGGCAGCGAAGTCACCCGGCGCAGCGCCGGCCCCGCGGCCACCCCCGCACCCGCCGACGCCGGGGCCCAGGGTTGGATTCAGGCCGGCATGCAGGCGGTCAGAGAATCCGATCAAACCAAACTGGAGACAGTCTTCGACGAAGCCGGAACCGGCTTGGGCTACTCCGGCCTCCTCGAGCATGTCGTCGTCCCTCTGATCCAGCTCACCGGAGAGGAATGGGAGGCGGGAACGATTACCGCCGCCCAGGAGCACATCGCCAGTTCGCTGATCCGGGATTATCTCGCGCGCAGCATCCGTCCGTTCAGTCCTTCCGCAAACGCGCCCCATCTTCTGGTCACAACCCCAGTCGGACAAATTCACGAATTGGGCGCGATCGTCTCCGCGGCCATGGGACGCAAGCTGGGATGGAATGTGACCTATCTTGGGGCGGCCCTCCCCGCACAGGAAATCGCGGGGGCAGCCATCAAGAATAAGTCGCGCGCCGTCGCCCTCAGTATCGTCTATCCGCCGGACGATCCCGATCTGCCGTCTGAATTACACGAACTGCGGCGCCTGCTGCCGGAAGAAACCGTCGTGCTCGTCGGAGGCCGCGCGGTGCACGGTTATTCCCAGACCCTCAGCGAAATCGATGCGCGTATCTTGCAGAATTTCGATCAATTCAAATCGGAACTGGAAATCCTTCGAAAGTCACGCCTCTACCTGGGAGGCGAAACGAAAAACGATCCGGAGCATGCGTCTCCAACCTCTGCCAGAAGCGTTACTCCTCAGACTGATACCAAATGAACAAGAAAGAAACTATTATCATCGGCGCAGGCCCCGGCGGACTGGCCAGTGCAATGCTCCTCGCTTCCCGGGGCGTTAAGGTCAAGATCCTGGAAAGATTGCCCACCGTCGGTGGCCGCACTTCTTCCATCCAGGCTGACGGTTTCAAATTCGATCTGGGGCCGACTTTCTTCCTCTATCCGCAAGTGCTCGAGCAAATCTTCGCAGAAACAGGACGCGACCTTTTCAAGGAGGTCCCAATGAAAAAACTCGATCCGCAATACCGCATCCTCTTCGGCGCCGGCGGCGCCATCGATGCCACTCCCAGGATCGAAGAAATGGAGAAACAGATTGCCGCGATTTGCCCCGGTGACGCGCCCGGTTTCCGCCGGTTTCTCGACGACAACCGCACCAAGCTGGAGCTCTTCAAGCCCTGCATCGAGAACCCGTTTCTCTCCTGGAAAGATGTCGTGCGCAGGCGGATGCTCCAGCTCCTGCCCGTCGTCAATCCGCATCTTCCCGTCGACGGCTATCTCAAGCGCTTCTTCGACGATCCGCGCATCCGGCTGGCGTTCTCCTTCCAATCCAAATACCTGGGCATGTCTCCCTTCCGCTGCCCGAGCCTCTTTTCGATTCTCTCTTTCCTGGAATACGAATACGGCGTCTTCCATCCCATCGGCGGCTGCGCCGCGATCACGGCCAAGATGGCGGAAATCGCCGAAGACATGGGAGTCGAAATCCATCTCGGACAACCGGTCGAGGAAATTCTTTTCGAGGGCAAGAAGGCCACCGCCGTGCGCACCCCCGAAGGTGTCCATTACGCGGATGCCGTGATGATCAATGCGGACTTTGCGAGGGCCATGAAAGACATGGTCCCGGATCGCCTCCGCAACCGATGGTCGGACCGCAAGATCAAGAAGAAGAAATTCTCCTGCTCGACGTTCATGCTCTATCTCGGAATCGAGGGCCAGTACGACCTGCCGCACCACTCGATTTACATCTCGAAAGATTACGAGCGCAACCTCGACGAAATCGAAAACAAGCACATCCTCAGCGAAGACCCCTCGCTCTACGTCCAGAACGCATCGGTGACGGATCCGACCCTGGCGCCCGAGGGGATGAGCGCACTTTACCTCCTCGCCCCCGTCACTCACCAATCGCCTAACGTCGACTGGGAAACCGAGAAGAAGCGTTACCGGGACCTTGTCATCAAGCAGGCGGCCAAGGCCGGGTTCCACGGCATCGAGGATCGCATTCGATACGAACGCGTGATCACGCCGGATGACTGGGATTCCTCATACAACATCCATCTCGGCGCCACTTTCAACCTCGCCCACAATCTCGGCCAGATGCTCCACCTGCGGCCGCGAAACCGCTTCGAGGACCTGGAGTCCGTTTACCTCGTGGGCGGAGGCACTCATCCCGGCAGCGGCCTGCCCGTGATCTTCGAATCCGCCCGCATTACCTCCGGGCTCATGCTGGAGGATTTCGGCCTCAAACCCGGCTGGGAACTCGGAGACCAGACCCCGCAGCCGGTCACCGGGAAAACACCCTCGCCCGCTATCGCCTGATAGAGTCGCCCCATGAATTCAATAGTCCATCCAACAACCGCGATCGACGACTCCTCGCCGCCGAATGCCGTGCGCGAGGATGGCGGCCGTATCGTCGTGCAGCTGGCGAATGGCGCCCGCTCCGCGCAAAAGATGTGGGCGCAGAATTCTCTGACCGGCAGGCTCCGGGTCATCCGCTCCCTGCGGCAGCACATCGCACATCAGCCGGAAGCGTTCCTGTCCTCCTCGGCAGGGATCCGGAAGTGCGCCCGGGCGGAAGTCCAGGTTACCGAGATCATCCCCTTCCTCGAGGCCTGCCGGTTCCTCGAACGCAAAGCAAAAAAAATCCTGGCCGGAAAAAAACTCGGCGCCGCCGGGCGACCGTCCTGGCTCCGGGGCGTGAAGCAGGTGATCCTGCGCGAGCCCCACGGCCTCGTCCTCGTCATCGGCCCCTCGAACTATCCCTTCTTTCTTCCCGGAGTGCAGATTCTCCAGGCCTTGGTCGCGGGGAATGCGGTGCTCGTGAAGCCCGCCCCCGGATGCACGCTGCCCCTGGAATTACTCCGCGACGCGTTTCTCGCCGCGGGCCTCCCCCAAAACCTCTTTCAAATTCTCTCCGAAGACCCCGACGCCGCGACCGAACTCATCGCCACTGGGGTCGGCAAAGTCTGCCTTACGGGCTCCGCGAATACCGGGCGCGCCGTCCTCACGCAATGCGCCCAATCCCTCACCCCGGCGACCGTGGAACTCTCCGGCTGCGACGCCGTCTTCGTGCGTGAAGACGCCGATCTCGATCTCGTGGCGGAAGCGCTCCGATTCGGCCTGACTTTGAATCATGGCTCCACCTGTGTCGCCCCGCGACGGCTCTTCGTCCATCACGCCGTCGAAAAAGATCTGATACAGCTTCTGGCCGCGCAGTCTTGGGACGCCGGCATGCATTCCCCCCGGCACGCGTTGCTGGACGCCTTGCACGATGCCGTCGACGCCGGAGCGCGTCCCGTCCAGGGAGTTTTCCATCGGGAAAGCAGCCTGGTGGAATCTCCTCTGATTCTCGGAAATGTGCCCGCCGAATCCCCTCTGCTGCGCGACGACTTCTTCGCCCCCGTGGCCTCCCTCGTGAGCGTGCGCGACGATGAGGAGGCCCTGGCATTCGATGAAAAATGTCCCTATGCGCTCGGGGCGGCTGTCTTCGGGCGCGATACCGAAGCCGCCTTCCGGCTGAGCCGCCGCGTCTCGGCCGGCTGCATCGCGATCAACGATCTCATCTTTCCCACCGCCGACCCGCGGGTGCCGTTCGGCGGCACCGGGCGCAGCGGTTTCGGCGTCACCAGGGGCGCCGAAGGTCTGCTGGAAATGACTTACCCCAAGACGGTGGCTTCCCGCCGGAGCAAGCGCGGTCTCATGCACATGCGCCCCCTCGAACCCGGTGACGGTGAGCTCTTCCAAAGTTTCGCGGCGCTCGCCCACGGCAAAGGCGGGGGACACCGCCTGCGGGCCTGGTCCCGTCTCTGCAGCGCCCTCAAAACGAGGCGCTCTCATCGCAATCCTGAATCCTGAACTTTGAACCCGGAGAAACCTATCGACGAATGATTACGCAAAATAAAGATCGAGTCGCCGTCATCGGCGGCGGCCTCGCCGGACTGACCGCGGCCTGCACCCTGGCGGCGCGCGGATATCACGTGGTCCTCATCGAGCGCAACGCGTGGCTCGGAGGCAAAGCTGCCGAGCTCCAGAAAGAAGGTTACCGCTTCGACATGGGACCGACGATTCTCACGCTTCCCTCGGTCCTGCAGCGCGTTTTCGCGGAAGCCGGACGCAAAATGGAAGACTACCTGGACCTGGTGCCGCTGGATCCGCAATGGCGCTGTTTTTTCGAGGACGGCTCCCGCATGGACCTGGAAGCCGACACCGACAGGATGACGCAAACCCTGGAAGAACAGGCCGATACTCCAGGAGCGGGACGGGAATACCGCCGTTTCATGGATTGGTCGGCGAATCTGCACGATATCAGCGAGCGCTTTTTCTTCTGGCGCCCCATCGGCGGCCTTCGGGACATGTTCGACATGCGCAAGACATTCGATGCGGGCGTCCTGCGCGATGTGCTGCGCATGCGGATGGGCAAGAGCGTCGCACAAACCGTGCGATCACACATCGGCGACGAACGGACGGCGCAGATGATCGATCACTTTACGCAATACATCGGCTCCGCGCCCGATGCCTCCCCGGCGGTGCTTTGCGGAATCGCGCACATGCAGACTTCCGAAGGCATCTGGTATCCCATGGGTGGCACCCGTGCCGTGCCCGTGGCCCTGGAGAAACTGGCGCGCGAGCTGGGTGTGGAAGTCCGTCTGGAGACGCAGGTTTCGCGCGTCATCGTCCAGGGGAATGCGGTCGCCGGAGTGGAAACCGTTGAAGGGGAGACCATCGCCGTCGGCGCCGTCGTCTCCAACTGCGACTCCGTGCGCACCCACCGGGAATTGCTCGACGGCGCGCCCCAGGAAAAATTCGAGAAGCGCCGCAAATACGAAGCCGCGTGTTCCGGAGTCGTCCTCTATCTCGGACTGAAAAAGCGCTACGACCATTTATTGCATCACAACTTCGTTTTCTCCAGGGATCCCGAAGAAGAATTCGACAGCATTTACCGGAAGGGCGAACCCGCGCCGGATCCGACTTGTTACCTGGCTGCGCCCGCCGCCACCGAAGGCGCGGTCGCGCCGGAGGGCGGTGAAGCGCTCTACATTCTCGTGCACACGCCGTATCTTCGTCCGCGCCACGATTGGTCCGAAATGCTTCCGCGTTACCGGCGGGTTATTTTTGACAAGCTGGCCCGCACCGCCGGCATGGAAGACTTGGAAGAGCGTATCGAATTCGAAGAAGCGCTCACCCCGGAGGATATCCACCACCGTTACCACGTGCTCGACGGCGCCATTTACGGAATCGCGAGTCACGGGAAGTATCTCGGGGCATTCAAACCGAACAACCGCAGCAAAGATGTCAAAGGTCTCTACCTCGCGGGAGGCGCGGCGCATCCGGGTCCCGGTATGCCCATGGTCATGATGTCGGGCTGGATCGCCGGGGACGCCCTGGACCGGGATCGCTCCAGCCAGAAGACGATGCGGGCATGATCCGCACGCTGTAAGAACGAATGATCGCGGCAGCCCCCAGACCAATGGAAACGGAGAAGACCGTCACCGGCGAATTGCCGAAGGTCTCGCGCTTCCTGACGGAATGGTTCGGCGGATACGCCACGAAGCACTTGGCAAAACATTTTCACGGCGTCCGGATTTCCAAAGAAACAAGCCTTCCCGCCCTGGAAGGACCACTCGTCGTCTACGGCAACCACGCTTCCTGGTGGGATCCTCTCATCGCAGTGTTCCTGACCCGCGAAGTTTTCACCGGGCGGACGGCGTTCGCACCCATCGACGCGGCAGCGCTGGAAAAGTACCGTTTTTTCACAAAGCTCGGTTTCTTCGGGGTCGATCAGGAAGGAAGCCGCCGCGGAGCCGTGCAATTTCTCAGGACCGCGGGCGTAATCCTCGGACAACCGGACTCCGTCCTCTGGCTGACACCGCAGGGAGAATTCGCCGATGTCCGCCGCCGGCCCCTGACCTTTCAACCGGGTATCGCCCATCTCGCGGCGCGGATTCCCGGAGTGACGTTTCTGCCGCTGGCAATCGAATACGTCTTCTGGGAGGAACGCTTTCCCGAGACATTGCTGAAGTTCGGCGACCCCATGACGTCGGACGAGGTCGCCGCCTCGGCGCCGGATACCGAGAGTCGCCTCCGCCTGCTGGAAGCACGCCTGCAGGACACCCAGGACGCGCTGGCGGAGGAATCACAAGCTCGCGATTCGGGAAATTTCGAAATTCTGCTGGCCGGGAGAAGCGGCGCCAGTGCGGTTTACGACCTCTGGCGCTCGGCGGCGGCGCGGCTCCGGGGCCGCAAATTTGATCCGCATCACGGAAAGAAGTAACACCCGCCCGGGAGAAACGAAATGGGAATAGCACACATCGCCCTTCTCTGCCTGGTCGCCGCGGCGATTCCATGCGGGCTCTTCCTTTGGAACGTCCTTCTTTACCGGCCCGCCCGCGACTCCGGCGGCGCTTCCAGCGAGACTCCGGAACGGCCTGGAGTTTCCATTCTGATCCCGGCGCGTAACGAGGAGGAAAATATTCGCCAGGCCCTGGAATGCGCGCTTGCCGGCGAAGGCGTCGATCTCGAGGTACTGGTGCTCGACGACGAATCGGAAGATCGCACCGCGGAAATCGTCGCCGAGATTGCGCGTGGCGATTCCCGTCTGTCGCTTCACGCCGGTGAATCTCTGCCGCCCGGCTGGTGCGGCAAACAGTTCGCCTGCCATTCCCTTGCCCGGAAGGCAACCAAACCACTGCTCCTCTTTATCGACGCCGATGTCCGCCTCTCCCGAGACGCCGCGCGCCGTCTCGCGGCGGAAATGCAGACAGGCAGAGACCTGATCAGCGGCGTCCCCCGTCAAATCACGGAAACCTGGTCCGAAAAACTTCTCATTCCGCTGATTCACTTCCTGCTCCTCGGGTATCTGCCTCTGTGGGCCATGAGAAGATCGCAATCCAAAGGATTCGGCGCGGGCTGCGGTCAGCTTTTCATGGCGCGCCGGGACGCGTATTTTCAGGCCGGCGGACACGAGGCCATCAAGTCGACGCTGCACGACGGCCTCCGCTTACCCAAGACCTTTCGTGAGGCCGGATATATCACGGACCTCGTCGATGCGACTGACATCGCCAGTTGCCGCCTCTATCACAACGCCCGCGAGGTCTGGAACGGCCTCATGAAGAATGCCACCGAAGGGCTGGGAGCGCCCGCGGTCATCGTCCCCATGACCTTGCTGCTGCTCGGCGGCCAGGTGCTTCCTTTCGTGCTGTTGGCCCTCTCCCCGGTGCTGAATCTTTCGCTTTCGGCAGGTTCCGTCGCGATTCTCGTCGTGGCAGTCACGTGCGGTTACCTGCCGCGGGTGATCGCGGCCTGGCGTTACCGGCAGTCACCGGTTTCTGTCATCTTCCACCCGCTGGCCGTCGCGGTGCTCGAGCTGATCCAATGGACTGCGCTGGTCCGTGATCTTTTTTCCGGAAAATCCTCCTGGAAAGGGCGCAGTTATCCGGCGGCGATCAAGGCGTCTTCGTAAGGACAGTTCGTGGGATGTATTTCCAGTCCAAGACCTGGCGCACTTTAACATATGAAACACGAGAACATGTTGATGTTGAAAGATGGACCGCAGGCCTTTCATTCAAAGCAATCGAGCCTGAAAGGCTCACTCATCGTAGCCCAGGGCGGAGCCCTGGGATTTGGATTAAAAACGAATTCCCAGCCTGAAGGGCTGGTTCAACAAGCCGCTGCACCGGCGAATCCTTGATGCAGATTTTCAGCCTGCGATCCGTTCATCGTTCGAAACCCCAGGGCTTCGCCCTGGGCTACGATGATATTGCGCTTTCAGCGCAACCGGAAAGCAAAACAGAATCGAATCGCTTGCCACTGAGTGAGGCCATCAAGACTAAATGTTCTATAGCCTTAGAGAAAGAATGATGATGAAAAACGTGCGTTTAGCTATTTTGATTCTGGCGGCTGCGACGTCAGGCGGATTCCACGAAGTGCTGGGCCGCGAGTCCTGGTCGCAGTGGCGCGGGGCGCACCGGGACGGAAAAATGCCGGAATCGGCCGGGGCCTGGCCGGACTCGATTTCGAACGATCGCCTGGTGCAGGTCTGGAAAGTGGATCTCGCCGAGGGCTACTCGAGCCCTGTGATCGCCGGGGGGAAAGTCTTCACCGTGGAAACTCGGGCCAAGGAAATGGAAATCGCGCAGGGTTTCGACGTGGCATCGGGCGCACGAGTCTGGGAACAGAAATGGGATGGAGCCATGAAAGTGCCCTTCTTTGCCGCCAAGAACGGGAGCTGGGTGCGCGCGACACCGGCGACCGACGGCGAGTCGGTTTTCGTGGGCGGGATGCGGGATGTGCTCGTGAATCTTGATGCGGCAAAGGGCACAGAGATCTGGCGCGTGGATTTCGTGGCGCGCGAGGGGACAGAATTGCCGGCGTTCGGTTTTGCTTCTTCTCCGTTGATCGATGGAGACGACCTCTACGTGCAGGCCGGAATGGCGGTCACAAAGCTGGACAAGAAATCGGGAAAAACCGTGTGGCGGGCTTTGGAAGATCGGCGGGCGATGTTCGCGAGCGCCTTTTCATCGCCGTTGATCGCGACAATTCACGGGAAACGTCAACTGGTGGTGCAAACCCGCAGCGCCCTGGCCGGACTGGACCTGGAAACGGGCGCCGAGTTGTGGTCGACGCCGGTGGAAGCGTTTCGCGGGATGAATATCCTGACGCCGACGGTGGTCGGGAACCGGATTTTTACCGCGACCTACGGCGGCGGGAGTTTCTTCTATGAAGTCCAGAAGAGTGATGCGGGATTCGACGTGGATCTTTTGTGGCGCGCCAAGAAAATCGAAGGATACATGGCATCGCCGCTGGCGATCGGCGGGCACGTCTATCTGCATGCCCGGGATAAAAAGTTCTACTGCATCGAGCTGGACTCGGGAAAAGTGGCGTGGGTTTCGGATGAGAAGTTCGGCGAGTATTCGTCAATGGTCGCAAACGGGAACCGGGTATTGGCGCTGGATCAGCGTGGCGAGTTGCTCTTGTTCGACGCTTCCCCGGAGAAATTCATGGAGCTCGATCGTCGCAAAGTCAGCAAGGAACCCACGTGGGCGCATCTCGCGGTGGACGGCGAGACGGTCTTCGTGCGCGGCTTGAAAAGCCTGTCGGCCTTCCGGTGGGAGTAACTGGCGGCACGGCTGATTGATCGTTTCCGCACCCTCATTCCATGCACCTCCCTTTTCTCGCCCTGATGATCGTGCTCTGTTTCGGGGCGGGCGCCCTCGGTGGCATCGCGACCTCGACGGGACTCGAAAGCTGGTATGCTACCCTGGAAAAGCCTTCCTGGAATCCGCCGGGCTGGCTCTTCGGCCCTGTCTGGACTGTCCTTTACCTGGCCATGGCGATCGCCGCGTGGCTCGTGTATCGAAAGGCGGGGAGCCTGGGCGCAGCGGCGGTTCCCCTCACCCTCTTCGCGATTCAGCTCCTGCTGAACGCCCTCTGGTCGTTCGTCTTTTTCCACTGGCAACGTCCCGGCTGGGCCGCTGTCGAGATCGCGATCCTCTGGGTGGCCATCCTTGCAACGATCATCGCGTTTTTCCCGCGTTCGCCTCTCGCCGGCGGTCTCCTCGTCCCTTACATCGCCTGGGTTACCTTCGCCGCGGCGCTCAACTGGACGATCTGGCGATTGAACGCCTGAGCGACTCGATTATTCTCGAGTTTCATTGTCCCGGGATGCGTGCGCGCATTCCGGTCGTGTGCTTGCTCTAGCCATTTCGCTGACCATCGCGCCCCTCCAGCCGGGATCGATCGGCCGTCAGGGCTGAATCGAATGTAATGAAAATGCGCTCCCGGAAGCATCCGCTTCGGCCGGACCGCCGTAATGATGACTGTGAAAATGGTCGACCGATCCCTTGCCTGTATCGCCCTCCTCGCCACCGTCATGACGGCTGGCGCTGAAGCCGCCGGTGGAAATTCGCACCCCGGCGCCTGGCGAGGCCAGTCAGTCACCGAGTTCGATGCCTCTGGAAACGAGAAGTTCGGATGGCAAATCGTGAACGACGGAGTCATGGGCGGTTTGTCGGAGGGAAATATGGAATTCACCGATGCCAATACAATGAGGTTCTTCGGTGAACTCTCGCTCCAAAACAATGGGGGCTTTTCGACGGCTCGAAGCGGAGATGTCGATCTTAATCTTAGCAATGACCTGGGGCTTCTGCTTTTGGTCAAGGGGGACGGCCGCACCTATGAAGCCCGCCTCGATTCCACCGCCCGTTTCCGCGGCAACCCGG
This sequence comes from Verrucomicrobiales bacterium, assembly GCA_024638765.1. Lineage (GTDB taxonomy): Bacteria > Verrucomicrobiota > Verrucomicrobiia > Verrucomicrobiales > DEV007 > JAHEJT01. Next base: position 20,336 of record JAHEJT010000052.1, read on the forward strand.
TTTCCTTTGCTGGAGAATTCAAAACCACCAAGGGAAAATGGCAGCAGGTTAAAATCCCATTTTCGGAGTTCAAGGGCAGCTTCCGGGGCACCGAACTTCCTGATGCGGTGCTGGATCCTTCCGTCATTGAGAGGGTTGGGATTCTCCTCGCAGACAAGCGGGAGGGCCCGTTCGATCTCGAGATCGACTGGATTCGCACTTACGGCAAGGGACAGGGCAATTTCACGGAACGGATGACGAAGGAGACCGCCCCCGAAGCTGACGGCGTGCCGGCGGCACCCCGCAGGCTCATTGCAACCGCGGTTGCCGACGGTCGTTTCAAGACCCTTAAAGCTGCGCTCGATGCCGCGGGGCTCACCACGTTTTTCCAATGGGACAATCGTCTCACGCTTTTTGCACCTACAGACGAGGCCTTTGCGAAACTTCCGAAAGGCGTTCTCGAAAACCTCCTCAAGCCGGAGAACAAGGATAAATTGATCTCGGTGCTCTCCTATCATGTTAGCCCGGGGGCAAACGGCATCGCCGACATCCTCAGCTCAAAAAAGGTAAAGACGGTGCAGGGGGCTCCGCTCAAGATCGCGTTTTCCAAGGGGAGAGTCCGGGTGAACGACGCCGTGCTCCTCGATGGTGATGTGGAATGCTCCGACGGGCTGATCCACGTCATCGATACCGTCCTTCTTCTACCCAAAGCAGAGGGAAAAGTCCCGGACCGGCAACAGCGGAAGTTAAAACGCGGATCGTAATCACCCTGATCCCGCGCACACGATCACGGTGGAGCCGCTCGAGCATCCGATTGCGAAGGGGTTGCCGGCGACCTGGGCTATCACGCAGACCGAGATGTACGACGAACCCTTTCACGTTCCCGATCCGGACGAGGTGATCTTCGAGGAGCGCTGGGAGTTGGGTGAGTGGTTTCGAAGCGGGATGGTGTGGGACATCGAGAAGGGGAAAGTGTTCTACTTCCGGCCGGGGCATGAAACGTATCCAATCTACAAGCAGAAGGAAGTGATCCAGGTGCTCGCTAATGCGTGTCAGTGGATGGGAGGGAAGTAGGGGCCGGGTTGTAGTGCGAGCGTGAGCGAGTACCCTGTACAGGTGTAAGGTGTAAGGTGTCAGATTTCAGGTGTAAGGTGTCAGATTTCAGGTGTAAGGTGTCAGGAGGGACCGCGAATGGACGCGAATGGACGCGAATTGATTCTTGAGTATCAAGCGGCGAGAGACCGGGACGGTTTAGCTTTGCTGAACACTGAACACTGAACTCCCAAGCGACAGCCTGCCCCATGCCACTGCGAATTCTTCCAATCCTGCTCTTCGTTCTGTTGCTTCCGTCCCTCCACTCGGCGGAGAAGCCGAATATCGTCTTCATCCTCGCCGACGATCTCGGGATCGGGGATGTGCACTGCTACGGTGGGGAACGTTGTTTGATCGAGACGCCGAATATCGACGCGCTCGCGGCGGGTGGACTTCGGTTCACGGATGCGCATGTCAATTACTCGGCCTGCGGGCCGACGCGGCGGGCGATCATGACGGGGCGTTACAACTGGCGGTTTGGATCGGCGGTGAATCATGGGCCCTGGGGGTTTTGTGGTCCGCGGCCGGGCACCGAGAATTCGACGCTCGCCAAGCTGCTCGAGAAGTCCGGTTACCGGACGGGCTACGTGGGGAAGTGGCACCTGGGCACGGTCATGCCGACATTGGATGGCGAGACGCAGGGGTTGACCAATGTCGATTTCACAAAGCCGTTGATCCATGGACCGATTCAGTTTGGTTTTGATTACAGCTTTATTTTGCCTGGATCGCTCGACATGTATCCCTATGCTTTCGCCCGGAATCATGTCTGGCAGGGGGAGGTCACGGCACAGAAGGGGTGGAGCGCGTTCAACCGGGTGGGTCCGGCCGCCCAGGATTTCGAGGATCATGAGGTGCTGGAAACGTTTTATGGTGAGGCGGAAACTTTTATCGGGAAGCAGAAGAAGGACCGGCCCTTTTTTCTTTTCCTGGCGCTGACGGCGCCGCACACGCCGACGAGCCCCGGAGTGCACTGGCAGGGGAAGAGCGAACTCGGGGTCTACGGCGATTTTGTGATGGAAGTGGATCACTCCGTCGAGCGAGTCATGAAGGCGCTCGAGGCGAAGGGATTGGATGAGAACACCCTGGTGCTGTTTTCAAGCGATCACGGGCCGGCGCCTTATGCGGGAAATATCCTGGCGGCGACCCCGGCGCAGATCAAACAGCTCGAGGCGGCGGGGCATTATTCGAATGGACCGCATCGCGGGTACAAGTTCTCGGCTTACGAAGGCGGGCTGCGCGTCCCGTTGATTGCGCGGTGGCCGGGGGTGATTCCCGAGGGGGCAACCTGTGATGCGCTGGTGGGTATGAACGATTTCATGGCGACCTTTGCAGAGTTGACGGACGGGGAAATGGGAGACGAGGAGGCGCCGGATTCGATCAGTTTCGCCAAGCTCCTGCGCGATCCCGAGGTGGAGGGCACGCGGAAAAATCTGATCATGGAGTCGGTGCGAGCCTTTGTCGTGCGGGATGGAGATTGGAAGCTTTGCGTTTGCCCGGGCAGTGGGACGCCTGCCGATTCGGAGAACGCCGCCGGCAGCGACCCCATGCCGGGGGTGGCCTGGCGGGCCGCCCTGGATCAGTTTGGAGGGACGCCGGTGGAGTCGGATCTGTTGAAGGCGCCTTTCGTGCAACTCTTCAATTTAGCGAACGATATCCACGAGGACGTGAACCTGGCGGCCGAGCATCCGGAGCGCGTCGCGCAGATGGTCGCCTTGCTCCGGAAGCAGATTGCGGACGGCCGCAGCACGCCGGGGCCAGTGCTGAAGAATGATAAGAATGTCAAGGTGGTCAGCCTCGAAGACCGCCGCCTGCCGGAGTTTGTGCGCGCGCTGGTGAAATAGCCTGCGTCGTTTTTCCGCCGTACCCGCGGGGCGGAAACGACACTGCCAGGGCGCGATAGCGCATTATAATCAGCCGAAGGCACTCCGCAGAACCCGCGAAGCGGGATAGAGCGTTTCCCTCCAGGTTTGACCTGGAGGGCCTCAGCCGTCCATGGTCCATCCGTCGCGGTAAGCTTTTGTCAGGAACGCATTGGCGTTGGCATTGTTCGTGATCTTGCCGGAGGCGCCGTCGTATGCGAGCTTCTTGTTACCCGCGCGGTAGGACACCAGTCCGAGGCACATGGTTTCGATCATGTCGGCACTGTACTTGAAGTTGCACGCGGTCTCTGCCGGCTTGCCGTTCTTGCAGGCCTCGGTCCACTGTTTCTGGAAGTTACCGAGTTCCGGCAGGACATCTTCTTCCGCACGCGGCTTGTAATAGGTGAGATCCGCGGTGTCGCCGAATGGGATGATGAGACGGCGGCCGAAGTCGGCGACGATAAAGCCTTTATCTCCCTTGAACATGACCCCATGACCGATCTTGTCGAGATCGAGCCAGTTCGACGGCGATTTCGGCATCGCGCCTCCCTGGAACCAGGTCACGCGGATCTCGCCACGCCAGTCGTTGGCGGGGAACATGTAAGATGCCTGGAGTTCGACCGGGGTCACCTCCGGGTTGAATTTCTCGGAGGACTTGGATTGGATCGAGGTGGGCAGTTCGGCGTCGATCACGTTCCAGGCGAGGTCCATGGTGTGGCTCCCCATGTCGCCCATCTGACCGATTCCGAAGTCCCAGTACATGTTCCACTGCAGACAGCCGGCGCCGGCGTTGGCGTTGAAGTAATCCGGGTTGTAGGGGTGGTAAGGCGACGGCCCCAGCCAGAGGTCGTGGTTGAGCGTTTCCGGCGGGATACCCGCGTCCGGCAGGTAACCCGGTTTCGGGATCTGGCGGTTGCCCCACGCATACGCTTCCTTGAGTTCGCCGATCGCGCCGTCATGGACCAGCTCGCGCAGACGGTTAAAGTTCGCGCCGGCGTGGCGCTGCATCCCGACCTGGGTGGCCAGCTTGTCCCTCTTTGGAATGTAGTTTTCGCGCACCGTCCGGGCCTCGTTGACCGTGATGGCCAGCGGCTTTTCCATGTAGACGTGGAGGTCGCGGTTGAGCGCCCAGTTGGCGACCCAGGCGTGCGTGAAATCGGTCGTGCAGCAGAGCACGGCGTCGAGCCCCGGATGATCGAGGCACTTCCGCCAGTCCTGGTAGGTCTTGGCATTCGGAAATTCCTTGGTCGCAAACTGCATGTTGAGCGCGTTGACGTCGCAGAGGGCGACCACGTTCTCGTCTTTGAGAGTGGCGTAGTGCGCCTTGGCACGTCCGTGGGCGCCGATAAGGGCGATGTTGAGGCGGTTGTTCGGTGTGTTCTGGCCGAACAAGGTGCCGCTCGGCAGGATCATGACGCCGGATCCGGCGAGCGCGCTCTTGCTCAGAAAGTCCCGGCGTGTCAACGCATTGGCGGGCTGGTTTGTGTTCGTCTGGGGTTCGCTCTTTTCACTCATGGCTTTCTTCCGTTTTGTTAAGTGGTTCAGGATGCGATGGGACGGCAAGCGGTGTCAAGACCCCGCCATGCGCCCGGTCGGCGGGGACCAGGCATCGCCGCCTCACGTGCGGGGAAGCGGTTGGCCGAGAAAGCAAATTCCCCGCAATCACGGTCCCGTGTAATTCACCCACACCGGAGAGGCCCAGGCCATGTTGCCATCCCACTGTTCCACGCGGACGTAATAACGGTTCTCACCCTGTAACGGGGCATCGTCGGTAAACGTCGTATCGAACTCGTATTCCCGGAGGTTGAAGACCCTGTAATTCTTCTCGTTCCTCACGATCGTCACGCGGGCAATCGGGGCGGTCCCGTCCACGCGAATTTTCATTTTCGGTTTCTTGGCCATTTCGAACATCGCGCCCAACGGCTTCCCGGCACAACTGAACTCCAGGTAGATCTCGACGACGTTCTCCACCCCGTGATCGATTTGGTCGTACTTCGACCAATCGGTCCCCATTAATTGCATTGAGAGAATTGAATGGCGAGTGATGAGCTTTGAAGGACGAAGTTCGCAATTACATCCTTCGTCAATCAACAATCAACAGGCAGAGCGCCACGACGCGGGGATAAAGCGTCGCCCTCCAGGCGGTGTAATTACCGCACGCGTTCGAGGGTGAGAAGGCGAAATTCCATGGCCTCGGCGCCGGGAATTTCCGTCGCGGAGAGGGTGAGCTTGCCGTCGCCTTTTTCGAGACGGATCTCACCAATGGAGATCGCCTTGAAATCCTTGACATAGGATTCCGCGCGGGGATGGCGATCGTGGGCGGCGCCCAGCTCGGGGACGTCGTGGGCCTCAGTGATCTCGAAGGGGAGGACGGAGTCGTTGAAGGCGAGCGTGCACTTGGCGCCTGCGTCTTTGGCGGCGTAGTAGAGGTCGACCCGGTAAGTGCCTGTGGTGGCGACCCGGGCGGTGAAGGTGATCTTGTCCGAGGTGCTTTTCCAGTTCCGGAAGTAGGAGCAGTTGGGGAACTTGTTCGAGCGTTCGATGCCGCCGTGGGCGATGGCGTCGCGGGCGGGGAGCTGGGTGAGGGGGGAATCGGGGTGGGCGATGACGAAGGGGCGGTCGTCCTTGTAATAATCTGCCATGAAGGCGTCGGCGTGGGCCTTTACTACTGCGGCGAGTTTCTCCACGACACCGGGGTGTTTGGCGGTGACGGCCTTTCGCTGGCCGGGATCAGAGACGATGTCGTAGAGGGCGCCGGTGTGATCGAGGCGGAAGCGCTGATCGCGGGCGCTGATCTTGTCTTTCCAGTGATTGATGAGGATGCGATCGGGCCAGGGGTCGGACTTTCCGAGGAGGAGCGGGGCGAGGCTCGTGCCGTTGAGAGGTTTTGCGGTTTTTGCCGGGACGCCGGCGAGGTCGCAGAGGGTGGGGAGGAGGTCGCGGGCGCTCGCGATCTGGGGGATCTCGGTGCCGGGCGTGATGCTTGCCGGCCAGCGCACGTAGAGCGGGCTGCGCACGCCGCCCTCGTCGGTGGCGCCCTTGCGGCCTTTCATGCCGCCGTTCCAGCGAGTGCCGTTGGGTCCGTTGTCGTGGAACCAGACGATGATGGTTTTCTCAGTGATTCCGAGGGCGTCGATCTTTTCGAGGACGCGGCCGACGTTCCAGTCGAGGTTTTCGCACATCGCCAGGGCGCTGCGTTTGTGGGTGATCTCCTCCGGTTTCTCGGGCTTCTGTTCGTTGGCGAGCCGGAGGGGGCGTTCGGAGAAACGCTGCCAGAAGCGGTCCGGGACCTGCATGGGGGAGTGGGGAGTGTTGTAAGGGAGGTACGCGAGGAAGGGCTTTTTGGCGGCGGCGGATTCTTCGATGAAACCCATGGCCTTGTCGGTAAAGTCGTCGATGCAGAAGCCTGCGCCCTGCACGATGCGGCCGTTGTGTTCGAGCATGGGGCTGTAGTAATCGCCCCAGTGACCGCTGCAGAAGCCGTAGAACTCGTCGAAGCCGCGGCCGTTCGGGTGGTAGGGATACTGCATCCCGTTGTGCCATTTGCCGAAGGCGCCGGTGGTGTACCCGGCGGCGCGGAAGAGATCGGCGATGGTGGTTTCATCGAGGTCCATGCGCTCGCCGCCGGCGGAGGTGGAGTAGACGCCGGAGTGGGCGTGGTGTCGGCCGGTGAGGAACTCGGCGCGGGTCGGCGAGCAGACCGGGCAGACGTAGAAGCGATCGAAGCTGGCGCCGTCGGCGGCGAGCGAGTCGATGTGCGGCGTGGAGAGATCGGTGTTGCCGGAGCTGCTGAGGTCACCCCAACCCTGATCGTCGGAGAGGAAGACGATGACGTTGGGGGAACGTGACCCGCCTTCGCCATTTGGCTTCGGCGAGGCAGGCGTTCCATCCGGATGCGGCTGCGCCGCGGATAAACCGCAGAGGGTGGCGGCGAGGATGATGAGGGAGCCTGCAAAGCGCATGATGCGAAAAGGGAGTGATGGGGATAGGGAATCTCGACGCAATTTGCGCGAGACGAGGGACCCTGTCGATTCTTTCCAATGCCGCGGCCCCCTCAAGCGAGAAGGGGGGAGATGGGGCCGGTGCTGTCGGCGAAGCGGTCGAGGTCGAGGCCCATGGCGCGGGCCTGGGTGAGCCAGAGGTTTGCCAGGGGGGTGGCGTCGGCGCAGCTGAGGTGTTGCCCGGTGGTAAATTTGCCGCCACCCGAGCCGGCCACCACGACGGGGAGGTCATTGTACTGGTGGGTCGCGCCGTCGCCGAGGCCGGAGCCGTAGGTAAAGAGGGTGTTGTCGAGCAGCGAGGTGCCGTCGGCTTCGGTGATGCCGTCCATTTTTTCGGCGAGGTGAGCGAATTGCTCGACGTGAAAGCGGTCGACCTGGAGGAGGTCCTCGGTGAATTTTTTCTGATTGTGGGACATCTGGTGATGGCTCCTGGGCTGGTCGAAGAGTCCCTCGAACATGAAGGGCGTGTTCCAGCGTTCGGGGCCGACCATGAAGGTGGTGACGCGGGTGAGGCCGGTCTGCAGGGCGACGACCATGAGGTCGCCCATGAGGCGGATGTACTCGCCGCGCGGGAGGTGGGCCTCGGGAGGTTCCTCGATGGATACGTCCGCGAGTTCGCCCTTCATGCGCTCGAGCTTGTCCATCTGTTCTTCGATGGTGCGGACGGAGTCAAAGTATTCGCCGAACTTCTGGCGGTCGGCATAGCCGAGGTGCCGCTTCATGGAGCGGGCGTCTTCCAGGACGAGGTCGGTGATGTTGCGATAAGTCTGGATTTCCTGCGTGCCGAAGAGCCGTTGATAGGCTTTGCGCGGATCGCGAATGGAAGGGGCGACGTGGCCGGTTCCGTACCAGGAGATATTGTCGAAATAGATCGACTCAAGGTTGTCCTTGTGACTGTTGCAGCTGAACTCGAGGGTGCGAAACGGGGTGGTGCCACCGATCTCATCGGCGACAATATGGTCGAGAGAACGGTCGAGCGGCCAGGCGGACGACTTGATGGAATAAGGTGCGGCACTGCTCAGGAAACAGGAGGCGCATTGGGCGTGGACGTCGGTGCCGTTCTGGAAGGTGCGATCCAAGCCCGTGACCAGGGTCAGTTTTTGTTTCATGCGCTCCAGGGGCGCGAGTGTCGGGGTAAATTCGATGGGATGAAAGCCGGGCGGCATCTCACGCACCGGGGGGTGTTCTTTAATGTCGCCACTGAACGCAGGCGTTGCCGAATCCGCTTCGCCGGGGAAGAAGCCGCTGCGCACGACGCCGATGGGCACGTAAAAGACGGCGAGGCGCTGGGCGGGAGAGGCGGCCGCGCCGAGCGCCGCGAGACTCTCGAACGAGGGCAGGGCGAGCGCAGCGCCGCCGGCACCGCGCAGGAAGGATCGTCTGGAGAGGGTGCTCATTTTCTTTTCTGAGACATTGTGAGATTGGCGTCTCGCCGGTATTCTTTAGAGCACCGGCGGGACCATCCTTCGCCAAGACTTCGGCACGGCAAGCTGCCGGTCTCACTATTTACCTGGATTGGTCTTATATAGAAACGGCTCGCTGAGGACGATCTGTCGGATGATCGGCCGAAAGCGGTATTCGGCGGCGGCGCTCGCGGCGGCGATACGGTCGAGAGCGGGGGCATCGGTGGCGCCGACTTCACGTCCCAGGGCGAAGGCGAGAAGATGGGCTGCGAAGCCCCGGGCGAAGCGGTCTTTTTCGGCGAGGATGGCGTCCTTGAACTCGATGGGGTTGGTGAATTCGTGCTTGCGGAAGAGGACGCCGGCGGCGTCGACGTCGCGGCCGTTTTCGTAGTGATCGCGCCAGTGGCCGGTGGGGCCGTAGTTCTCGAGGGCAAAGCCGAGTGGGTCGATGAGGACGTGGCAGCCGGCGCAGTCGGGATCTTTTCGGTGCGCGACGAAACGTTCGCGCAATGTGAGGTTCTTTTCCTCTTCGGCGACTTCCTCGGCCAGGGGCGGCACGTCGGCGGGGGGCGGTTCGGGTGGGTCGCTGAAGATGACGCCCGCGATCCAGGCGCCGCGAGTGATGGGTTGGGTGCGGTTGGGATTGGAAGTCATTGTCATGACGGCGGCGTTGGTGATGACTCCGCCCTCGCGCCG
>JAHEJT010000202.1 GCA_024638765.1 Verrucomicrobiales bacterium
AAATTCTGCCCCCGGTGGATTTCATGAAGTTCCTCAGGATCGCGGAGTGGAGCGACCTTAAGAAAGGGGGGACGGTGATCGCGGATGGTTCCAGCGTGGATACGCTTCATGTGGTTTCCCACGGCGAAGTGGGGGTGGTGGACCGTGGAGGAGGGGACAAGGTGACGAAATTGAGCGAGGGCGATTTCTTGGGCGAATTTTCCTTTATTACGGGGAGCACGGCCAAGGGGACGGTGCAGGCTCTCACCGACGCAAGACTGCTCTCATGGAAATTCGAAAAATTGCGTCGTCTCTTCTCGAAGAATCCGGCGCTGGAAGCCGCGTTTCAGGGGGTGCTGGGCGCGAACCTGGTGCGTAAGATTCTGTCGGGACAGGGTGAGGGCGAGTCCTGACTGTCCGGGGGCGCCGGCGAGGGGGTGGCGACCGGGGCAGGGGGAATCAGCGGTGGATTTTCTCTGCTGGAACCCGGGTAACTTTCTCTCTTTAATGAGGGCGATGAACGTCCGAATCCCATCGGGGCCGGCCCTGCTCCTGGCGGGATGCTTCGCGGTTTCCTGTGCGACCGTCCCCGGGCGTAACGGCGAAGTGCACCAGGCGACGGGCCTGAAGATCGGCGAAGTGACGGCGACTTCCGCGGTGGTCTGGACGCGAGGGACGCGCAAGAAGGAGCGGGGGATGAGCCAGGCCGAGTTGGACGACTGGCTCCAAGTCGGCGGCTGGGCCGACGCGGGTCTGCCGGATGATTTTTCGGATATGGTTATGGTTCCGGAGAATGAACCCGGCCTGGTCAAGAAGGCTTTGAAGACCGGGGGTGCGGCGGTCAAAGCGCCCGCCAAACTGATTTCCGGGGGAGGCGAGAGCGCCGGGGTGCTGGCCGGCGTCGCGCCCGTAAACGTGACCAATGGTGTCCTTCGCCTGCAGACCGTGCCGGGGGCGCGGGGCGAGGTCCAGTTGCGGTATGCTCCGGTGGGTCAACCGGCGAAGGCGATGACGACGCGGCGGCTGAGTTTTCGCAAGAGCCGCGATTACACGCGCCAATTCGCATTGGAGAACCTGGAGCCCGACACTTCTTATGAGGTAACGGTATCCGTTTTTCGTCATGACGAACCGGACGCATCATCGACGCGCCGCGCGGTCTTCCGGACGGCGCCCCTTCCGGTTGCGGCTCGGCCGGTCCGCTTCACGGTGGTGACCGGTCAGGCTTATCGGACCACCGACGACCGAAGTTCTGAGATATTTGCGAGTGCGGTGGGAAGCGAGTTCGAGCGCAAGGAAAGCGCCCTGAAAGGCCACCGAATCTACCCGGAGATGCTCGCGCTGGCGCCGGACTTCATGGTGCACACGGGGGATGTCGTGTATTACGATCACCAGGGCTCGGTGGCGAAATCGCAACGGACGGCGCGGATCTGGTGGCAGCGGATGTTCTCGTTGTCCAACATGGTGGAGTTTCACGAGAGGGTGCCTGTCTATTATATGAAAGATGATCACGACACCTTGATGAACGATTGTTGGCCCGGTCAGCGGCACCGCTGGCTTTCTTACAAGGAGGGGCGCGCGATTTTTCACGAGCAGACCCCGTTATCGCTGGAGAGCGGACTCTCGATTAACGACGGGAAGCCTTACCGGACCGTGCGCTGGGGCAGGCATTTGCAGATCTGGCTGACCGAGGTGCGGGATTACCGCGATCCGAATACAAAGGACGCCACCGATCCGGACAAGACAATGCTGGGCGAAGAGCAGATCGAGTGGCTTGAGAGCACCCTGGCGGAATCGGATGCGACATTCCGCCTCGTCATTTGCCAGGGGCCGATCGTCGGTCCGGACCGGCCGGAGGAGCCGGATGAGGAGGAGAAAAAGCATCTCATCAACCGGCTGCGACCGCCGCGAATCGACAATATCGCCAACCCTGCATGGCGGATGGAGCGCGAGCGTCTCCTTAATATCTTGGACCGGCACAAGAACCTGATCCTGATCGTGGGCGATCGTCATTGGAAATATCATTCTGTCTGGCCGAGCAAAACCGAGCCGCGGTTACACGAACTCTCCTGCGGATCCGTTTCCGATGCACACGCCCGGAGCGGGCTCCGGATGATCGGTGTGCCGACACCTGAGCAGGACGAGACCCTGGTGTGGCGTGATGAGGTCGAGCAGGGCGGTTTCATCTCGGTCGAAGTGGATCCGGGCGCGGGCGGGCTCCAGCCGTCGACGACGGTGCGGTTCCATAAGGTCGACGGATCGCCGGCCTATCCGCCGAACACGGCGGGAAGAAGAGAAGTCGTGTTCCGGGCGGACGGCACGGTTACGTTCGCGCGCTGATCGCGCGGCCCGCGGTTGTGCCGCTATTCCACGATTTCGATTTCGGGTTTTACGTAGTGCCAGGCGTCGAAGGCGAATTGCCAGTGTTCTTCGATGTGATCGATCTGGCCCCGCGTCAGGCGGTGGACGTTTTTCTGGTAGTCCCTGTGGGTGTGAAGGTAAGCCTCGATCCTTTCCTGTGACGTTTCATCGCGCGCGATGTCGAAGGCGTCGTAAATGTGGTGGACTTCGCGAAGCGGATCTTCCACGAGTTTTTCATAGCTCGTTTCAATGAGGTCCCCTGCGGGAATCTTGTCCCGGTCCTCGAGGTAACGCCGCATGAGGGCTTCGTAAGATTCGAAAGCGATGGATTCGAAATCGATGTCATCGAATTTCTGCCAGGAAAAGGCCGACATGAGGCGGGGATAACGCGCCAGGCTCGAGATGAAAACATCATAGGGATTACGGACAATGTGGACGAAGCGGGCGTTCGGAAAGAGCCGCTTCAGCATGGGCATGCGCGCGGTGGCGGAGGGATTCTTGAAGAGGAGCACTTTGCCCTCGTAAAAGTAATTCAAGGTTTTCACGAGGCGATCGTAAGCCGCGGCCAGACCTTCGCGTTCGGATTCGGTGGTGTCTTCCAGGAGGACGCCGCGGCGGAAGTGGTGGCGGTAATTGCGCGGGAAGTAATAGCAGTTGAAAAAGGAAAGGGGGTTGAGGTTTCCGATGGCCCATTCTTCCTCCTGTGGCGAGTCGACACTGAGGGCGACGTTATCCGTGCCGCGTTTCTCGGGCAGGACGCGTTCGATCAGCTTCCGCGCGACGGGGGAATGCTTTTCGAGAATGATGTCCCACGGCATCACGGTCTGGATAAAGGAGATCCATCCGAACCGGGGATCCTGGCTGAGGATGTTGTGCAGGTGGGTCGTGCCGCTGCGCCAGTGCCCGACGACAAAGATGGGGCCCACGGGAAGTTCCTGGGCGCGCACGGTGGCGTCGTACTTGAGCTGCTCAAACTTGTAGAAGGGAAATCGCGCGAGCACGGCCGCCGCGGCGACGAGCCGGGGGAGGCGAGAGCGGTTCTCGTAAGGGCGATTGCCGAAGAACTTGGAGAAGAACGTCGTGCAATTGGCGCCGGCAAGAGGGTGGAGCAGGGGTGGCTTTTCCTCGAGTGCGCGATTGATGTCCCAGCGATTCGACATAAGGTGACGTCGAATTTTTCCGAATGGGCGGCGCGAGGCAAGCATTTACCTGGAGGGCGGCGCCCTGGGGGCAATTTCGAGGGAATTACAGTGGACGGCATCGTGGGCAACTTCGCCCTTCAGCGCTCGTCGTTGCCTCTACGGAGGTTTCACGTTAGGATGGGGGGACGTGATGAAGCGGAAAGTGAAGCTTGGATTGGTTGTCGGATGCCTTCTCGCCGGGATGTGCGGGACGCCGGCGTCCGGGGCGGAGATGGGAGCGCGCCCGGTGGATGTATGTAATGCCAAGCAATGGGAGGAATTGCAGGGGGGTGAGCCGGTCTTGTTGGCCGATGCATCCGCGGCGGCGGAGGGCAAGAAGAAGCGGATTCTTGCCGGAATCATCATCAAGGCGGGGACCAAGGCCGTCTGGGACGTGGTCTGTGACAAGGAAGCTGCGGTGGAGTATGTGAAAAATCTCAAGCGCGCCGTGATTCTCGAGGAAGGCGTCGATGCGGGGCTCCCCTATCAGCGGGTGGAGCAGGACATGAAGCTGGGGCTGTTGCCCGGTACTTTTAACTATGTGGTCCGGCACAAGCTGCAGCCTTATGACCGAATTGATTTCAAGCGGGAGAGCGGAGATCTGAAAGACATCGAGGGCTACTGGAGGTTTGTGCCCCTCGAGGGCGGCAGAAAGACCCTCCTCGTTTACCAGCTGCACATCGTGCCGGGCATGTTCATTCCCGGCATCGTGGTCCGGGGCGGCTTGAAAAAGAGCCTGCCCGAGGCGTTGACCGGGATTCGCGATCGCGTGGCAGCCATCGAGGCGGGTGAAATCCCGTCGCCAAAAGGGTAACGGGGTTGTACCATTTGGATGGGCACGCTCTGGCCTCCCCGCCCGGTTGCGACCTGCCCACGCCCCAGGGCTTCGGCATGGCAGGCAACGCGCAACCCCCCCCTCTCCAAGCCAAGCCCCGAGAGACCTCGCCCGGAAAGTGTAACATTTTTTCATACAATTGTATGAAAAAATGTTACACTGAAGAAATGCGAGGTCTGGGTGGTGGGGGCTTTCCGGGGGGTGGCCGGCGCACGGGCTGCGATGCGGGCGATGCGGGCAGATGCGGGCCAGCCGCGACGGGCTCTATTTCAGCGGGGTGCCGACCGCGACGCCGTTGGTAGTGACGACGTGCACCTCGTGGGCGCGCATGGTGGGATGAAAGAATTCCCAAACGACTTTCTTGTCCCGCGTGATCTCGAAGAGTTTCGGCAGTGCGGGATTCTTCTGGGCGTAACTGCAAATGACGGTGTTGCCATTGGGCAATCTCTGTCCTCCACAGGGATCCGAGAGGCGGCCGTCGACGTCCGAGTTGTCGACGCGCCAGGCGACGTTGCCCTCGGGATCGAACTCCGCAATCTTATTTCCATGCGTGAGGTTGACGAGGGTATTGCCGTTCTTCAGCCGGATGGCGGTGAACGGCCAGTTCTCGGCCTCGCGTCCGCCAAGTTCCGCCAGATCCGTGCGGATGACATTCACCACGCTGCCATCGGGCCGGTACTCTTTGACCTTGAATGCAAGTAGATGAGGCACGAGGTAGTTACCGCCGGGAAGCTTTCGCGCCATGCGCGTTTGCAGGTGGGCGTTATCGGATTCCGGCTGCAGGGGGACGGTTACCGCGACGGTCCCTTCCGGAGTCAGTTCCAGGAGCTGCGGATGAATCCCGCGTTCGACGACGAGGGTATTGCCGTCCGGCAGGCGGACTGCCGTGCCGAGTTCCTTGTTATCCGCGCTTAAATCGTATTTCCAGATTAGCTCGCCTTTCGGCGTGACCTCGCGGGCCTGTTTGCCGGTCGAAAACAGAAAGTTTCCGTTGGGCAGGACGAATCCGTCCCGGGATCGTTCCCTGGTTTCCCAGAGGAACTCGCTCTCTTCGCCGATCATGGCGGTATGGTTTCCGGTGACAAAGAAGGAGTGTCGGATCCCGGTTTCGCTCTCCTGGCGGCCCGGAGTGGTTTCCTGGGCGGCGGCGAGTTCCTGCAGGATAATCGTGAGGAGGAGAATGAGGAGAGGTTTCATTAGGGCCGGGGGTCCGAAGTGATTAGTGAATAGTGAGTAGTGAGTAGAAGCTATCCCAAAAAACTCCCCCTCACCCTAGCCCTCTCCCCCAAGGGGGCGAGGGGACCGAAACTCCAAGCCTTTCGAAATGATGAAGCGTGGTAGATCATCGATTCTGCTAATTTTGGATAGCTTCTAGTGAGTAACTGACTAATCCCCATGCGCACCCCTAATGCGCCGGCGGCAGGCTGTCCGCAAATCCGCAATCGGTGCGGCGCAGTTCGGCGACCATGGCTTTGCGCATTGATTTCGCGCGGGCCCGGTATTCCGGATTGAGGGCGAGATTCGTCAGTTCCTCGGGATCAGATTCGAGATCGTATAGCTCCTCGATTTCGCCCGCGACCAGGGTGCGGATGTACTTGTATCGGCCGTCGTGCAGTGAGACCCACCAGGGCACGCCCGATCCGCGCATCAGGAGTGTGCCCCCCGTGGGGATTTCATCCGTATCGGACCCGTAACTTGCGCCGGTCAGCGTCATCAACAGCGGGTGATCCCACGAGGCGCCCTCCGGATCCTCCAACAGCGGCGTCAGATCGTGCCCATGCATTTTCCAGGGCAACGGCAGGCCCGCGAACGCGAAAAACGTCGGCACCAGGTCATGGCCGCCGACCGGCTTGTCACAGACTTTTCCGCTCGGAAGGCGCGACGGCATGCTCACGATCATGGGACAACGGATCGTCGCATCGTAGGGCGCCAGCTTGCTTTGGAAACCGTGTTGTCCCCAGGCAAATCCCTGGTCGGCGGTGAACACAATCAGGGTGTTCTCGTATTGCCCTGTCTCTTTGAGCACTGCCACGAGTCGTCCCACGGCTTCGTCCAGGGCCAGCACGCCCTGGTGATACTGGCGCACTGCGTCGGTGAGCGTTTTGCCGCCCGCCGTCTTTTCGCCGGTGGCGCGTTTCTTCGATTTTGTTCGGGGCTGCCCGTCGGCGCCCTCCATCCAGCGTTCCTGCTTCTGCACGTAGGCCGGTTTGCCCTCGCGCGGCGGGTAGATGTCCGCGGGAGTCGGCACGTCGATTCCTTCGTACGCGTCCAGGTGTCGGTCGGCCGGGGTAAACGGTCCGTGCACCGCGCCGTAACACAGCCACAGGTACCAGGGCTTGCCTTCTTCGCGCCCGCGTTCGCCCCGCAGGTATTCCTCCGCCCAATCGGTGTAATTATCCGTGGTGTAACCGGTGACCAGCTTCGCTTCGCCGCCGTTGGTTTCGATGAGTTGATCCTTGTAATAATTACCCGCGTTCTTCGTGTGTCGCGGCCGGTTCCAGACGATCTGGTAATCCCAGTCGCGCCCGGAGCCGGTATCGGTGCCTGTGTGCCACTTGCCGATGTGCGCCGTTTGATAACCGTTCATGCGAAACACCTTGGGCCAGAAGGGGCATTTTTCCGGGTCGTAATTGCTCCCGGGGTAGGGACCCTCCATGCGCATGGACTCCACCCCGTACTGGTGATGCCCGGTCAGCAACGTCGCCCGGGACGGCATGCACCAGGTGCCCGTGTACGCGTACCGGAAACGCACGCCGTTTTTCGCCAACGCATCGATACTGGGGGTCTTCACCCAGTCGAAGGCCTCCGGGTAACAACTGATCGTCCGATGCGAGTGATCGTCGGTGTAAATAAAGAGAATGTTTGGCTGCTCCCGCGGCACGGCCAGGGCGGCGTGGATCAACGCGAGGCAGCTAAGCAGAGAGACAAGGGGAAGTTTCATGATCGGCGAGGTAATAACGAGGTTGGGCAAGTGGTCTGAATCAGTCAACTTCCATCCCCGATGCGCGCAGCAGTGTCTCGTGCACCGCGAGGTCGTGGACCGCGTCCCACGCGAGGTTTTTGTGGCCCCGGATCCCCCGGGAGAGATCCCGGAACTCTTCGTCATAACGGCCGCCCTCGCGTTTCAGCTTCACCTGCTGCGTGCCTTTCTCAAACTCACCTTTCCCTTCCTTCAGGCTCAGAGTCACGTCTCCGGATTCGAGTTGCATGATCTCGAGCGCTCCCTGGTCGCCTGCGATCTGGAAACGTCTTCGCGGAAACCCGAACGGATCGCGCAGGTTGACCCGGACCGTGGCTGTTGCTTTCGGCCATTCGAGCACTGCGAGGCAGTTATCCGCGAACTTGTCCCGCTCCGGTTTGGTCCGTTTTAGGAACGGAGTCACCGCTTCCGGTTTGCCGAGCAGATGGACCATGGAATCGATGAGGTGCCCGCCCAGTTCGAACATCCCGCCGCCGGCGAACTCGCGCTGGGTGTCGCGCATCGCAGCCGGCGCCATTTTCCCCATCATGGCATCCATCTCCATGATCTCCCCGATCCAATCGTCTTCGATGGCGCGGTACATCAGTTGAAACGCGGGATTGTACCGCAGCATGTATCCCAACTGCACCACCACGCCTTTCGACTCCGCGGCCTCGAGCAATTCTCGAAATTCCGGTAACGAGGCACCCGCCGGTTTGTCGAGATGGACGTGCAACCCCGCGTCGACGGCCCGGCGCGCCGTCGGGACCAGATCGCGCACCGCGGTTTCGATTGCCACCGCTTCGAGTCCCGGGAGCCCGAACAGCTCTGCTTCGGACGTCCATTTGAGTCCGGCGTACGCTTTGTTGCCTTTGGCGATTGCGTGCCGTGCGGCGTCCGGTTCCACGATTCCGACGACCTCAAAAACGTCGATCTGACCGCGCATCGTTACCATCTTGCCACTGGCGTGGCCGTGGGTGGTGCCGATCTGGCCGATTTTGATTCTTTGGCGGGACGGCGAGGCCTGGCCCGCGGCTTCAGCGGCGACCGAACCTGCCGTCATCGCGCCCGCCCAAGTGAGAAAGTCCCGACGGTGCATAGGAGGAGGATAAGGA
>JAHEJT010000203.1 GCA_024638765.1 Verrucomicrobiales bacterium
CACGAGTCCCGCGGCCACCGGCCCGAGCCACGGCTGCAGCGGTGCCGGCAACGCCGGCGCTCCCGGGGTCTTCCCAAGGGTAGTCAGCCATGGCGCCAGCATGACCGCCAGTCCGATCGTCACCAGCATTCCTCCAAGAAATCCTTCCCACGTCTTGTTTGGCGAGACGGTGGGCGTGATGCGGTGGCGCTTATGTGCGCCAAAGGCGCGACCGACGATGGCCTGGAAGATGTCGTTGGCCTCGGTCAGAATCAGCAGGTAAAGAAACCATCCGGCCGGCCCGGCGGGTCCGCCCGAGGACGCCGGGAGAACGAACAAGTAAGCCGCATGCGACATCCCGTAAAACAACACCATCATCCCCCAGAAAAGACCCCCGGTGGTCCGGATGTATCCTTTAGACTTTCCCTGGAGCAATTGCACCCCCGCGAGGATTGCAAGGGAGGCGACCGGCACGAAGACCACGAACGCGGACGCCTGTCCAAAGAGGATCAGGAGATAATGAATCACCGCGATGGCGTAAGCCGCATTAATGGCCGGTCGCTCGTCGTCCCTGACGCCAAGGAGGGCGGCATACTCACGGAAGGCGAGGATGGAGGCGACCGCCAGCAGCACGCAGATGCCCACTCGGCCGGCGAGAATACAGACGCCCCACACGAGAGCCAGAATCCACCACGTGCGCAAGCTGGCGAGGCGCTGGCGGCGCTTTTTGTCGTCGGCTTTCCGCAAGGCGATCAACCGCACCACCGATCCGATTGCCAGTGATGCGAAAATTCCTCCGAGCACCCATAAGAGTGTGATCGATGGGGTCGCTGTCATTGAATCGAAAGTTGATTATCCGGATCGTTCTCCGAGTCGCTTTCACTGCCCGTATCCTTCAATATACCCAACTTCCGGGCACACCAGCGGAATACAAAGGGAAAAACCGCGCTGACTGCCAGTGCCCCGATGAGAGGCGCATCCACCAGGGATCCCGCGCCCTGCTTGACGAGTTCATCGAGGGAAGGAAGGCGGATTCCCACGTAAGCGAAGACGATGGTGCCGGGCAGCAACCCGAGCGCGGTGGTCCAGCAGAAGGTTCGGGCGGTGACTCGGCTGGCGCCGCTCGCGAGATTGATGATCGAATACGGAAAGTGGGCCATGCGCAGTGCCAGGAGATAAAAGGCCCCTTCCTTCTTGAGATGCCGGTTCAGTGCCGCGAGAAAGCTTCCGTAATGGTGCTCGATCCACTCGCGGAAGACATAGCGGCTCAGGTAAAAGATCACGGTGGCAGCCGCTGTCAGCCCGAGGATGATTATGATGACCGCCCGCCAGAACCCGAAGAGCCATGCGAACACGACCGATTTCCCCGAGGTTCCGGGGACCAGCGAAACCACCGCGTAAATTGCGAGGCCCACTGCGAAAGATCTCCATGGCCGGCGCTCAATGTCCTCGCGGACCCTCTGTTCCTGCACCACGAGTTCCTCGAGCGAGACGTGGTTCTTCACATACCACGCAAGCGTCGCAAGCGCCGCCACCCCGATCACCAGGACCAGCAACCTCCGCTTGAGCCCGCGTCGTGGGACTCGTGCACTCATCGTAACGGTTGTGCGAAGGATTGCCCGGACACGTGAGGCGGTGCATCAAGCTGCCGCCCGAGCCGGGGAAAGACGTGCTGGCTGACGGGCGCGAATTCGCCTCGTGCCTCGAAATACATGTAATGAACGACGGACAGGAAGTCCGGACCCGCATCGATCACGTTAAAGGTGTTCTCGTTGCGCTCCCGGCCGCGGCCGCGAGTGGAAGTAGTGGTCCCGCATTGCACGATGATGATGCCGCGGTCCCGGTGGTTCCCAGGGAAGAAATCGAGCGAATTGCCGATATAAGAGCGGTGGAGGTGGCCGCCGAGAATCATCTCCACTCCCTGGTCCACGAAACAATCGATGGCGCGGCGCGCTTTCGGCATGGTGCGGTCGCGCAGATAATCCGGGCCCGGCGCGAAGTGGTGATGTGCCACCACGATCCGCACCGTCTCTGGTGGCGCCTCCGTGAAGATCTTTTCGCAGCGCTCCAGTTGATCGCGATGCACCCGGCCGTTCGTGATGGCGCGGCGCGGGGAGGTCGAATCGAGTCCTACCAGGATTATTCCGTCCAGCGACAGCACGGGATTCAGGTCGGGCGTGATGAGTTCGCAGTACAACTTGTGGGGATTGAGGAGGCGCTCCGCAATGCGGTATAGCGGCACGTCATGGTTGCCGGGAATCACCAGCATCGGCAGCTTCGGCAGTCGGTCTAGAAAGCTGCGCGCCTCCTCGAATTGGTGCCGCTTTGCCCGCTGCGAAAGGTCTCCACTCACGACGATCGCATCCGGCGCGAGTGAAGGGGCGATCCGCTGCAGCGCTTCGCCTGCCTCCTGGAGATACGGGGCCCCAAAGTGCAAATCCGATATGTGCAGGATTTTCGGCATTGACGACAGGCTCCGGAACTCAACTTATTTTCTACCGCGAGAAACCGTCTTGTCAAAGCTCCGTCCTAACAGATTCCGGACGAGGAAGCGGCTGAGTCTTCCTGAGTTCTCTGATATTTCAGGGCGGGAGTTCTCGAATCTCGAGGCGGACCAATGAGGGCGACCGGCCGCAACTACACCCGTTCAGCATCAGTTTACGAAAGTCATCGCAAGCAGCTACGCATATCCTGCACGAAGAGGTCCGAATTTTGCGCTTTTCCGCGATCCCACTCCCGGGACCTCATGGACCCCGCGGTATGTCCTACGAAGACGTTTCGTGCGCTTCTTTCATTGCTTTGACGAGACGCTTGGCCCAGGTGGAGAACGCTTTCTCTACATGGCCCCACTTGCTCAGTCCTTCGACAGCATCAAGTTTGGAGCCCGATCGTTTGTCGATGGTGGCGAAGATCTGTTCATTGCTTACTGAATCAAGCAGTTCTGCCTGCACCGTCGCGTATCCTCCTCCAAACCCGGTGCCCGTGAGCACCTGGGCCCCGGCCGATGCATAACTGACGAAAGGCGCATATCCGGCGACGTGCCAGAACGGATCGCCGGGCTGCAGGTCTACCACCGCCGCCCGCAGCATCAAGGTCCCGGGCGCGGGCTCCGACGTAATCGTGCAGTGTTTCTCGAACTCCTCCCGCAAAGCGTTCCGGAATGCATCCTCCAATTTCCTAAAATCCACGTCAGTAACATCTTTTCGCTTCTTACCAGGCGGAGGAAACACTCGGACATCACCGATGATCACCTCGTCGTAATTGCCCAATTTGGCGGCGTTGGTATCCTGAACGATTGCGTCATTGAGTTTGGAGTTCTGGTTCATCCCCGAGTAACTGGTCAGAAAGTCGTTGCGACCCGGGTCGACCGAAGCGCAACCGGCCAGCAAAAGCAGGCTTACGCCTGCCGGGAGACAGGTCCATGCAAGTTTGGAACGCCAAGGCCGAATTTGTTTCATGATTTCACTCTTATGAGTTCCCGGACGATAGGAAAAGAATTTACGACAATTTAATCGGCCCGATTGCCGCTGTCCGGGGCGCAGCTCTTTCACGGTGGTGGTCCCGTGGCTTGCGCCCTGGAGATTTGGATCGCAAGCACAGGGGTTGGCACAAAGTAATGGACTGTTTAAACGGACATATTAGACCGACCGCGTTTTATTCATCAGGCAGGAGATCACGCGGCCCGCTGCTGAAAACAATTAGCCGGGGCCTCCTGAGTCGGGGTCGTCAGGCCACGGCAGATATTTGAACTAAGGGTTCCCCTTCGGCTCCAGGATGCGATAATGATTGTTTCGGAATAATGCGTCCCATGGAACTCGCGAGAAAGATGCCGCGGTTTCGCCCGTTTAAAGGAAACGGAGAGTCATTTCTCCACAACCCGTGCAAAGCCCAGAAAGATGATCAAGACCCTATTGCCCCTGACCCTGCTCCTTGCCGTCCTCGGCATCGCGTTTGCCGCAGACAATAAACCCGCCGACAGCCCGGCTCCACTCAAGGTGCTGCTCATTGCCGGCGGCTGCTGCCACGATTACCCGGGGCAGAGTGAAGTCCTCAAGGCCGGGATCGAGTCGAAGATCAACGCGGAAGTCACTGTGGACCTGAGCAAGGACACCTCGACGGAGGCCAAGTTCCCATCCTACAGCTCCGATGACTGGGCCGAAGATTACGACGTCGTGATTCACGACGAGTGTTCTGCCAAGGTCACGGACAAGGAGTATGTGAAGCGGATCATTGACGCCCACCACGGCGGTGTCCCCGCGGTCAATCTTCACTGCGGAATGCACTCCTATCGCTGGGACGAATTCCGCGAACCCGTCAAACCCGGCGCCGACAACGCGGGTTGGTATGAAATGATCGGCCTGCAGTCCTCCGCGCACGGGCCCAAGGCTCCCATTGACATCGCCTTCACCGACAGCGTGCACCCCATCACCGTCGGCATGAAGGACTGGACCACGATCGACGAAGAGCTTTACAACAACATCCAGGTTTTCGGAAACGCGCGCGCGCTCGCCAGTGGCACCCAGATGCAGATGCCGAAGAAGAATAAGAAAGGGAAGCAGATCGATCCGGGCGCCAAGCCGGCCGAGGCCACCGCGGTGGTGGCGTGGACGAATGAGTTTGGACCCAAAAAGACGAAAATTTTCAGCACGACTCTCGGACATTTCACCGAGACGGTGGCTGATGACCGCTATCTCGATCTGGTCACCCGCGGCATCCTCTGGACGGTGGACAAGCTCGAAGACGACGGCACGCCGGCGAAGGGATACGGAGAATAGACCTGCGCAGGCTTTCACGCTCTGCAACGTAGGATTGGATCAGCTGTTCTCTTTCTACAGACCTTCCCGGCGTCCTGCTCGCCTATCCTGAACGGGCAACCGGCATTGATACTCTGGCTGCGCGATTCCGTGCGCGGATCCGATCAAGCGTGAATCCGCTCCGGATCCATTTTGATCGACTGGGATGATGCCGGGATCACCTCGGAGCCGGGAAGTGCCCTGCATAACGGCCATTCTTTCTAAACGGCGATCTGGAGGGGCAATCGGCGGAAGTCGTTCTGTATGGGAGGCTTCCGGGGAGCAACTGGAGGGAATGGCCTCCCTTAAATATGAGAAACTCTCAAAAATGAAACTTATTATTGCAAATATGTGAAGATTCCTTCATTTTATAGCCCATTACCATTGCGATTTTTCCCTTTGCCAACGGAAATTTCCCGGAACACTGGCAATTTCATGGCAGGGGCTGTCGCCCGGTCTTCGTGTTTGCCCCAAGCCCAGCAACGAAATCAGTCCCCATGAACTCCCTTCGCCCCCTCCTCATTTGCCTGTCGTTCTCCTTCTGTCTTCTCTTCCCGGGAACGGACGTCCTCGCCTTCACGCTCGAAGACGCGATCCGAAAAGCACTCGAGGTGAGTCCGACTCTGAAAAAAGCCCAAGCGGACAGCGCCGAGGCACGGGCTTACGCCAGGGAAACGAAATCGGATCTGCTCCCCCAATTGTCGTTGGAAGGGATGGCCGGCCCTTCCTATCGCGACCGGAGCATCGACGGTGTGTCGACAGGCGGGGAATCGCTCTTTAGTCGGAGTCTTTCGCTGGTCGGCCGTCAGCTTCTTTTCGACAACGGCTATTCCCGTTATCGCTGGAAGGATGCCCAGGAGAGGACGGCGGCCATCGAACTCCTGGAAAGGAACGACGCGGAAGCCATCGCTTTGGAGGCTGCGGAAGCCTTCCTCGACGTGCGTCGTGGACGTGAGCAAGTCAAATTGGCCAAGGGCAACCTGGCCGTCCATGAGAACATCCTGAAGCTTGCTGAAGAGCGGCGCGATTCCGCAGGAAACAAGGCGGACGTCGAGCTGGCCACTGCCCGGTTAAGCCTCGCGAAAACGTCGCTGAAGGAACGCCTTCTCGACCTGGAACAAGCAGCGAGCAGGTTCGTCCGTCTGGTCGACGAGAAACCTCCGGCCAATCTGGAGTTGACGACGATGCCTTCCATTCCATCTCTCGAATCGGTGAATGCAATGGGTAACTGGCAATATCGTGCCGGTTTGCTCCAGCTGAAAGCGGCCAATCTGGAAAAGAGATCGGTCGAAGGGCTCTTTTCCCCGAAATTTTACCTCCAGGGCACCGGCGGTCTCGGAGAGGATGTCCTCGGCATCGAAGGGCGGGACAACGAGGCCAGCGGACTGATTGTCGGATCGTGGCCTCTCTTCGAGGGCGGAAGAAAAAAGGCCCTCGTCGGGCAGGCGGATGCGGAAATCTCGCGGCAGCAATCCTTGATCAATGAAAACCTCCGGATGTTGGTCCAGGACATTCGTTCCCGGTGGGAAGACTATTCCACCATCGGCGAGCGGATCCGAATCCTTGAATCGTATTCCTCGGAACTGGGCAACGTCGTGAAGCTCTATGAAGAGCAGTTCCAGTTGGGACGCCGTCCTCTCCTCAGCATGCTCGACATCCAGAATGAGGAGACCTCCGCCGCCATGCGCCTGAGTGATGAACGGCGTGACCGGCTGGCCCTCGGCTATCGTCTGTGGGCGCTCAGCGGACAGCTCGTGTCCAAGACGCTGGGTCACCAGCTTCAGCCATCCCCCCGCGGCAAAATACCAGTCACCGAAATCCGCACCTCCAGCGCTCTGACCCCGGCTCGACTGGTTTCATCGGAGCCTGTCCAATCGAAGAAGTCTCCTCCCGCGAAAACGCGAAGCACCTCGGCAAAGCGGACCAAGGACGCGGCAGCCGGCGATGGCGACGGAGTGCTTGGACGTCTGAAACCCAGAGCCAAGAAGAACCCTTTTAGATGAATGACCCCCATCCTCGGATCGTCGTGAAGTAGAAAGCCCTCCCGTCTCGCCTCAACACCTCAACCATACCCAGCTGCGTCGCTGCAACCCCAGCAAGCGTTGCGCAGATGCTTCCCCGCTCATGCCACGTTGTTGCCACAGTGCTGCTCCGCCGCGCCACGGTGAAACATCGACTCCGCCGCTCGTGCTGCCGTGGCCCTGCTCCCTCTTACGTCATTCGCGCGGCGTGGATGTTCCCCTTGAGTTGTCGCTCAATCAACTAACCGGAGTTTGAACCATGGATTTCAAGATTAAAATCACCGAGACCGATCCCAAAAGCGATGAAACGCAGACTCGGGTGATCGATGGCGCCGATGGACAATCCATTTCCGTGAACTTGGGCGATAACGTCGACATTTCGCTGGTCGATGAAGATGGCAACGAATCAGTCCCGGTCCTGATCGTTCCCGAAGGTGAGCATATAAATGTTTTCTGGGAGAATGGAAATTTCATTGAAATTGTTGATATCAATCGCGTCGAGTTGGATGGCAATGCGCCTCGCGTCGTTAGCATCAATAATGCCGTTTTCACACCTGAATTCTCCGCGCTGGAATTTTCCGATGAAAGTTTTCCCCTGGTATTCCGTGCGCAATACGAGGACGGGTTGCTCAAGTGGCATCCTCTGGGACAAATGGGTTTTGAGGCCGATCTGCAGGAGGAGGAATATGACAGGCTCCGGCTCTTAGAGGAAGAGGAGGAACCGGAACCGCGCATCCGGGAGAAGGAACCTGTGAAGCCCTCTTTCGTGAGCCCGGCACCGGTAAACGTAGCTCCGCTCGCGAACCCCGACACCAACGTGGTGGAAGCTGGGATGATCGCATATGGCGAGGATGTCCCCGCGATGGAAGCGCCCATTATCACCGGCGAGATGATCGCCGGTGAAGATCACGGTATGGTCATGGGAATGGCGTTTGCCGATGTGGAGGATGTCGATCCCGAGGGCGCCGAGGTGAAGGTCGCCGAAGTAATCGGTGTGACCAGCGTGGGCGACGGCGCCACGCCGATTGCCGATGGCAGCAGCGTGGAAGGAGCGCACGGCACACTGACGGTCAATGCCGACGGATCATACGCTTACGACTTGGATGACGACGACACGGAAGTCATCGCACTGGACGAAGGCGACAAGATCACTGACAGCTTCACTTATCGGGTCGTGGACCGCGATGCAGGTGGTAAAACGTCCGCGGAAGTCACCCTCACGATCACGATTGTGGGAGCCAATGACGGACCCGATGCCCAGGGCGGGGTCAACGCGGACACCCATTACGTGGTGGCCGGGATGATTTCGTATGGCGACAGCGTTCCCGCGATGGATGCAGCATTGATCACGGGCGAGTTGATCGCCGGAGAAGATCACGGCTCGTTCATGGGGATGGATTTTGCCGATGTGGCGGATGTCGATCCGGACGCCGGCGACGTCCTCAAGATTTCGGAAGTCAACGGCGCCGGCAGCAGCGTCGAAGGGGCTGGGGCGCCGATCAGCGACGGATCGATGGCGGCGGGCGCGCACGGTGTACTCACCGTCAACGCCGACGGCTCTTACAGTTACGATCTCG
>JAHEJT010000053.1 GCA_024638765.1 Verrucomicrobiales bacterium
CCCGCTTCCGCTGCAGCGCAGACCTGTAGCCGAAGTCGCAGACTTCGGGCCGGGCTGCCCGTGGACTCTTACACACAATCCCGAAGTGTGCCACTTCGGCTACGCGGACCCCGGAGTGTCTATCCCGCTTCCGCTGCAGCGCAGACCTGTAGCCGAAGTCGCAGACTTCGGGCCGGGCTGCCCGTGGACTCTTACACACAATCCCGAAGTGTGCCACTTCGGCTACACAGACTCCCGAAGTGTGCCACTTCGGCTACACACACTCCCGAAGTGTGCCACTTCGGTTACACAGACCCCCGAACGGTCCCGTTTCGGCTACGCTTGAAGCCCGGGCCGATTTCACTATGATGCCCCCATGCAAGACCCAAGGATCCAGGACCTCGCCCGCCAGCTGGTCCGCTATTCCACCAAGATCAAGCGCGGCGAGAAGGTCCTCATCGATGTCTACGATTGCCCGGAGGACGTGGCCGTGGCCCTGATCCGGGAGGTCCGCGCCGTCAAGGCCACGCCTTTCGTCAATGTCAACCAGGCCAAGGTCTCACGGGAACTCGCGCTTTCGGCATCGGAATCTCAATACGACATTATTTCCAAGCTGGCCCTGGGCCAGATGAAACACATGGACGCTTATATCGCGGTCCGCGGGAGCCACAATATTACCGAGCTGGCCGACGTCCCGGGCGCGAAAATGAAACTGATCGCAGGCAAGATGCGCCCCGTCCTCAACCATCGCGTCAACAAGACCCGCTGGGTGGTCCTGCGCTGGCCCACCGAGGCCATGGCCCAGCAAGCGGGTATGAGCACGGAAGCTTTTGAAGATCTCTTCTTTCGCGTCTGTCTGCTCGATTACCAGAAAATGATGCCTGGCATGAACGCGCTCAAGCGGCTCATGGACCAGGCCGAGAATGTGCACATCAAGGGCAAGGGCACCGATTTGCGTTTCAGTCTCGACGGTATGGAGGCCCTGGTCTGCGGAGGAACTCACAACATCCCGGATGGCGAAGTCTTTTCCGCGCCGGTCAAGAACAGCGTGGAAGGCCACATCACGTTTAATGCCCCCACCATTTACCAGGGCATGGGCTTCGACAACATTCGCCTGGAATTTTACAAGGGCAAGGTCGTGGAAGCGACCGCCAACAATTCCAAGGCTTTGAACAAGATTCTCGACTCGGATCCCGGCGCCCGTTACATTGGCGAGTTCGCCATCGGTTTTAACCCCGAGATCCTCACCCCGATGCGGGACATTCTTTTCGACGAGAAGATCGCCGGTTCCTTTCACTTTACGCCCGGCCAGGCCTATGAAGGAGTCGCCGATAATGGCAACCGCAGCCAAATCCACTGGGACATGGTCTCTATTCAGCGCCCCGATTACGGCGGCGGCGAAATTTACTTCGACGACAAGCTGATCCGCAAGAACGGCAAGTTCCTGGCGAAAAATCTGCAGTCTCTGAACTAAACTGTTACCGCTTCCGGAAAATCATGGCCCTTGATTGCAGGGGAGGGCTACCCGTTCGAAACCTGACACCTGACACCTGAAAACTCTCCTCCTAGTTGGTCTCGGCGGTTTCATTGGCGCCGCCTGCCGCCACGGTCTCAGCGGCTGGATCACGCGCTCGCTCAAGGAGCCCGGATTCCCCGCCGGAATACTCGCGGTCAATCTCCTTGGCTGTCTTCTCATCGGTTTGGCTTTCGGCCTCGCCGATGCACGGGACCTCTTCTCCAAGGAATTGCGCCTCCTCCTTTTCGCGGGCTTTCTTGGAGGATTCACCACTTTCTCGACTTTCGGGTACGACACCTTCCTGCTTCTGCGCGCCGGCCAGTTGGGATTCGCCGTCCTCAATGTCCTCGTCAGCGTGATCGCGGGAATCTTTATGGTGTGGCTCGGATACCAGGCGGTCTTCAAGCTGGCGGGAGGCGGCGGCGCCTGAGCGGGACGCAAATGGCTTCGCTCGTCACGCAACCAAAGTAGCCGCGCCCGTAAGGGCGTGGACCATGCTTCTCCCGGCTTTCCACAGTAGAGATTGTCATCCCGAGCGGAGTCGAGGGATCCCACGAACCATCTGGCGGGATCGATTTACCGAAAACGCTCGATGGCACCGCCAGCGCCCGACCGGCTTCTGGAAAAAGTAGCCCTCTTCATCGATCGAGAGATCCCTCGGCGGTGCTCGGGATGACATAAGCGCGGAACACGCGGGCACCAATTCCGCCTCCCGGGGACCGCCAAGCTTTGAAACTGCAAGCCGGCGTCGATTCTGCTGCGTGGAGTGGCATACCGGGCGCACGCCCTAAAACTGCTGAAAATAGCGCTTGGCAGGCGGGGCGCCGGGCCGTTCCCGCCAGTAAGTCATGGCCCCGGGCTCAATGGCACGGTGTAACTCATCGCGGTGCTTGAGACGGAAAAACAGCGCCATCGGGGTAAAGAGCCCGAAGTACACCAGCGCCATGACCACGTTACTCACCACCCAGCCGATAGGAAAGGTCACCACGGTGAGCGCCAGGAAAAAAGGATAGACCGCGCGAGGCGCAACCAATCCGATTAGAAACACCAAGCCTCCCACTCCCCACAGCACATAACTCCAGATCCATTTTTCTTCCCCCGAAAATCCGTAATGCTTGTGTGCGACAAGGACCCCGAGGATCCCAAACAATACGAGCCAGCCCACCGAAAAAACTCTCAGTTTCTTCGCATCAGGTTTCCAATTGATTTCAAGTATCGCCATCGAAAGGACTCTTGGACTAGTCCAGCTGGAACTCCGCCAGGTATTGCTCCCGGGACGCGCGAGAAGCGGCCTTGATTTCCTCGTCCTGCTTCGCCTTCTCAAGGATGAAGGATCCCATGACCAGGACATCCATATCGGTGGCCACGAAACAACGGTATGCTTCCTCCGGTGAGCGCACGATGGGTTCACCGCGCACATTGAAACTGGTGTTAATTAAAACCGGGCAGCCGCTGAGATCCCGGAACGCTTCCATCAGCCGGTGCAACCTTTCGTGACGCTGCCGGTCTACCGTCTGGATGCGGGCAGAGTAATCGACGTGTGTTACCGCGGGAATCGTGGACCGGTTAATCGCGAGCTTTTCGAGCCCGCGCGCCTTTGCCATCGCTTCCTCCCCTTCTTTCACTCGCCGGGATTCCTTCACCGGCGCCACGATCAGCATGTAAGGGCTTTCAGTTCCGGAGTTCATCTCAAAATAGTCGCCCACCTCCTCGCGCAGCACGATGGGCGCAAACGGCCGAAAAGATTCCCGAAACTTGATCTTGAGATTCATCACGCTCTGCATCTTCTCCGATCGCGCGTCTCCGATGATGCTGCGGGCGCCCAGGGCCCGCGGACCGAACTCCATCCGGCCTTGAAACCACCCGATGACGTTTTCTTCCGCAATAAGCCTGGCAGTTTCTTTACACAATTCCTCTTCGGACCCGCACTTCCGGTAATCCGCCCCCGTCGTCCTGAGAAATGCCTCGATCTCGTCGTCTTCGTAATCCGGCCCCAGCCGGGAGCCGCTTTGCCCGTCGCTTTTTGGTTCCACCTTTCTCGGCTGCTCCAGCAGTTGATACCACACGAACTGCGCCGCCCCGAGCGCGCCCCCGGCATCGCCCGCCGCCGGCTGAATCCAGATGTTCTCGAAAGGTCCCTCGCGCAGAATCCGGCCGTTGGCGACGCAGTTCAGCGCCACCCCTCCCGCCATGCAAAGATTTTTCATGCCCGTGATCTCCTGGGCGTGACGCGCCATGCGCAGCATAATCTCTTCGGTAACCGCCTGCACGCTCGCCGCCACGTCCATGTAAAACTGAGTCACTTCGCTCTCCGGTTTGCGCGGCTTTTCTCCAAAGAGCGCGTCGAATCTCCGATTGGTCATGGTGAGACCCTGGCAGTAATTGAAGTAGCGCATGTCCATTCGGAAGGATCCGTCTTCCTTCAGATCGAGCAGCTTCTCGATGATAAGATCCTTGAACTTCGGCGCTCCATAAGGCGCCAGGCCCATCAATTTGTATTCCCCGCTGTTGACCCTGAATCCGGTGTAATACGTGAAGGCGGAATAGAGCAGCCCGAGCGAATGCGGAAATCGCTGCTCCTGCACCAGCTCAATCTTGTTGCCCCGGCCGGCTCCAATCGTGGAAGTCGCCCATTCGCCGACCCCGTCCACCGTCAAGATCGCCGCTTCTTCGAACGGGCTCGGGTAAAACGCGCTGGCCGCATGCGATTCGTGGTGTTCCGTGTAAACATAACGGCCGCGGTATGCACCACCCAATCCCCGGTCGATCTCCCGGCGCAGATTCAGCTTCTGTCGTAACCAGACGGGAATGGCTGCCTTGAAACTGGCGAGACCCGCGGGGGCGTAACTGAGGTAAGTTTCCATGAGCCGTTCAAACTTCAGCAGCGGCTTATCGTAGAAGACCACATAATCCAGATCCGCCCCGGAAATCTTGCCCTCTTCGAGGCAATACTCCACCGCGTGAGACGGGAAATCGGGGTCATGTTTCTTCCGCGTAAAGCGTTCTTCCTGGACCGCGGCCACGATTTCGCCGTCCTGGATGAGGGCGGCGGCGGCATCATGATAGAAGGCGGAGATGCCGAGGATATTCATGCCCCACTAGAACAACGGATAGATCAGCGGCGCGACCACCGAGCCTCCGAGGAGAATCAGGACTCCGACGAGAAGCAGCACGATAATGATGGGCAGCAGCCACCACTTCTTGTTGTGCTTCAGGAAACTGAGAAATTCCGAGACAATCCCGGCATTTGCCGGCGCCTTCCTGGATTCCTCGAGAAAATTCGCGGCTCCTTCCTTAGGAGATTCGGGGTGATCGGATGTGTTCATGACGGCGACGGCGCATCATAACATCGAACTCCCCACAGGCCAATCATAAAGCCGAGAAGATCTCCGCGTGCCCGACACGACGGTCCCGGGTGAGGCACCGTCGCGGCCAAGTCGCCGGGGAGTCAGCGCTCCAGGGCGTTCTCAATGGCCGCGGCCACCCGCGCGGCCAGCGCCGCGGATCCTTCCCGACTGAAGTGCACATTGGCCGGATTCTGGATTTCCGCCAGCTTCGATTTGGCAAACGCGTAGAGATCGTGGATCTCAATTCCTTCCTCCATCATGATCTTAGCGGCGATGGCGTTGTATTTGACGTCGTCCCCCACGACACGGCCTGCGGCGCCCTCCGGCACCGGCGTGGTGGAGCACCAGATCAAGGTCGCCCCCGTTTTCTTGAGCCGCCCCACCAATTCGCGGAGATTTTTTTCGTAATCCTCGGGTGAGACCTGCCTCTTACTGGTGGCATCGTTGGGATCGGCCAGATTTTGGCCCTGGGGTCCCATGTACTTGAGATCGTGCAGCCCCCAATTGAAATGAATCACGTCCCATTTCCCTTCCCCCAGCCACATATCCAGGGACTTCAGGCCGGTCGTGGTGGGACCGCAATTCTGCGAGGCCCGATGCACGTTGGCTTTGCCTTGCAATAGCTCCCGTGTCGGGAGCGTGTACCCGATCGAAATCGAATCCCCGATCAACATCACCCGCGGCAAGCCGGCCACGTCTTCAATCGGCTGCAGGGCGGGATTGGGCTTTCTCTTTTTAGGTGCTGCATTCTGCGCGTCGGCGGAGGAGACGCATAGCAAGCCCAAGCCAATCAAGGTCCCCAGGAAAAGGGCCGGAAGTTGCGTTCTTGTTCGCATGGTGGTTTCATAGTTCATTCTCTCTGCGCCTTTGACCACCCTTTTTCACCCGGAATCCCCATGAACGCCCCGCCCTTCCCCCTGCGTATCGCACCCGGGACGATCGCCGGCGCCCTCGGCCTCTTTTTCCTCGGCTTGAATCCCTTTCTGCAGGCGAAGACCGACCGCCACCGCGTCGTCTGGATCGAGGATCCCGCCACCCGCGCCGTCATCGGATGGAACCAGGCAAGCGGCGATGATCCGGTGGTGTATTACGGCCCGCGCGACCACGGCATGGACCTGGAGAAATACCCTCACTCGCTGAAACCCCGGCGCCGGGAAGATTACATGGACATGGATTCCCGCTTCGTCTATCTGGAGAATCTCGCGCCCGGCTCCGTTTGTCACTTCGTGATTCAAGACAGCAAAGGGATCAGTCCGCGCTTCTGGTTTCGCACCGCCCCCGCCACGCCCGAACCTTTCACTTTCATCGGGGGAGGCGACACCAAGAGCGAATCCGAGGCCCGCGCGCGCGGACGCCTCGGCAATCGTCTCGTCGCCAAGCTGCGGCCGCTCTTCGTGCTTTATTGCGGAGATTTCACGAGTGGCAAAGGGCTCGACGCGGGGAACTGGCGTAACTGGCTCGCGGATTGGGCCGAGGACACTGTCAGCGGGGACGGCCGGATTTATCCCATCGTGCCCGTGCGCGGGAATCACGAGTCCGACCCCGAAATCCTCTACCGGCTTTTCGGCCTCGAGCGGGCCGAGAATTACTTCGCGTTCACTATTGGAAAAGATCTTCTGCGCGTTTACGTCCTCAATTCTCTAATTAATCCGGAGACACCCGCGTTCGAGGCCCAGCGCGAGTGGCTCAGCGGCGATCTACGGGAACACCAGGACGCGAAATTCAAGATTGCTGCTTATCACAAGCCGCTGCGCCCGCACACCAAGGGGAAGCGTGACAACAACCACCTTTACGACGCCTGGGCCCCGGCGTTTTTCCTATACGGCGTAACGCTGGCCCTGGAAGGCGACTCTCACATGCACAAGATCACTTACCCGATCCGGCCCGACGACGGGCCGGATCACTTTGAGGATTTCATCCGGGACGACGACGGAGGGACGGTTTTCATCGGCGAGGGAAGCTGGGGGGCCAACGTCCGGTCCAACGACGACGACAAACCCTGGACGCTGCAAAGCGCCAGCGTCACCCAGATCAAGTGGGTCCACGTCTATCCCGACCGCATCGAGCTGCGCACGGTGCTTACCGAAAACGCCGGGGAAGTCGACACGATCCTCGAGGAAGATCTGCTTGGAATTCCGGGAAACCTTCTTCTTCTCAAGACGCCACAGTTCGGCGAAAAAGTGAACCTGCCTTTCCGCCTGAACCTCGCTCCCGAAGAAGCCGGGGCGGCATCCGGCAATTGAGATCACCCACCGCGCGAGGGAATTTCTACGCTCTTCTCGCAGCAACCGCCTTGCATGAAGCGGTTTCTTGTGGGATTTTAAGGGTTTTTCCGAGGCCCCGCGCCGCGGGTGCACCAGACAACCCAAATGAAGCTTCTCGTCACCGGGGCCGCCGGATTTGCCGGCAGCACCCTCATCGCGCATCTGCTCGAGGCCGCGGAAAGTCTTGACGTCATTGGTCTCGATAATCTTGGGCGGGCGGGCAGCGAATTGAACCGGGAGAAACTCCGTGAACTGGGGGTCACCTTCATTCACGGCGACGTGCGCAGCGCCAGCGACTTTGAATCCCTCCCTGCCGTCGACTTTCTGATCGACGCTGCCGCCAACCCCAGCGTCCTCGCGGGCGTTGACGGACAAAGCAGCAGCCGGCAGGTCCTCGAACACAACCTCGGTGGCACTATCAATATGCTGGAGTACTGCCGGCGCGCCGGGGCCGGCTTTATCCTCCTTAGCACCAGCCGGGTTTACAGCGTTACACCGCTCGCCGCACTCGCCGTCACGGTGGAAGGAAACGCCTTCCGCCCGGTCATTGACGATTCGACGCCGCCGGGACTTTCGGAAGCGGGAATCGCAGAATCTTTCTCCACGGTCCCTCCGCTCTCCCTTTACGGCGCCAGCAAGCTGGCCTCGGAAACCCTGGCGCTCGAATACGGCGCCGCTTACGATTTCGAAGTCTGGATCAACCGCTGCGGTGTCCTCGCGGGGGCCGGACAATTCGGACGCCCGGACCAGGGTATCTTCAGTTTTTGGATCCACGCCTGGCGCGCCGGCAAAGCGCTCAAGTACATCGGGTTCGACGGCAATGGACACCAGGTCCGCGACTGCCTCCATCCCCGTGACCTGGTGCCGCTGCTGCGGCAACAATTCGTAACCCCGGGTGCACCAGCCATTGATCGAATCCAGAATCTCGCCGGCGGCCTCGAAAACAACATGTCCCTGGCCGGCCTCAGTGACTGGTGCGCGGATCGCTTCGAAAAAAGAGATATCGCCTCCGATCCCGCGCCACGACGCTTCGACTTGCCCTGGGTCGTCCTCGATTCTGCGCGCGCGGCCTCGCAATGGAACTGGAAACCGCAAACGCCCATCGACACGATCCTCGAGGAAATCGCCGCCCACGCCGAAGCCAATCCACACTGGCTCGACCACACCTGCTGACTTGCAGCTATCCCAACATAGATTCGCTCGATGATTAATTTGCGTTCATCATTTCGAAAAGCCTGGTTTTCCAGTCCCCTCTCCCTTGGGGAGAGGGTTAGGGTGAGGGAAATGGGTTTTTTGGGATAGATTCTGGAAACGGCCGAATCGCCTCTTATCCCGATGCCGGACACGCAACTGCAACTCTTCTCGGTGGTGATCCCCGCGCGCGACGAGGTGGATGGCATCGCCTCGGCGGTGGAACACCTCCAGGTCGCGCTGAAACTCAAGGAGGTGCCTTGTGAAATCCTCGTGGTCGACGACGGCAGCAGCGACGGCACTTACGAAAAACTTCAGGAAATCGCACGCGAGATCCCCACATTACGCCCCCTGAAAAACCCCGGACCCCACGGCTTCGGACGCGCCATCATCTACGGGCTCGACCACATGCGTGGTGACGCCGCCGTCATCGTGATGGCGGACGAGTCCGACGATCCGCGGGACGTGGTGCGTTACTGGGAACTATTGAACGAGGGGCACGACTGCGTTTTCGGCAGCCGATTCATCAAGGGAGGCGGTGTCATCGATTATCCCAAGGTTAAACTCTTCGTGAACCGGATGGCGAATTTGTTCATTAAGATCCTCTTCAATATTAAGCTCAACGACACCACCAACGCCTTTAAAGCTTACCGCAAGACCGTGATCGACGGCTGCCGCCCCCTGATCTCCCCACACTTCAATCTCACCGTGGAACTCCCCCTCAAGGCCATCATTCGCGGCTTCTCCTGGACCGTGATTCCCATTACCTGGCGCAACCGCACCACCGGGCTGGCCAAACTCAAAATCAAGGAGATGGGCAGCCGCTACCTCTTCATCGTGCTCTACCTCTGGCTCGAAAAATATTTCAGCCGGGGAGATTACCAGGTCAACCGCAGCGCCGAGGTCTGATCCGGTCACCCGACGAATATGGATTCTCAGAACGATTCGCACTCTTCCTCGAGGCGCCCATTACTGCTCTGTCTCTGCTTCACGGCGGTGGCCGCGGGGCTCGTCCTTTTCAACATCGGAAACACCTATTTCTGGGACGACGAATCCTACACTGCGCTCTTCACGAAAAATCTACTCGAGACCGGCGGTTTTTCGGGCTGGGACGGCCGTAACTTGATTGCATTTCGAAATGGCAGTCTTCTCGATGAGAACCTCAACTCCATCAATCCTCCGCTGTCTTACTTCGTCTGTGCGGCCGGTTTCAAACTGATGGGATACACGACCGCCGCGGGACGGATTCCCTTTGCATTGCTCGGCCTGTTTTCGATTCCCGCGACCTTTTTTCTGACTCGCACGCTGTTCCCGAAGCGGCCGGGCGCCGCCGTTTTCGCCGCAGCTTACCTCGCGCTTTCAGTAAGCTTCCTGCTCTATATCAAGCAGTGCCGCTATTACTCGCCGGTCATCTCTTTCTCCGCGCTGACGACGCTTTCCTACTTCCTCGCACTGCGTGCCACGAAAATATCCTGGCATCTCGGGCTGGCGCTCTTCGCGACCCTTCTCTTTTACGCACATTACATGATCGGCATCGCCCTGATGATGAGCCTCGCAGCCGTCTTCCTGATCTTTCACGCCCGAGAACTTTCCCGCAGGCAGTGGATTCAGTTTTGCATTTCCGGCGCGGTTTTTTCTCTCCTGGTCTTACCCTACGCTGTCGCCAAGCGCATCTGGGTAAGGCCCGATTTCGAGCGGCCGCCGTTCTCACAGAAATTCGAGCTGCTCTGGTGGAACCTCCGGGAGTTGAATACCTGCGCCTGGCTGCCATGGATCGTCGTCATCCTGGGAATCGTCCTGGCAGTGATCCATCGGCGAAGGGGTGGCAGCCTCTCCGGCCTTGGGGAAATGGGCGCGCTGTTTATGGTTTACCTCGTGGTTTCGACCGTGCTCTCACCCCAGGATCTCCGCAAGACGGCGTTCGCGGACACCCGATACCTCGTCGTCCTGATCCCGTTGTGCGCGACGCTTGTCGGTTTTATCCTGAGCCTGGTCCAGACCCTGATTCCCAACCGGACCCGCGGGACTGCGCTCGCCTGGGCGATCCTTCTCGTGTCCGTCTTCACCAACTTCTTGAGCCTGACGCCACCGGGGGTTGCCCCGAGCAATTTCACCTCGAAGCCGCGCTGGCTTCTGCCGGCTTACATCCAGGAGATCACACATGACTATCCGGAGCCCTACCGCGCGGCCTCCGATTTCATCCGGAAGAATTTACCCAAAGATGCCACCCTGCTGGCCGCCCCCGGATACGCCAATTACCCGCTGATGTTTTATACCGGAGATCAAGTCTTGTTCCGGGGACTCCTGATCGCTGCAGAAACCCAACGTCGCAATGCGAATCTTTCCCTGGATGAGGTCCACAAACTCGATGCACGGCTTTTTGCGGATGCGCATGCGCCGGACTTCTTCATTACTTTCGGCGCGACGCCGGAGGCTGAGCAGTTGATCAGGGCGCTGATCCAAACGCACGGCACTCGTCCGGGCACGGAGAATCCGTCGTTGACCTACAAAATGGTCGCCACGCTCGATGTGTTCGCCCACTCCATGATCCGGCCCGAACTTTTCTGGCGGAGCTTCAAGCCGGTCACCGGCTATGATCCGCGCACCCAGGCCGTCTATGTATTCCAGCGTGTCGCGAATCCGTCTCCCGCAAGCACGGAGCCCAATCAGTGATCTTCCCGGACGGGAAGGCGGGACATGAATGATACACCTGTCAACAATGCAACGGGATCAGGGCCGGGCCACGGAGCAGGCCGGCGTCGTAAAGGCGTTCCACCCCGACCACGTACTTGGAATGCTTGGTGAGACGGAAAGGAAATTCTCCGATCATAGCCAGCGCCGCATCGTCATCGGCGCGCGCGTACTTCACCTCCAGGATCGTGCCCGGCATGCTTGCCACCTGCCGGGTGGGCGCCATGCCAGGGCCTGAGAGGCCGTAGAAACCAACCTCCCGATCGAGCGTCAGCCGGAAGCGACCGCACGAGGAGCGATAGTAGCGCCTCGCATACCGGTTCAGGAGGACCGGGCGCAGAAGCTGCAGTTCCTCACGAATCTCTCCGGGCAGACTCGCCTGCAGGACCGACTCCAGCGCGGGGCCGAGCCCCTTCGTGAGTTCGACGCCGGGGATCGGATAGACCAGCTTGCGCCGCAACCACCCCGTCTTATGCTTCAGCTCCAGGCAGAGCGCCGGGACGCGGCCCAGCAACTCGCCATACCAGCGCACGCGGTATTTCACCCGCTCGCCCACTCCGCCCTCGTTGCTCCGGTAAGCGGCGAAATCCGTGGTGTCCAGGTAGAGGTTGTTGATCCATCGCTCCGGATAAAGATCCCGAAAGCCCAGGGGATGAAGCCTTACGAGGGACTCCACGTGCGACAACGGCACCCCCTCGATGGCGATCTTGCGTTCGTAGGATCTGTCCTCGATGTGCTCGGTCATGGACTGTTTCCCAGGGAGATGTAGACTTCGGACCCGAGGTCGGTCAGCGTCCCCGTCAATCCGGGGACAAGCTCCCCGAGGAGGCGACCGTCCCCGGCCCCGCGACAGGGCGATGACTCGTCGAGGCGGAGGTCTCCGCGGTCCGGGTCGCGCAGGACGGGCTCCAGCGCGAGGATACCGTCCGCATTGAATCGTCCGGGACCGCCAATCTCGTCTGCGACCACGGATGACTCCACCACCAACTCGCTTCCTTCGCCGACGTATGCGCCTTGCTCGTTGCCCCAGACGACACAGCCGAGCAGCCTCGCCCGGGGCGGGCCGAAGAACGACTTCTTCACGTAAAGCGATACGCCGACCTCGTTGCCCGCCAGGGTGTTTTTCACCAGGAGCGCATCCGAGGAATCCTTGACGGCGATTCCCATGGCGCAGCCGTGAATGCTGTTGTTCACGATCGACGGAAAAGAACGCTCCCCCACCGAGATTCCCTTGTCGCCCGACTGCGTAATCACGTTGTCCCGGATCACTGTCGTCGCCCCGGAGAGATCGATGGAGTCGCCCCGGTTGTCGAGGAACGCACAGGCGCGGATCTCGCCCCCGGTGAAATCGTAGTCGATGGCGTCGCCGCTATTGCGCACGAACACGCAGTTGCGCACAATGGATTCGGAGTATTTGCAATTGATGCCGTCGTCTCCCGCACTGTACAGGAAACGGCTGTCCTCCACCAGGGCGGAGCAATTGTATATCGAGAGGGCGCCGGTGTATGTCAGCGATCCAAAGGTGCCCTCGCTGCCCGATTCGAACCGGCAATGCGAAAAGACGTTCTCGACTGCCGCCACCGTGTCGACCGCCACCACGCCCCAGGTCCCTCCCTGCCGCGCCGGCACGAAGCGGATGGGTTTCTCGGCGGTACCTTGGGCCACGATCTGGCCGCGGACGCGCAGGGAGACCCCGTCCCCGAAAGCGACGGTGGTGCCCGGCTCGATAACCAGCTTGATGTGTGGGCCCAGGTCGATGTCCTCGTGCACCTGTTGGACGGGCCCGGTCCAGGTAATGGTTTCTGTCGGCGGCTTGCGCTCCAGCCTGGGCATGCCGGGCACCTTGCCGGGCGGGACGGGATCATAACCGGGCCCGGAGTGCCGCACGGACAGCGGAGAGAGGACCGGAGCCCTCTCGATGGGCACGGCGACGAGGTCGCCGCCTGCACTTTCTGAGGCGGATACCTCCACCAGCCGCGGAAGGGATAACCCGGCATCATCAATACCCTCCACCCGCACGAGGACCTCCGTCAGGGTCGGCAGGGTCACGGGCGCGGGGGCGGCGGAAGGCCACGGGTCGGGACGCCCGGCCACCTGGAGCCCCTCGAGAGACACACGCACGTCCCGATCCGCCGCGCCAAGCGCGGCCTGCGCCAGCAGCCGCTCTTCCACTTCGCCGGTCTCGAGAGGGACTTCCTGCAGAATCCGGATGGTCCGCTGCCCTTCTCCCGGCCATTCGAATCTCAGCGCGTCAATGTTGATCGGCGAGGGGCGTTGCACGTAAAAGCCCAGTCGATACCCGGGCCCCTGGACCGGCGAATCCCCGGCTACCGCAAGGGGGATTTCGATCACCCTCGCCGAAGGCGCGGGAGTGTCACCCACCGGCAGGGATTCCCCGGTAATCGAGTTGGATGCCTCCACACCCAGCAGCGTCGGCAGGTTGCCCTCCTTTGCGCCGGATCCCTCTCGCCGCACGCCGACCAGGATCCGCGTGACCGATGGACTGGAAACCACGTCGAGATTGGGCACGGTGCCGTCGCTGTAAGAATCCTTGGTGGGAGTCACCATCTGCAAGTTGCTCCGCAGGAGTCCCGGCACACGGTGAACGGACTCGGTTACGGCCGCGGCGTCGAAGCTCCCGACCTGAGGATCCCCTCCCCCGAATACGCCGTCACCGTCCTGGTCCTTGAAGAAGAGAATCACCCCCGGCGGTTCCTCCCAGCCCAAGGTGAACGACTCGAGGCGGATCGGAATCTTTCCGTCGATCTCGAGGACCAGTTCCGCGCACATCTCCACACCTTCGGGACCCTGCCCGCTAAGGGGGGAGATCCTGGCGTGCAACCGGGAGTCTTTCAGAAACCGGCGCGCGTAATCGTGCCGGACCGCCAGGCAGGCCTTGAACTCCTCGACGGCGTCTTCCCACTCCTCATTCGTGAAGTACTTGTTTTCGAACGTGAAGTGCGTCACCGAGTGCTTGTTGACGTCCGCGTAAATGTCCGGCCGCGCACGGTCGCGCCACTCGTTGAACCGGGCCAGCAGATAGGAAACATGCCCCTCATTTTCGAGGAGATAGGCCAGCTTCGAATGGAAAAGCTCATAGAAGTTCCGGTTCCGGAAGGCCTTAAAGCTCACGGGGTTAATCATAAGATCCACGGGCCGAGAGCGGTCCGCCCGCAGGTAACGGGCGTTGAGAGGCCAGTCCACGCCGAATTGATACCAGGGGAGGACCTCGAATTTCTGCGGGACCGGGTTGAAGTAAAGCCGCCAGTTGTGGGTGCCCGGGTTGGTGCTGGCCGTGAGCACGGCCTCGGCGCTGAAGTCCAGAAATCGGTCCACGTCCAGGATGTCGAGGAGATGCAGGGGATCCACTTGGCTATCTTGAACGACGGTACGGAAGCGTTCGAAGTGTACAAAGTCTTCCTCAAGCCCGGTATACTGCTGCCACATGGCGGTCGCCACATAGGGGTTTTCGCTGTGCATGCGCTCCCCGAAAATCCCGCCGACCTGCCGCTCGTGGCGCTCGAGAAATTCTGTGCTGGGCTGCTCAAAGACGACCTGGACCCCGGCGAATTCGCCGTTAATGCGGAGGTGCACCAGATACTCGTCCGAGAGCATCTGCCCGAGATCCCGGAGCAGGTCGTGCTCGAACACGTCCGTGATTACGGCGCGCTCGCGCAAGTTGGCAACATTGATCTCGCGGAGGCCGAAGAACGGGTCGTCGCGGGAGAACTTAATGCGCCAGGACTTCTTGCGCAGCATGTAATGGTCGTAATTCCACCCGCGGAAGCGCACCTTCACCTGGTAACTCCGTCCCTGGTACGTGAAGGTCGCGGGCACGAAAGGCCACTTGGCATCCGAGACGCCGGAAAAAACAGTTCCGCGATGTGTCACGAAACGATCATCTTTTGGCAGGACCTCGTTGAGCTTCTGAATGCTCGCGGGGGGAAGCCTCAAATCGAAGACCGGCAGCAGCGAATGGCGTGGGAGCTGGGTGGCCAGCGAGATCGGGCCGGTGTCGGGCAGGGTGGGCACGGTGTCCTCCGCGCCGGCGGTTGCGGGGGTCGTCGCCACGGAAGCCGCGGGCCAGGCCGGTACCGACGCACTCCAGAGCCGGGCACTGCCTCCCGGACCGGCCGATTCGCGGCTGCCGGCGAAAAGGAGCATCAGAAGAATCCCCATCAGGAGAGGCTCCAACAGGTGGCCTCGCGCCTTCGCGAATTTCGAGACCTGCCTTTCCTGGACCTTCATCCCCGGAACACGCCTTCGTTGTCGAGGACGGTGACCTGGATGGAATCGCCAAGCCCTACCAATTCCTCCTTCGCGGTCATGACGGCTTCGAAGCCGGCCCCATTGACGGAAAAAGCTGTCTCGACGCGGTCGGTCGACTCGTCGACGCGGCGCAGGCTGACCTCGGGACAGTGCTTGCCGAGGACGTCGGCGAAGGCGCGCACGCCGGCGCCCTTGGGATCGCCGCTGGAGACGTTGACGAGCACGCTTTGTTCTGCGAGCACTTCGCGGCGCCGGCGGTAATTCAGGAAGATGACCACGGAGAGCACCGCGGCGCCCAGCAAGGTGAGGACGGGTTGGCCGGCCCCGAACCCGACCCCCAAAGCGACGCACATGAAAACGTAAGCGAGTTCTTCCGGCTCCTTGATGGCGCCCCGGAAGCGCACGATGGAGAGGGCCCCGACCAATCCCAGGGACAGCGCCAGGGAGGACTTGATAATGGTGACCACCAGCGTCGTCGTGACTCCCATCAGCGCGAAGTTGCGGCCGAAGCTCTTCCGGTTCGAGGCGGCCGAGCCAAACGCCGAGTAGAGGCGCGCCAGCAGCATGCAGACGAGGGCCGAGAGCAGGAGGTTGATCACCAGTTCGCGCACCGAAGTGGCGGGAGTCAGTTGTTCGAAGAGACTGTCAAATTGCATGGCGGTAAGTTATGGCGACCGTAGGGATGTTCCGGTGGACCGAACGGGATTCCGGCGATTATGAGTTCTGCGATGTAAAGACCAAGCTCGTTTTCGAGTCGAAAGAGGTGGGGCGCAGCCTCCAGACGGGCGAGAAAGGCGCCATTTCGAGCCGCCCCAATTCGTCGACTCGCACGATGGTGTGCAGGGGATGCTTGAGCCCGGGGACGCTGTGAATGGAAAGAGCCACCGGTTGCTTGTTAAGATGCAGTGTGTATGAACCGTTGTAGAGCCGTCTTTTTGAGGGGTCCGGGTCCATGACGTGGATCATACATCTGCCGCCCTGGTAAAATATGAAATCGTAGCCGACATCCTCGTGCGAGGCGACCCATTTCCCGGGCAGTTGTCCCGCCAGTGTCAGGGGCGGCTGTTCCACCAGGAAGGGGACGATGAGCAGGATCGCCAGCCCGCACACCAAAGCCCCCAGAAAGCGTTGCGTCCTCCGGCGCCCTTGCACGGTTCCGGCCGCCCCCGGCCTGACTCCTGGGGAATTAACGAGCATGGGCATGAACGCGCGACGG
Organism: Verrucomicrobiales bacterium; assembly: GCA_024638765.1. Classification (GTDB taxonomy): domain Bacteria; phylum Verrucomicrobiota; class Verrucomicrobiia; order Verrucomicrobiales; family DEV007; genus JAHEJT01. Next base: position 16,474 of record JAHEJT010000053.1, read on the forward strand.
CACTTTAGAGAACACGAGATACTACTTCCCGGCCCTTGCTTTTCAAGCTCTTTATGGGTGCAGAGGCAAAACGCCGCCGATCCGACACGGCCGGATATCAGCGTCAGAGCTGGAATTTGGCAACAAGCGGTTAGGCGCGCGACCGTCCCAGGGGCGTAAAAGGCGTATTTCGCAATTTCTACTTGGAAAAATGCCCGGCCGGGGTGAAGTTCTAGCCCCTCCGTTTCCCCGCACCCCTCGAACCCCTTGGTTCCCCCGAACCCCTCGAACCGGCCCCCCCGGTTCAATATCAACACGATTCCGTCACTCACCCCTTAGCGAGATGAACACGCGCCAGGAAGGCATGCTGAACAAGTTAGGCGTCCGGTTTCTCATCGACCCCGTCCTCAGTTCACCCAAGGCCCGCAACAAACTGAAGTCCCGGGCGGGGAAGGAATCCCGCTGGATGCACCTTGTGCTGCGGCATATTATCGATCCCACCACCCTCCCGCCACCCAGTTACACGAGAGCAAGAGCCGACGCGGTCTATCAGCCCGCCCTGCGCCGCTGTCTCGAGTATATCGACAACAATCGAATCCCGGGCGACATCGCCGAGTTTGGAACCCTCATGGGTTATACCGCCCGTTGGCTCGCTGGCATGATGGTGGAACTGGACCTGGAAAAAGAGCTGTTGCTGTTCGACTCTTTCGAAGGATTGCCGGAGATCGAGGATGAAATCGACCAATCGAGTTACGATGTGGCTGTCAACCAGGTCTGGTTCAAAGGAAGCATGAAAGTGGATGAGGGCCTGAACGAACGTATAGATCAGGTCCTGTCGCGGATTTTGCCGGGAGAACGCCTCCAAGTGGTGAAAGGGTATTTCGAAGACACCTTGCTGGCGCGTCTGCCCAAGGAGCCCCTCGCGCTCGTGCATTTGGATTGTGATCTGTATTCATCGGCCAAGTTCGTCCTCGATACCCTCATCGCCCACGATCTGCTCCAGGATGGAACTCTGCTGATCATGGACGATTACAACTGCAATCGTGCCAACCCCGGAATGGGTGAGCGCCGTGCGCTCGAAGAAGCATTCCGCGGCCAGGAGCGATTCCGCTACACGGAGTGGTTTCCTTACGGATGGCACGGACAGGTTTTCCTGGTCCACGAATCCGGATTAACCCGGTAGCCCCGGACTTGGTTACTTCTGAAAAATGAAGAACTTGCGGAGGACGTAGTTCACGAGCACGGAAGTGACGACCAGGCTGGCCTGGGCCAGGTGGGTGGAAATGCCAAACCACTTGATGAGCTGGGGACCGGCCAGGAGGCCGGCACCGAAGCTGATAAAGGACACCAGGCTGAAGTAGAGGAATTCCTTGGCTCGATGATGACGGCCGCCGGTGAAAACCCAGACGGCATTGCTCAGGTAAGCAAAGACGTTGGAGAGTGGCCAGGCACATAGATTTGCGTAGACGGCATAGTTGCGCCGCACTTCATCGCTCACAGAGCGATCCAGCGCATTCGGGAAAACCGTTAAAGCCAGGAGGTAGAAAGTACCGAGGCCAATGACGGTAGCCAAGCCACCGCAGAAGCCGTATTTTGCAAATTGCACGAACGGATGCGCCTCCTTGCTGTGGATCGCCGCCGCGATGGTCTTGAGATCATTTTCACGGGCAAAGGTGAACGCTTCTTTGATAAGCGCGATCGTGCTGCGGACAGGCATGGCGTGAGACTTTGATTCCAATACCGAATTGAACCTACATAAATTCTTTGGCCGGTGTTCAGGACTCCAGCCGCGGATGCTTCCCAAACAAGATATTTCTCGCCCGACGCATGGAAATCTCAATCAGGGTGTGCACCACGGAGAGAAAGTTTCGGAACGTCAGGGCCGTGGAAAGGTTGAGCTTATTCTCAACCGACCACGATTCCACCTCCATGTAGGAACATCCTTCGTCGAGCAGACGGGTAATCAGATCGGACTGGAAACCGAAGCCATAGGAATGCGGATGCCACCGCACCACATGGACTCTTCTGAACACGGGACAGCCGTTGTAATATTTCAATCGGTATCCACTGATCAAATTCACGAGAAACACGTAGGTCTTGGAAACTGCCTGCCGGAAAAAAGTCCTCCCCGTGCTCACTTGATAAGGAATGATCATGTCCGATTCCCCGACGTGCTTGAAAATGCCGGCAAGCGCTTCGGCAGGTTCCGCGTTGTCCCCGCACATGAGCCGGTAGTACTTCCCTTTGCCCAGATACGCCGCCTCCACAAAATTAAAAGCGAGCCCCTGGTTCTTCTTATTGGCTTTGACGGTAATGTTGAGATCCGGGTGCTCCCGGATAAACTCATCAATCCTCTCGAGTGACCGGTCGCTCGAGCAATCGTCGATGACGATAATTTCAAAGGTGAGGTCACGCTGATCGAGAGCTTTCATAATGCTTTGCAGCGTCTCGTATATGTAAGCCTCTTCGTTGTAGCAGGAAACAAACAAGGTGAGATCCACATCGTTGGTTTCCAGCTCTCCCAAACTCCAGATCTTCATTGTCAACTAGCCGCCCCTTTCTCACGGATTTCCTCGATCCTGCGGCCAAGGATCGCCCACTTCAACCAATCCATCACCAGCGCCAAGCGTCGAAACAGGGGATTGGGCCCGGCAAAGAACCGGTCGCCCCGGAGGACAAAGTGACCACTTTCCGTGAGGCGCTCCAGCCGCGCGTCGACAATCGCCCGGCTGTCATACTCCTCCAGGATTGCTTCCAAAGACAAGCTTTGCGTCGGCGAGTGTTTGATCTCCTTCATGATACGCACCCGCAATGAGGCCAGGTTCAAATTGATGAAGGTGAAATAGCAAAATCCCAGACATGTGTAGGTCCCGCAGGTAAACAGAAACCAGATAATGGCCTCCAGCAGGGTTTCCGTATTCCCGGGGAGAATCGCCAGACTCATCGCCGCTAAGCCCACCGCCCCGATGACAAACGCGATCGCCAGATTTACCAGTGGATTCCTGCCTCGCCTCAAATGGTTGATCGCGATGTGGACCACCACGTTCAGCGCGGTTGCGATCACCGGGGACATGACGAAGAGCGGATAAAGATCTCCCATAGTTCAACCCCCTCTCGGCAACCCGAACAAGCCGGCCGCCGCTTCAAATACCAGCACCATGTGCTCCGCCCTCGCGGACAAGTAATACCTGTGGTCTTTTTCACGGATCAACCCGCTCTTGAGCATTACCATGAAACGATTTTGCACCAGGAAATCATCCCCGATGACACCCTGACAGTCCTTGCGGCTCAAACCCTCGTTACCGGCTTGGGCGACCGCCTTGACCAGCGCCAGCGAGGGACTGTCTTCTTCGATGGCCGAATAGAAAGCCGTATACGCCAGGGCGGCCGCACTGTGAAACAGCACCACCGCGAAATAATCCCAAATACTCCGGGGTCCATAAGGCTGCACAGCCGGCAAGAGGGTTATCAGGCAGCCTCCTAACAGAACGGCAAAAAAGATGCCCAGGAGCGCTCCGATATGATGCCGGGGCAATGCCACCCGCCAAACCACCAGGTGCACCGCAAAAGCCGCACAAAACAAGCCAATCGCAAAAATAACTACCTGCATCGATGAAATAACTTTCCCACCGCCATCCTGAGACTGTTTGGTATCTTGTCGGGGCGGCTACACCGGTAGACAACAACTCCTTGCCATCGTCCTGTCCTTCGTCGAAATCACGGCCCGACCCACTCTCTTTTTCATCTCCGTGTGCGCTGACAAAGTATAACCAGTAAGAAGAAGGTCAAACAGGAAGGGCGACGGCATCGCCGGCGTCCCGCCCATTCCGCCTCTCGACACGGGCCCATCGGCCCCTGGAAAGCCCGGGAGCCGCGCTTTGGGCCCCGAGTGGGCCCGATCTCGCAAACCGTCTTCCTGTCCCCCTCCCTCCCCGGGCGGTCATGGGCGCGCCGCCCCGGCAGTCTCCCCCCGGCTCCGCGCGCAGGGATTTGCCCTCGACGCAAGTCTGAGAGGCTGCTAGGGCAGTGTAACATTTTGTCCCGATCTCCCTGTGAAAGGAGCTGTTAGGGAAAGTAGGAAAGTAGCTGCGGCATCCTGCCGCAGTTCCGTTTCCTTTCTGCGGCAGGATGCCGCAGCTACTTTCCCGCCGACGCTTCCGGAAGCCGAAGTCTTCGCGGAATTCGGCAAGACCTCGCACCTGCAAAAATCCCATGGGTGTTCGCTTTCATCCGTCAGGCTGCATCGGTTTACGTTTCACGCTTCCCCTTCAATCTCGATCCTAAAGATGGCGAATCGAACACCAGGCCCGCAGGCGGAGCGCACCGGATGGCTCCGGATACTGTGCCTGCTTCTTGCCTTGGTGGTTGCCGGCCACAACCTGGCTTCCGTCGTCCTCTATCATTCCGTCTCCCAGAGCGCCCTGATCTGGGGGCTGGCCACCCTTCTTGCCGGCGGTGCCATCTTTTTCCTGCAACCCCGATTGGGCTCCCTGTTTTCTGATACCCGATCCCGGAACGGAGGTGCAGGCAGCCTCGCCCCTCTCAACGCCGTGCTCGCTATCGGGGCTCTCTTGGGGGCGTCATTCCTGGTCAAGAAAACCGACATCGCCTTCGACGGCTACACGGCCGAGGGCGGCGCCCTCGTCCTGGCTTACAACCTGAGCCGATGCTTTCTGATCGCCGCCTTCATCGCGATCTGCGTCGGCACCGGCGTCGCCGTCAAGCAAATCGCTTCGATGCTTGCGCCCAACCGGGACCCCGGACACCAGCCGGACCCGGGCATCATCACGCTCTTCTTTATCGGAGCCGCCGCCCTGGGCATCGCCATGCTCTTTCTCGGTCTGGCCGGAGGATACCATTACTGGATTGTCGTGGTGATGGTGCTTCCACTCTACGTATTAGGTGTCCACCGCCTCTGTCTTGCTTGCAAAAGCGCCGCGGGCCGCTGGTCCCGGCGGACGACGACTCTGCGTCCCGCTCACCGCCTCGGCGAGAGCATCGCCTGGGGGCTGGTCCTGGTGATGGCGCTCTTCCTTCTCCTGCTCAAAGGCATCTTCCCGGCAAATGACGATTTCGATGTCTGGGTGCATTACCTGCACTATTACCGCGCGACGGTCGACAGCGGCATCATTGCGCCGAATGATCTTTGGTATCATTACTGGTCCTCGAAAGGGGCGACGCTCTTTTACATGATGATGGCCGTCTCGGACCTCCTCGCCCCGCAGCTCGTGTCCTACGCGATGATCCTGCTGGGAAGTACGGTGGTCTATGCGCTGATGCGGCGGCTGATCGCGGACCGGACCTTCTCTCTTCTCGCCGCGGCGGCATACCTGCAGATTTACGTTTCGGCCACCGACTGGGGCTATTTCTTCAAGAACCACGAAGTCCTCGCCGGAATGTTGCTGGGTGCGATTTACCTGCTGCTGCGGCCCAAGGGCATGTTCGAGCGCGCCGGCCTCTGCGTCATCGTCTCTTATCTCACGGTGCTCTATCCCACCTTCTCGGCCGTGATCGTCGGCGGACTCGGGGTCGCCGCCATCCGGGCCCTGCTCACCGGGAAACCCCGGAATCAAGTTTGGGGACTCATCGGCCTGGGCACGGTGTCCGCAGTCACGGTGGCCACGCTGCTTGTCCAGAATTACCTCCGCACCGGCCTGGCGATGGAAACCCCCATCCGGCTGTGGTGGGCGCACGCGAATTTGGAAAAGTTCAGCCAACTCTACAGCCCTCACCTTGTGGATTACACGCTGAGCAGGATCCCGGAAGCGAAGGGCGCCGTCAGCTTTGAAAATCTTCTTGGCGACAATTTACCGTTCTTCGCAAAAATCCTCCGGCTCGAAGACCTGCCGATTCCGGGATGGGTGCCGCGCTGGGTCTCCGGAGTCGCGTTCGTCCTCGCCTTGGGTGCGCTCCTGGCGCGCATCGGCCGGGTCGGCGCCCGCAAGAAGTCACTGATACTGGCGCTGTGCATTCTGATCGCGATCTCTCTGCTGGCCGCCCCGGTGGCCAGTCAACCGGTGTCCGTCTATCGCGTCTACGGGTTTCTGACTTTCGTCCCCATCCTGGTGCTCGGGTCCCTCGGTTACCTTATTCTCGTCCTGGCATGCAGAGGAGTGCGCTATCGCCAGGCATCCGGCGATGGCGCACCCGTCAGGCCGGCCTGTAATTTGGGCGTGGCAAAAACGGTCATTGCCGCGTCCGCCGCCGTGTACCTGGGCGCCATGACCGTGGAGGGAATTGCAAACGCCTTTACTCGTGTGCCCGGAAAATCCAGCCGGCAGAGGAACCTGGATACCCTGATCAAGTACGCCTGCGGATGGCACGGCCCGCAATGGGCCATCGTGGGCGCCGGCCTCCTCGACGAGGATCAACTGGAACTACGCCGGCTTGCCGGACTCCGCAACAAGGTCGTCCATCTGAATATCACCGGCCATCCGTTATCGAGCTATCCCGGCATCGGCATACAGAGTGAAGTATCCTACGCAATGGGGCGCCACTGGCATGAGATCGCTTTTGAGGACGCAGACACGGCGAAAAGAAGGTTGCGCGAATCCGGACGGGACTACTTCCTCCTGGACTTCCGGGAACCGCTCTTCGGGACTCTTCCGTTCTCACCGTTGTTCGACGCGGCGGACAAATGGAAGCACTTCAACATTGTCGGGGTGTCCGGCAGCACACTGCTCTTGACCTGGAGGACTTACCCGCAGGAAATCGAACCGGGATTAATCGAGCTTTGGGAGCTGCGGACAAAGGGAAATTTCGCCGAAGGCGTGTTCCAGTTTCCATTGGATATTGGCGACGAACTCAAGGCGGATGAAGGGAGTTTGCCAACGGATGGATCCATGCGGCAGGATCTCGTGAAGCGCACCATCAAGCAGACATACCGTGATCGACTCAACAGGGACTTCAGCTTCGAATCCAACATCCATTTCGTGGATGCGGTGTTGGCGCACTTTGACCAAGCACTGGCCGATGAGGATTTGGAGCAAGCGAAATTGTCGATCCAATGGACGATTAGAAATGCGTTCGAAGCAGCATTCAAAGAAGCCTGGAGCGCGCGGTATTCCAAGCCAGGATTCGTCGCCAAACCCTACACGCGGGACCCGGTGCTCCTTGACAGGGTTACGCCGGAAAGGCAGCAACTCTATGAAGCTGGCCGTCGCGCCTATCGCGAGAAAACGATGCGGCAGGTCCCTTTCCAGGTGCGCCCGGCACAATGACCGGCGGCAGCCTTTTCCTGGCCAATACCGGTCACGCGCCCATGCCATCCTGATCCCCAAATGTTAAGCGCATCTCCAGACCCGGCGGCGAAGCGCACCGGCCGGCTCCGGGCCCTCTTCCTGGCGCTTGCCCTGGTGGTCTTCGGCCACAACCTGGCTTCCGTTATCCTCTATCGTTCGGTCTCCCAGGTCCCGCTGATCTGGGGACTGACCGCCCTTCTCGCCGGTGGCGCCGTCTTCTTCCTGCCGGGCTTCCTGTCTCTTTTCGTCTCCAGGGCGCGCCCCGGAGCACCCGCCTCGCGGCGCCTTGCTTTCCTCATCACTCCGATTGCAATCGGGATCCTCTTCGCGGCGTCGTTTATCGCCGGGAAAACCGATATCGCGTCCGACGGGTACACCGCCGAGGGCGGCGCCCTCGTGCTGGCGTACAACCTGAGCCGATGCTTTCTGATCGCCGCATTCATCGCGATCTGTGTCGGCGCCGGCGTCCTCATCGAAAAAGCCGTCTCCGTCGTGGCGCAAAAGCGAGGCCAATTCCACACTCGCGAACCCGACACCATCACGCGCTTTTTTGTTGGAGCCGCCGCCCTGGGAATCGCGATGCTCTTTGTCGGCCTGGCCGGCGGATACCATTACTGGATCGTGATGGCGATGGTGCTTCCGCCCTACGTCTGGGGAGTGCACCACCTCTGTCTTGCCTGCAACCGCGCCGCGGACGGCTGGTCCCGGCGGATGGCGGCCCTGCCCACCGCGGCGCGCCTCGGCGAAAGCATCGCCTGGGGGCTGGTCCTGACGATGGCGCTCTTCCTTCTCCTGCTGAAGGGCATCTTCCCGGCAAACGACGATTTCGATGTCTGGACCCATTACCTGCCCTTCTACAGGGCCACCGTCGAAGCCGGCGTGATCGCGCCCAATGATGTCTGGTACCATTACTGGACCTCGAAGGGGGCGACGCTCTTTTACATGATGATGGTCATCTCGGACCTCCTGGCCCCGCAGCTCGTGTCCTACGCGATGATCCTGATGGGGTGCATGGTGGTCTATTCGCTGATGCGCAGGCTGATCTCGGACCGGACCTTTTCGCTTCTCGCCGTTGCGGCATACCTCCAAATCTATCTTGCGGCCACCGGCTGGGGCCATTTCTTCAAGAGCCACGAAGTGCTGGCCGGGTTGGTCCTGGGCACACTCTACCTTCTCATGCGCAGCAAGGGCCCTTTCGAGCGCGCCGGCCTCTGCATCCTGATCTGTTATCTCGCGCTGCTCTATCCCACCTTCTCGGCCGTGGTGGTCGGCGGACTCGGGGTCGCCACAGTCTGGGCCCTCATCACCAGGAAACCCCGCGTGCAAGTGTTGGGACTCATCGGCCTGGGCACAGTGTCCACGGCCACCGTCGCGTTGCTGCTCGCCTACAACTACCACCGCACCGGCCTGGCGCTGGAGACTCCCGTCCGGCTCTTCTGGGAGCACGCGGACCGGGAAAAGTTCAGCCGGCTTTACAGCCCCCACCTCGTGGATTACACGCTCAGTAGAGTCCCGGAAGCAAAGGGAGCCCTCACCTTTGAAAATCTGCGCGGCCGCAATTTCGCCTTCTTCGCCAAGATCCTCCGGCTCCAAGACCTGCCGCTGCCGTCGTGGATGCCGCCCTGGGTTCCCGGGGGCGCCTTTGTCCTCGCCCTGGGCGCACTCCTGGCGCGCATCCACCGGGTCGGCGCCCGAAAGAAATCGTTGATACTGGCGCTGTGCACTTTGATCGCGATCTCCCTGCTGGCCGCGCCGGTGGCCAGTCAGCCCATATCCGTATACCGCGTCTACGGATTTCTGACCTTCGTCCCGGTGCTGGTGCTTGGATCCGTCTTCTACATTCTTTTTATCCTTGCGTGCCGAGGAGTGCGGCGTCGCGCGGCATCTGGTGAAGAAAATACCATGAAACGAACCCGCAATCCGGGCGCGGCAAAAACCGTCCTGGCTGCGTCCGTGGCAATTTACCTGGGCACCATGAGTGTCGAGGGAATTGAGAAAGCGTTCGGACGAGTCCGCGAGGACGATCCGCGACAGAGAAACCTGGATACCCTGATAAAATACGCCTGCGGATGGCACGGTCCGCGATGGGCGACCAAAGGAGCCGGCCTCCTCGACGAGGATCTCCTGGCGCTCCGTCAGGCTGCCGGACTGCGCGAGAAGGTCGTCAACTTGAGTGTCAGCGGTTCTCCGGAGTCGGCTTACCCTGGAATCGGTGTCGTCACCGAAGTCTCCTACGCCATGGGAAAGCACTGGCATGAGATCGCTTACGGGGATGCGGAGACGGCGATGGCAAGGCTCAAGCATGCCGGGTTGAACTACTTCATTATCGATTTCCCGAATTCGTTATTTGGCACGTTGCCGTTCTCACCGCTGTTTCACCCGTCGAATCGATGGCAGCACTTCAACGTCGCGGGCCAGTCCGGTAACAGGGTGCTGTTGACGTGGAAAACGAAACCCGGAGAGATCGATGAGACAGTCATGGAATTGTGGGATCTGAAGCTGCACGGAAACTTCGGCGAGGGCCTCTATGATTTTCCGGTGGAAATTCGCGAGGAAATCGAGACGAATCCACAACTGTTATCCGCCGAAAAGTCCGGCCGGCACGAGTTGCTGAAACAATTCGCCCGGCGCAAATACCGGGAACAGCTTAATCGGGACTTCGTCTTCGAGAGCAACGTCCACTTTGTGGAAGCCGTCCTGGCGAGGTTTGATGAGGAAGTAATCGGCGAGGATCTCGCGCGGACCGGTTTGAGAGTTGAAGTCCTTGCCCAGCAAGCCTTCGCCGTCGCAGTCGCAGAAACCTGGGACCATCGGTATACCAGGGCGGGCTTCGTCTCTAATCCAACCTTCCGGGACGCGGTGCTCAGTGACATTCAAACCCCGGCGATACGAAGACTTTACGACGTCAACAAGCGCATCTATCGCGAGAAGGAGGGTCAAATCCCCGTCACTCGCGAACCCGGAATACCAATAATCAAAGGGCGGCCATGACACCTTGGGTTTTCCCGGGTATCACTGGACTTTCGCCGATGCGCGCGACCGGCCGCCTCCGGCCTGCCCTTCCGAGCCGCATTCCCTCCGGCTGTAAGGCCTTTCGGAATTTCCGAGGCCTCAGAGGCGGTTGACCGGTGTGAAAAAGCCCTTGCTGCCCAAGGTAAGGGCTTTTAATTACTTTCGGCTCCTGAGATAGTCCCGCCGGCCACCGGCCGACTCCCCACGGGGCGCCCGGCCGGACCGGATTCGGACGCGAATTCCTATTCACGATAACAGCAAGCCATGAGAGAAGATTTTTGCCGGGAATATGCGCAGCGGCTGACGGACACTGTTTCAGAATTTGACTGGAGTCCGGTGGTAAAGCTTGCGCAGGGGCTGTGGGATTGCTGGGAGGCAAACCGCAGGGTGTTCCTCTGCGGCAACGGCGGCAGTGCGGCCAACGCCATGCACCTGGCAAATGACTTCCTCTACGGAATCGACCCCGAGGGAGGGCGCGGAATGAAAGTCCTGGCCCTGCCGGCCAATACTGCAGTCATGACCTGCCTCGCCAATGACACAGATTACGCGGAAGTCTTCAGCCGGCAGCTCAGCGCGCAAGCGGAACGCGGTGATGTCCTGGTGGTGTTCTCCGGCAGCGGCAATTCACCGAACGTGGTCCGGGCCCTGGAAAAAGCGGCGGAACTGGGCATGAAATCATTTGCAGTGCTGGGGTACTCGGGCGGCAAGTGCCTCGACCTGGCGGATTGCGCCATCCACTTTCCCGTCGACGATATGCAGGTCTCCGAAGATCTCCAGATGGTCGTGGGCCACATCGCGATGAAGTGGCTCAAAAGCAGGAGACGACAAGAGGGTTCCGCAGCCTGATGTGCGATGGTTCGTGATCGGAGGAATTTCCAAACGTTACCGGCACGTGGCAGCTGAGAAATCCTGGTGGATCCGGACACCCTTTCTGTTGCTCACCCTTGCGGTGGCCGGTCTTCATCTCGAGTCTCTGGTAATTGATGGCGTCGTCTCCCCTGCCCCGCTCACCTGGGGGCTGACGACGCTCTTTGCCGGTGGCGCCCTCTTCTTCCTGCAACCACCCCTTGCCCGTCTCGTCAGCCGGGCGGGAGGAGCGCATGGTCTTTCTGTTCGCTCCTCCACCCTCATCTGCCTGCTTGCCATCGGGGCGCTCTTCGCGGCGTCCTTCCTGGTAAAGGATACCGACATCGCCTTCGACGGCTTCACTCCGGAGGGCGGCGCCCGCATGCTGGCTTACAACCTGAGCCGGTGCTTTTTGATCGTCGCCTTCATCGCGATTTGCGTCGGCGCCGGCATCGTCCTGAGGAAGGTCACCGCGATCGTCCAGGACACCCTGGACCGTCCCCATCAACCGGCCCCGGACAGCATCACCCTCTTCTTTGTCGGGGCCGCCACCCTGGGCATCGTCATGTTCTTTGCCGGGCTGGCCGGCGGACTCCATTACCCGATCGTCATGGCAATCGTGCTTCCGCCTTACCTGCTGGGCGTCCACCACCTTGTGCACGCGGTAATGCGTGCAGCACTAAACTCCGTCCGGCGCGCGGAATCCCTGCGCAGGAATACCCGCCTCGGCGAGAGCTTCGCCCTGGGGCTGATCCTGACGACCGCGCTCTTCCTGCTTCTGTTAAAGGGAATCTTTCCCGGGAACGATGACTTCGATGTCTGGGTGCATTACCTGCACTATTACCGGGCGACCGTCGAAAGCGGCGCCATCGCGCCCAACGAACTCTGGTACCATTTCTGGACTTCCAAGGGCGCGACCCTCTTCTTCACGATGATCGTCATTTCGGATCTCCTGGCGCCGCAACTCGTGTCCTACGCGATGATCTTGTCCGCCGGCGCCGTCGTGTATGCGCTGATGAAAATGCTCATCCGCGACCGGATTTTTTCTCTCCTGGCCGTGGCGGCATACCTCCAGATTTTTCTGGTGGCCGGCGATTGGGCCTACTTCTTCAAGAGCCACGAGGTCTTGGCCGCGATGGTGCTGGGCGCGCTCTATGTCCTGATTCGGAGAAAGACCGGTTTCGAGCGCACCGGACTCTGCATCCTGGTCTGTTACCTCGCAATTCTCTACCCGACCTTTGCAGCTGTCGTGGTAGGGGGACTGGGAATCGCGGCGATCCGGGCCCTCATCACCGGGAAACCCCGGGTGGAAGTGTGGGGACTTATCGGGCTGGGCACGGTTTCCGCCGCGACTGTGATGATGCTTCTGGCCTACAATTACCATCGCACCGGCCTGGCGTTGGAGACCCCCTTTCAGGTCTTCTGGGAGTACGCCGACCAGGAAAAGTTCAGCCGCTTTTACAGTCCCTACCTCGTGCAGTACGTGCTCGAGCACCTTCCGGAGGGGAAGGGAGATCTAACCCTTGGGAATCTCTGGAGCGGCAACCTCCCCTTCTACGCAAAACTGCTCCGGCTTGGAGAGCTGCCCGTGCCTTCCTGGATGCC
>JAHEJT010000204.1 GCA_024638765.1 Verrucomicrobiales bacterium
TCCTGGGTCCAGCGTTCGAAGGGATGGTCGTGGCACTTGTTGCAATTAAAACGCGTGGCGAGGAAGAGGTGGGTGGTATTCTCCATGAGTTCCTCCGGGGTGCGCAGGATCTTGTAGTAGGATGCGGCGGGGTTTTCCTTGTTGGAGCCGGAAGCAGTGAGAATCTCCTGGACGAATTTGTCGTAAGGCGTGTTGGCGTCGACGTGCCCGCGGATCCAATCGCGGAACGCGCGGGCGCCTTCGGGGCCGAGGAACTTGCTGTTGACCATGAGCATGTCGGCCCATTTGTTGGACCAATGATCCACGAATTCCGGTGCACCGATGAGTTTGTCGACGAGGGTGTCGCGTTTCTTTCTCGCGGGAGTTTTATCCGCGAGAAAGGCGCGGATAGCATCGGGGGTGGGCGGCAGGCCGGTCAGATCGAGATAGACGCGCCGGATGAATTCTTCGTCTGTGCAGAGTCCGGAGGGAAAGATTTTCATGCGCTGCCATTTGGCGGCCACGAGTTCGTCGATGGGGTTGTTGGCGGGTTGTTTTGTCCACTTAAAGCCCCCGCGATCGCCCATGACGGTGAGCGTGGTGGCGGCGTACGCGCCTTGGAAGCGGGCGAGGATGGGGGCTTCGCCGCGCCGGATGGTGGTGAGGAGACCGAAATCGTCGTGGACGGCCACATCGAGGTTGCCACTCTCGACAAACGATTCGCGGGTGACGTCGCGTTTGACTCCGTCGGCGTAGGTGGCGACGACGCGCAACTGCTGGCGGTCGCTGATGCGCTGGATGACGGGGTTCTTCGGAAAGAGCTCGATGGATTTTACTTTTGGCGTCTTGGTATCGAGCGGGGTCCCGGCGGCGATCCAGTCGTGAATGACCTGGTAATAGTTCGAGTGGAGCTGGGTGACCTGGCCGCCTTCGTGTGGGACGGCGCCGGTGGCTTTGAGAAGCATGAGGCTGTCGCCTGCGGAAGCCATGTTGACGCGGCGGGTGGCGTGGTCATCGGAAAAGGCGCGGACATCGAAGAGCGGATCGTATCCGCGGAGGGAGAGTTTGAACCCGTTTCTTCCTTCCTTCGAGCCGTGGCAGGTGCCGGCGTTGCAGCCGAGCCGGCTGATGACGGGATTCACGTCACGCGTGAAATTTGGATGGAACTTCTGTCTGAGGCCCGTGACCTGGACGGCGGCGGTGGCAGTCTGCCCGGCGAGACGGGCGGTGAGGGTGGCTTTTCCTTCGGCACTAGGATGGGCAAGGCCGCGCATGCCGATTTCGAGAAGGGGTTTTTGCTGGTTCCACTTCACCATGCGGGTGACGTCGGCGCTTTCGCCCGAGTCGAGTTTTGCGGTGACGAGGAGCTGGTGGTATTGGGCGGGGCCGGAGAGCGAAATATTTTCCGGAAGAATCCGAAGTCCGACGACCCGGCGTCCTTTGGGAAGGACTTCCGGGGATTCAGGGGCGGGTTCACCCTTGGCGTGATCGACAGGTTTATTTTTAGCTGCCGCGACGGCGCTTCCGGTGGCGGCGTCTCCCGGCGCGGTAATGTCGACGGGGACGAACTCTTGTCGGATTTTTCCGGATTCGGCATCGATGAGACGGATGCGGCCGTCGTTCCCGCCGCTGGCGACGGTTTTTCCATCGGGGCTGAAAGTGACGGTGTAGACGCCGGTATCGAGGGGGATCTTGTGGAGGAGTTCTGCGCCCTGGGTGTGGTAATCGTCGAGGATCTTCTGCTCCGCGTCGCTGCGCTTGAGCCGCGCGGCCTTTAAGTAGACGGCAGCGACTTCCTTGGGCAGCGCGATGTCGAACTCACTCTTATAGATGTGGACCGCGCCTTTGCCGTTGTAACTGGCGCCGGCGGCAATGCGTTTTCCATCGGGCCGGTAAGCGGCGCTCCAGACGCGTCCTTGCATGGCGGGGAAACGGCGGACGAGGTTGGCATTATCGCCGATCTTGCGGGCGGTTTCGCGGTAGAGGCGGTAAGTCTGGGGGACGCCATTTGAACTGCCGATGAGGATTTCGTCCCGCTGCGGGTGGAGGACCACGGAGGCGAGGCCTCCCTTGAGGGCGCCCGGGGTGATGGAAGTGATGTTATCGACGAAGCGCTCGGTTTCGACCTTGGTCAGTTTCGATGACATGTCACGGCCGACGGAGATGAGGTGGCTGCCGTCCTTGGAGAAAGCGGTATCGAGGACCCAATCGCTGTGTGATCCCATGAAGAGGACTTGTTTTCCCGTGGCAGCGTCGATGGCGCGGAGGGTGTTATCCGTGCAGCCGAAGGCGACGAGTTTTCCGTCCGGCGACCAGCTGGCGCCGTAGAGGGTGTCGAAGGTGACGGGGACCGAGAGTTTGAGTTCGCGCTCCGCGACATCCCAGATCTGGACTTCGCCCATGCGGCCCGGGAGACCGCCGGTAACGGCGAGTTTTTTTCCGTCGGGAGAGAAGCGCACGGATTCGATGCGTTCCGAAAGTCCGACGAGGCGGAAGGCGAGGCCGGAACCATCGGCCTTGTGGAGGAGGACTTCGTGGAAACCGGCGACCGCAATGAGTTTGCCATCGGGTGAATAGTCGAGAGAAGTGATGACCGGAGGTTTCGTATACTGGGGCAGGTGATCCTGATCGAAGCGTTGCTTTGCGTTCTCCGGAGTGTCATCGACGGCGCCCTGGGCGATCCATTTGCGGATGAGCGCGATTTCCTCTGTGTGGAGGGGATCTTCCTTCTTCGGCATCTCGGCCTTGCCGTCGACGGGGACGATTTGCTCCATGAGATAGCTGGCGTCCGGATTGGAGGGGAGAATGGCTTTGTCTTCTTCGCCGCCGGCGAGCAGTTGCTCGTGAGTGGTCATGACGTAATCGCCTTTGGGCTTGGCGGGCTGGTGGCAGCCGTGGCATTTCGCCTGGAAGATGGGACGGATATCTTCGTAATAGCTGACGGCCCTGTCGTCCTCCGCCTTGGTCATCTGCGGATCGGCGGCGGGTGCCGGGGTGGGGAGGAAAAGGAGTCCCGTGGCGAGGACCAGGAGATGGGAGGGGGTGGTTTTGAAGAATCGGTTCATGCGGGTATCAGAATGGGTAGAGTGGATGCGCTGCGGGGGGGCAGTCTTCGTGATCGCCTGGGGGCATCCACCACACTGTAGAAACGCGGTTGGGGCGGGTAATCTTACGCTTTCTGTCTCAACGATAGGGCCCGGCGGGGGGCCGGGCTCCATCTGAAGAGGGGAAAGGTACACCCCATCGGGGGAGAATGCTTGGATGAAAAGCGCGGTTTTTTGTATATTTTGCCCATGGTCGGTGGGTCGGGAAGGGCAAGATCGAGGACGGAGGGGAGAGTGATGGCGGTATCAAGGGGATTCCGATCTCGGTGGTAACCTCTCTATATATAGTTCGAAAATCTCGAATTTTATAACGGACCGCGTGTTAATGTGTGTTTCGTGATGCTGCGGCTGAAGGATGATGCCAGGGAGACCCTATGGAGTGCGCCGGCTTGACGGCGCTTTGGATGATCAGTCTGCTGCGTGGCGACTACTTCTGGATTGGGAAGGCCCGGATACCCGGTTCGCTATCCAAAGCGGTGTCAAGCCACCGCACTCCAAAAGATCGAGGGCAAGCGACTACATTTTTACCGATAGCCAATGAAAGTCCTCTATCTCACCGCCGGGGCAGCCGGAATGTATTGCGGCAGCTGCATGCACGACAACACGCTGGCGGCTGCGTTGACGCGCGCGGGGTGCGACATTCAGCTGGTGCCTCTGTACACGCCGATCCGGACGGACGAAGAAGACGTCAGTGTCGACCGTGTTTTCTTTGGCGGGATTAATATGTATTTGCAGCAGAAGATTCCGTTGTTTCGGCATTTGCCGGCCTTTGCCGACCGGTGGCTCAACAATCCGAAATTGATCCGGCGGGTGGCGGGCGGTTCGGTGAGCGTGAAGGCGGGCGAGTTGGGGGCGATGACGCTGTCAGTGTTGCGCGCGGAGCACGGGAACCAGCGCAAAGAAGTGCGCCGGCTGTTGGATTGGATTGAGGAAGAATCGCAACCGGACATCATCAACCTGACAAACCTTCTGGTTTCCGGCTTTGTGCCACTGCTCAAAAACGAGCTGCAGGTGCCGGTGCTGGTGACGTTACAGGGGGACGACTTATTCCTGGACGAATTGGAGGAGCCATACCGGGGCCAGGTTATCGGGGAGATGCGGCGCCTGGCGGAGTCGATCGACGGGTTCGTGGTGCACAGCGATTATTACGCCGAGAAAATGGGAGAGCTCTTGGGGATATCGCGCGCGCGCTTTCACAAGATTCCGTTGGGGATTCGGATTGAAGAATTTGCGGAGACGAAGCTGCCTGAGAAGGAGGGGGGCGATGCGCCCATCGTGGGTTACCTGGCGCGCATCAGTCCGGAGAAAGGGTTTCACGTCCTGGTGGATGCGTTTATCGCGCTGCGGCAAATGCCGGGGATGGCGCACTGCCGGTTGCGGGCGGCAGGATGGCTGGGAGAGGACGATCGGGAATTCTTTGATACACATTTGGCTAAACTCAGGGATGCGGGCCTGGAGTCGGCGTTCGAATATTTCGGGGCGATCGAGCGTGACGAAAAGATTTCGTTTTTGCAGGGGCTGGATGTGTTTTCCGTCCCCACGACATACCGGGAGCCGAAGGGGATATACGTGCTCGAGGCGATGGCTTGCGGGGTGCCGGTGGTGCAGCCGGCGCACGGGATTTTTCCGGAGCTGTTGAGTGCCACGAAGGGAGGGAAGCTGTTCGACCCCGGGGACGCGGGGGAGTTGGCGGGCGCGATGGCGGCATTGCTCGGGGACGCGGCCGTGGGGAAGGCGCTGGGCCGGGAAGGACGGAGGAACGTCTTGGAAAAGTTCGCCGCGGACGTGATGGCGGGGAGAGTGCTGGAGGTGTATGGGACGGTGCTTCGCGCCGGGTTAAAGGTCAAAAGTTAAAATTTATCGGGTGAGAGTGTGCAGGCTTCGCCTGCGGAGGGGTTCAGACACAGGCTGGAAGCCTGTGCTACTTTCCTAGAGAAGCGAGGTACGCGATGAGGTCGCGGAGGTCTTCGCGGGAGAGTGTGACGGTGAGACCGGCAGGCATGATGGTGCCGGCGTCCTGGCGCGATTTCACTTCGCCGCGGCCGAGAGTGATCTCCTCGCCGGAAGCGACGTCGCGGATGGTGATGATCTCGCGGTCTTCATTCTGCAGGTAACCGTTGAGGACCCGGCCGTCCTTGGTCGTGAGGGTGGTGGAGAGAAAGCCTTCCTTGATCTGCCGTTTTGGCCAGAGGACGGATTCGATGATCACCTCCCGGGAGAGACCGCGCCCGATCCCGCTGAGGTCGGGACCGAGGACACCTCCCTGGCCGTCGATGCGATGGCAGGCCACGCAGGCGAGGGCGGGCGATTGATAGATTTTCTTGCCCTCGGCGGGGTTCCCTTCTTTCTCCGCTTCCGCGGCCAGTTCGCGGACATACGCACCATCGTAAGCAAGAAGGTCCGACGCGATTCCGCCTAACTTGTGGAGGGCAGCGCGGAGCGGGGAATCGAGGCGGCCGCGCGCGGCGAGGAAGGTGCTGATGGTGGTCGCGGCTTCGGGGGACAAGTTCGACTTCGCGAGGGTGGCGGCGAGGGCGGCGGGTCCCCGGTCACGGGACAGGAGGGGGACGAGCGTGTTTTCGAGATCCTGCTCGGTGGTGCTGTGCTCGAGGAAACCGGTGGCGCGGCGCGCTGCGAGATCGAGGTCGAGGCGGGCGAGGGCACGGAGCGCGGCGGCGCGGGTGCCGTAATCGGGGGTCGTGGTAAGCCAACTGTCGATGACGGGCGCGGCGCGTTTCCCTTCGAGGCGGGCGAAGGATTCCACGGCTTCGGCGCGGACAGTTGGCGATTCGTTGGAATCGGAGGCGATCACTTTGACGCGCGGGACGAGGCCCGGGAGTCGCCAGTGTCCGGCGAGGCGCATGGCGGCGGCACGGACCTCGGTGTTTTCACTGCGGCTGAGTCGGTCTACCGCGGGTTGAAGATCGCCCGGGGGACGAATCCGGCGGCGGTCCTGGACGGCGGCGAGTTCGAGAAGCAGTCCGGCGTTTTGGGAGGCGCGGTCGAGGACGAGGCGAAGGTCCGGGGGCTCGCCGATATTAGCCAAGACTGTCAGCATGGTGACGCGATCCGTTTCGGTGAGGGAATCGGACTGCGCAAGGCGGCGGACATGGTCGAGGACATCGGGGGAGGCGTCCGCCCGAAAGACGAAGCCCATGTGGTCCGTGTCGCCGTCGAATGCGAGGGCGCCGTTTTCGAGGGCGGGAAGCCAATGCGGTTTGAGGGCATGCACCGTTTGTGTGAGGGCGTACTCGATGAAGGAATCGCGGGGCCGGTCGAGCACCTTGGTCGCGATCTCGATGGATTTGGCATAGGGAAAATAACTGAGCGCGACGATGGCTTCGAGTCGGACGCGGGGATGATCGTCGCGCACGGCTTTTGCGAGAGGTTCCAGTCCGGCGCGGCCGATGCGGTGGGCCTGTTGGCCGATAGTTTTGGCGGCGTAAGCGCGGGCGCGGAAATCCTGGGCGCCAAGGAGAAATTCCGCGAGCGGGGCGCAATTCAGTTCGTGGGATTGGTAGATGCCGAGCGCTTCGACGAGGAGAGGTTCGTATTCTTGAGGCTCGAGTTTCTCTTTCAGGTCGCGGACCCATGTTTCCAAAGCCTGTTTCACCGCTTGTGCAGGTCGATCTGCGAGGACCCGCTTTGCCTGGTGGCGGACCCAACGCTCGGGGGCACGAAATTTCTCGAGCAATTCCGCCGTGGATGCATCCACAAGATCGGGAGGTTTCACAAGGGGGCGATTTTTTGCGGTGATGCGCCAGATACGTCCGTGCGTTTTGTCACGGTCGGGGTGACGGAAGGAAGCCTGGTAATGACCGACGATGGGATTGAACCAGTCGGCGACGTAAATGGCGCCATCGGGTCCGACTTTGACGTCGACGGGACGGAAGCTTTTGTGGGCGCACTGGATGAGAGGCTCCAGTTCGCGGGCGGCGAAGCCGGCGCCGTTTTCGGAGAGTGCGAAGAGATCCACCTGGTTCGTCCAGAAATGGCCGACAGCCATGAGGCCGTGCAATTCTTCGGGGAGATGGCGGCCGCTGAGAATATCGACGCCGCAGAGTTTGTTCTTGAGGACGATGGGCTGGATTTTTTCGACATGATCCGTGCGGATGGTCGCGGGCGTCAGG
Organism: Verrucomicrobiales bacterium; assembly: GCA_024638765.1. Taxonomy (GTDB): domain Bacteria; phylum Verrucomicrobiota; class Verrucomicrobiia; order Verrucomicrobiales; family DEV007; genus JAHEJT01. The sequence continues at coordinate 7,214 of JAHEJT010000204.1, forward strand.
TAATAAATGCCGCGGCCGGCTCCGCTGACGATGAAGGGTTGGCCCCAGTCGTCGAAGACGGTACCCCAGGGGTTGGTGGGACCCATGGCGTCGTTGAGGAAGGGATCGAGTTTCAGGCGGCGTGGCCAGAGTCGCCAGACACCTGCCTTATCTAGGCGTTCGATGCCCCAGGGAGTTTCGACGCGTGAGTAAGCGTGGAGACCTTGACCGAACATGAGTTCGCCGGCGGGTCCCCAGGTAAAAGAATTAATATTCTGATGGGTATCACCGGTGCCGAAACCCCGGAGGAGGACGCGTCGTTCGTCTGCGCGATCGTCTCCATCGGTGTCCACGAGGTGGAGCAGTTCGGTGCCGGCGCCGACGTAAGCGCCGCCGCCGCCGATTTCGAAGCCCATGGGCATGTCGAGGCCATCGGCGAACACCGTTGACTTGTCCGCGGCGCCGTCGCCGTCGGTGTCTTCGAGAATGAGGAGTTTGTCATCGGGTTGTTCGCCGGGTTTGAGTTGGGGATAAGCCCAGGTGCAGAGGACCCAGAGTCGTCCGCGCGGATCCCAGCGGATGCTGAGGGGATTGGAGACACCAAGTTTTTCCGAGGCAAAGAGATTGACCTCGAATCCGGGGCGGAGTTGGAAGGCGCGGGCTTCGGCTTCCGGGGAATTGTCGGTGGCGGGTTTTTCGACGGAGAATTCCTTGGAGGGCGGCGGGGCGGCGGGGGAGGGGGTGGCGAGGAGGAGGAAAATCAAAGTAGCCGCGGCCGTGAGGCCGTGGAGAGAACGGAGTCGCGCGCGGGAGGACCACGCCCTTATCCGCCTTCGCACAAGGCTACGGCGGGACAGGCTGGGCGCGGCTTCAAACCGTCGGGAGACGAAGTAGCCGCCTTCGTCAGAAGGTGGATCGTTGAAGGAAATGGGTTCCCCGGACCACGCCCTCACGGGCGCGCGAGGTGACCACGCTCTCACGAGCGCGGCTACATTTGCCCGTGGCCTACTCATGTAACTGTGTCGCCATCTGGTGGATGCGTTTTTCCTCTGCTTCGATCAAGGCGAGGTATTGCTCTGTTTCGGCGGGGAACCAGCGGATTTCGAAATCGCGGTGGTCGCGGC
>JAHEJT010000305.1 GCA_024638765.1 Verrucomicrobiales bacterium
GAGCGGCGGCGCTCTTTCGTCGTCCGGTATCGGCGTCGGCCGTCGGAATCGAAATAAGCGCAATACCAGTAGGGAGATCCGTCCTTTCGGAAGACTGTTGCCATTTGTTGCCAAAATGAGGTGAGGGATCATTGGACTCGAATTATCGGGTCGATCCCGGACCATTTTGAATTATTGGCAACATTATTGGCAACACTTACCAACGTCAATAATGTTTACCGACGTCACAAACCCCTATTTTTGTAGGTTTCCTCCTTGAACGAATTGAATCGGCGGTTCGATTCCGTCCCGAGCCACCACTTATTTTCAAGGAGTTGCAGGGGTCTATGCCAAGGGTCTACGCCAAGGATATCATCTCCAGAGGAGGCTAAAATCGACTGGACTCGCTGACCTTCGGCTGATTGCCGCGGTCTGACGCCAGCCCACTATCTGACGGTCGGCCCTTTTTTAAAACTCGATCATCGCTCCGCAGCGCTTCACACTCAAGAGCGGCGAGAAATTCCGGAAATGCGTCCCGCTCAGTGCTTCACCTGCGCGCTTTTTGATGTTGAGAAAAGCGAAAATCCTAAAAATTAGTTTTTCGCTTATCGCGGTTGCGATCTTATCGGCTGCGCTCGTCGTTTTGGTCCGGCCGCATCTGGAATACGAGGGACTGATCCAGGACGTCTCCGCGTGGGGCGCCTTCTTCACGGTTTTCGGTGTTATCTACGCGATCGTGGCCGGGTTTCTGCTCATTACGGTCCTCAGCCGCTACAGCGCGCTCAGCCAGACGATCGAGGACGAATTGAATGCGCTCGAGTCGATCCGGGATTTTCTCATTTATTTCGGATCGGCTCATACAGAGGCCTCCCGGCGGCTGAGAAAGGCGCTCGCCGATTACACAGGCGCTGTCGCCACGGTCGAGTGGCGGGAAATGGCGGATCCGGCGGCCCCAACCAACTCTGACACGTCGGAGGAACTGTACGAAATCATGCGATGCACCGCGAAAATCCCCGTCACGGGGGAACGTGACACTTCGGTTCTCTCCGCGGTGATCGACAGCGTTGCGGACCTCGCCAAATTACGCACTCGGCGCATCGCGCTTGCGAATGAGCGCCTTCCGCCTCGCCTTCGCCTTTTGATTCTCCTCATGTCCCTTGCTTTGGTGGCGGGATATTACGCCGTCGGCGTCCAGTCGCTCGCGGCGCACATTTTCATGGCCTCCTCTTTGAGCGTGTCGGTCTACCTGCTCTACTGGATCATCGAGGATCTCGATCATCCCTTTTACGGCGTCTGGAACATCAACCGGGCTCCGCTCGACGAATTGATCGAGCGATTTCAGGCGGAAGATAGCGGCTCGATTTCCGACTCCGGCTGAACGGCGCCAAGCGCGGCGGGAACAGAAACCCAAACCGAACAAGGGCGCTATGCAACTCGGGAAAGCCCGCACCAAATAATGCGACACGACGAGCACCACCGAATTCATCGATCGGGATGGTTGCGAGCTGCCGTTCTCGGCGCCAATGACGGGATCGTATCCACTGCGAGCTTAATCACGGGTGTCGCGGCAGCCGAGGCGAGCCGGGGGAGTATTCTCCTGGCCGGCACCGCCGGCCTGGCGGCCGGAGCGATGTCGATGGCGGCTGGAGAGTATGTCTCCGTGAAATCCCAGGAAGACACCGAGGGCGCCGATCTGAAAATGGAGGCGGAAGCCCTTGAAAATGACAGAGAAGAGGAAGAGAGAGAACTGGCGGCCGTTTACCGGGACCGCGGCTTGGATGAAACGCTTGCCGCCGAAGTGGCGCGCCAGATGATGCAGCATGATGCGCTCGCCGCTCATGCACGTGACGAAATCGGGATCACAGCGGAGTTAAGCGCCCGCCCGCTGCAAGCCGCCTTCTGGTCTGCCGCAACATTTACGGTCGGCGCCGCCGTTCCGGTTGTTACCGCGTCCTTGGCGCCGGTTTCCTCTTTATTGTGGGCGGTTCCTGTCCTGGCGATTGCGATGCTGGGAACGTTGGGAGCTCTCGCTGCCGTTGCGGGAGGCGCCGCACCCCTTCGGGGAGCGCTGCGAGTCTGCTTCTGGGGATCGCTCGCGATGGCCTTGACTGCGGGGGTCGGCAGGCTCTTCGGGATTGCCTTGTGACCCGGCGTCTCCAGTCGAACCGACCCCTGATCTCTAACTGCTACCGGGCAGTATGCCTTGAGCGACAGAGCGCACATGCAGATCTCGCTGCGGGAACGGAATCTCGATACCCCTTTCCTCGAGCCCCCGGTTCACTG
>JAHEJT010000205.1 GCA_024638765.1 Verrucomicrobiales bacterium
TGTCGAGGGGCGGAAAGGTGTGAGTGTCGAGTGGGGAGTGGGGGCAAGTCGGAAACCTATCAGCCTCCGGAGAGGGATTGGAGGACGTAGATTTCGGAGTCGGGGGTGAGGGGGTCGGTGAGGTGGGTCCGATCGGCGATGGGTGCGCTGTCGATGAAGATAGTGACGTGTTTACGGACGGCGCCCTGGTCGTCGAGGAGGTAGCCTTTGAGCTTGGGGTTGCGTTTGAAAATGCTTTGGAGGGCCTCGCGGAGGGAATCGCCGTGGACGGTTTGCGGTTCCGACTCGACGTGGCGCTGGAGGTTCTGCGTGAAGACGACGCGCGGCATGCCAAGGGCTTTTATAGCGACGATGGCGGCCCTTTGTCGATGGCGCAATCGCGCAACCTCGTGGCATGCAGAGGGTTTTATAGGCATGTCCGAGGCAACTGGTTTTCGGTTCGGTTTCGCGTTGCTGGTGCTCGGGTTCACCGCGGAATGGTGTTTTGCGCAGCAGGCCGGCGGCGGCGGCCGGATTGTGGAGCGGTTCCGGCAATTGGATCAGGACGATAACGGTGCACTGACCCTCGAGGAGTTGGATCGTCCGGCGGAAATCTTCAAGGCCATGGACGGGGACGGGAGCGGGACCGTGACTCTTGCGGAGGTGACCGCCTATTTCCGGGCTCGCGCGAGGGGAGGGCAGCCGGGTGCGCAGACGCGCAAGGCATCCCCGACCGAATATCCGGGCGAGATCACCGAAGCAATGCCGGTAACTCTCGAGACATGTCGCACGGCGGCGGAGTATTCCACCAAAGCAAACGGGCACGCTGTGCTCGTGATGGTGGACGGAGAGACTGTGTATGAGCGTTACGACAACGGCTGGGACAAGGACACGCCGCACCGGCTCGCGAGCGGGACCAAGAGTTTTGCGGGTGTGACCGCGGCGGCTGCGGTGCAGGACGGCCTTTTTGAGTTTGACGACAAGGTCAGCGACACCATCAACGAGTGGAGTGACGATCCAAAGCGCACTGAGATGACGATTCGCCAGCTCCTGAGTCTCACGAGTGGGATTGAGCCCGGAGAGAACTCTGTCGTGCTGCCTTACGCGGGCGCCATTGAAGCGAAGGCGAAGCACGCGCCGGGGTCAAAATTTGAATACGGACCGAATCCGTTTCAGATTTTCGGGGAAGTGATGCGCCCTCGCTCCGTCCGTGGCTTGACTGCCCATCGCTGATCGAGCGATATTCGAATCTGAACCTAACCCCCGGGCTCACATAAAGAGCGGACCAGTTTGGGTAACCCGACCATGGTGGGTAATGATTTCATGGAATGGTTTTGCTGGTTTTACGAGTAGCTTGGTTGAACGTTTCCGGACTTTGCAAGATTGTAGCCGGTAGACGCAGGCACCCTAATGCGGGGCGGAAAAGGTGAAACAGGAAAGGGGTGACGTTTCCGTCACAAAAGGACCTTTATCCCGGGGTATCAGCCTTCTGAGGCGAATGCGAGGGTTGCCCGTAAACGAGAAAGGCGCGGCGTTTCCGCTGCGCCTTTCCAACCAGAGGACACACTGACTAGTAAAATCGAGGGACTGATCTGCGCTTGCCCGGGCGGAATCGATCAGAAGTAAAGGCGGACGCCGGCGAGGTAAGTCCAGCCATCCCAGTCGCTACTGTCGGTGACGCCCTTGAGATTGGCATACTCCAGGCCGGTCATCAATTTCAGCTTGTGGTCGTAGATGTAGTAATTCAGGCCCGCGTAGACGGAGTGATAACGGTCGCCGCGGGTGCCACCGCCGTCGTCGATGGCGGCGCGCTCGTAGCGGGAGCGGGAGCGAATGCCGTCCGGGCCGTCACTGGCGGCGAAGTGATAGCGCAGGACAGCCTGAAGTTTATCGGAGATATCGTAGTAGGGCATGATCACGAGCCCGAACAGGTCATCCGAATTACGCCGGACACGGGCGAAAATGAGATCCGTATTCAAGCCCCAGCGGTCGAACTCGCTGGCGCTGTTCAGAGAGACCAGGTGCTTGGTGTCGCGCGTGCTAAAGTCCTCTTCCGAGGGATCGTTGAAGAGGTAATCGACGCGGACGTTGGTGGCGTCGGAAATGTCTTTTCCAAGGCCCGCAAGCAGTGAGTAGCCGCTGTTGAACCGGGGCGTAAGCCAGTCGCTATCGAGACCGGTAGTGAAACCGGCCAGCCGGTAATCGAAGTCACTGAGTTTGCCGGTTGCCTGGAGACCGTAAATCTTCGCCGGCGTGGTTTGATCGACGAGCAGGGAACGCTCGAAGGTCAGGATTTGTTTTGAAGAAGTGTGATATTCCTGGGTGATCTTGGGTTTAATTTTACCGATGGCGAGGGCGAAGTCGTCCTGGGGCTTCCACTCGATGAAAAGGGTGTCGAAATTCCGGACAAACCGGCCGTCTCGGCTGAAAACCGTTTGTAAGTTGAACTCGGTTTCGAATTTGAAGTCCTCGAGGAAGTTGATCTTGGTGCCCATGCGAAAGCGCCGGTTGAACCAGTCGCTCAAGTTACCGCGGTCCGAATCGACGTTGACATACTGGCCCTGGTAACGCCCGATGAGAGCGACCCTTTGGATAATCGGATTGTCCTCGTTCGAGTAGAGGACGGGGAGATTCCAGATCTGGTCCAGGACGGACTTATGCTCCACCTCGGTGGAGAAGGCTTCACCGGTGGGTACTTTTCCCACGGGGGCGGTGTGAGGACCGGCGAGGAGGAGGGGTGTGCCCATCAGTGTGAGGGCGACGGCGAGGGCGGCTTGTGTGTTGGTCATTTCAATTGGATTTCGCATTGATTCAGGTTGGAGACCGGCCGGCTTTCACTAGCGGATGCCAGGACAGTTTGAGATCGGCCTCGTCGAGTCGACGGTTCCGGTGTGACATTTTTGTAACAATCCAAAATTTCTCCTATTTACAATGATTTAAGTCAAGGGGAGTCTACCGGGCTGTATTTCAGGGGTCAAAATATTCAAGGTGTCCATCGCCCGCGTGGTGGATGGGAGTAACCGTTCTCTCCCGGTGGCGCACGGGGACAAGTGACTTTTTCTTGGTATGGCTAATAATTATGACACCCTAACGCTGTGCGCAATATTTTCGAGGTGTCGAATTCGTCACGCGCCTGGTATTTCGCTTCACGGGAGGAATGTTACCAGTATCTGCAATGGCGAAGGTTTTAATAGTCGATGACGAAGCGGACATCCTCGAGTTGGTGGGGGTTAGTCTGCGGCGGGCGGGTTTCGAGACGGCGCAAGCGCAGGACGGCAATTCCGCCGTGAAAATGGCGAAAAAGGAGCAACCGGACCTCATCGTTCTCGACCTGATGCTGCCGGGGATGGACGGGTTCTCCGTGTTCAAGAAGTTGAGAAAAGACGCTCGCACCCGGACGATTCCCGTGATTATGCTGACCGCGAAAGGCCAGCAAGGCGACAAGATCGCGGGTCTGGAACTGGGTGCCGACGATTACATCACGAAGCCTTTCAGTCCGCGAGAGTTGGTGTTGAGGGTCGAAGGGCTCTTGAGGCGCAGCAAGAAAGTGTCTGCAGCGTCCGAACTGCGCATCGGGCCGCTGCATCTCGACCTCAAGAAACTGAAATTCTATATCGACGATGAACCGGTAGATCTGACGACGACCGAGTTCCGGTTGCTTACGCTGCTCGTGGAGAATTCGGGAAACACGCAGCGGCGTGCCGATTTGTTGGGCGAGGTCTGGGGGTATTCGGACGAAGTTCACACCCGGACGCTCGACACGCACGTGAAGCGCTTGCGCGAGAAGCTCGGGGAATACGCGTCCTGTATTGAAACGGTGCGCGGCGAGGGATATCGTTTCAAAGAAAAAGACGTCGCCACGGCCGCAAAATAGCGCGTCGCGGGACGTGAAGTATCGATGTCGTCACCTCTGTTCTATGTTTCGTTGGCCATTGCTCTGGCCGGGCTAGTCGTCCTGTTCCTGAAATGGCGCGGAGTCTCGCAACTCGGCGCCCGGCTCGCAGCCGCGGCGGTATTGGGCTCCATCCGGCAGCTCGAGACGATGCGGGCGGAGAAAAGCCCGGCGTGGGTGCGCTCGATCGCGGATGCTTTTTTGAAGACATTTGAGGAAAAGGATTCGTTGCGTCGGCGCGCCGAGGACCGGGAACTTTTCCAGACCCTGCTCGATGAAATCAGTCACGGGTTTCTCATTGTGAATCGCGATCTAGAGATTCAGTTCGCAAATAAGGTGGCGGAGAATTTGTTTCCAGCGCCGGGCGCTGATGAGAATCGTCAGTTGATCGACGTCCTGCACAACCACCGGCTTGTCGACGTGGTGCGCGACGCTCTGCAAGGCCAGAAACGATGTTCGGAAGAAATTCAGGTGGAAGGGACCAGGCCCGAAGACGAGGACTGGTGCAACCGTGTCTTCGAGATTGAAGCGTCGCCCTTGCCGAATCACCCGGAGTCGGGATGCTGGGTCATGGTGCGGGACATCACAGAGCGCGTCATCACCGAGCAGGTGAGAAAGGATTTCGTGGCGAATGCGTCGCACGAACTACGCACCCCTTTGACGCTGATCAGCGGGTACATCGAAACGCTCGAGGATGGTGTGATCGACGATCGCGAAACGGCAATGCACTCCCTTGGAATCATGAACAAGCACAGCAAGCGAATCGTGCGGATCATCGAGGACATGCTGACGATCTCAAAACTGGAGAGCGGACAATCACCGGTGCGGCTCGAGCCGTTCGATGTGGCGGAGTGCGTCACCGATGTTGTCGAAAATCTCGCGAGCCTTATTGAAGAGAAGAACGCGAAAGTGGAATTCGACTCGGCCAGGAGCGATTGTTCCATGGTGGGAGACCGGTTTTACTGGGACCAGATTTTTATGAACCTGATTGAAAATGCGCTCAAGCAGAACCAGCGGCCGGGACTAAAAGTAACGGTCTCTTTCCGGTGCGACGGGGAGAATCACATCTTCACGGTGACCGACGATGGCATCGGAATCCCGCGGGCTGATCTTCCGTACGTCTTCAAGCGGTTCTATCGCGGGGCGAAGCACCACTCGCAGGAGGTGAAGGGAACGGGCCTCGGATTATCGATCGTAAAGCGTGCCGTCGAGGCGCATGGAGGGCAGATTCACGTGGAGAGCACACCGGGGCGGGCGACGACATTTACATTAGAGGTGCCGGTTCTCGCCGCTGAAATTGAGCCCGCGGCGGTGTAGGGAATTCCTCTCGTCGGCAAGGCCTCCGCCGGAGGCTCCCATGTCAGAACGGGCCTCGAAAGCCGGTTTTCGGTCTTTTCCCGGCCCGGACCGGCTGGGCGGCTGGGAGCGGTTGCCGCCTGTGACGAAACCGTCACATTTCGAGACTTGGTGGCGATTAAATTCGTGGTCAACTTCGCGTAAGCATCAACGACTACCATGACCACGACCAGCAGAACTAAATTCAACTACAGCGCCATCGCAGTGATCTTGTTGATTGCCGCGGCATGCCTTGTCTCCTGTGGAAAGCGGCAGACGGCTGGACAGACCATTCAGAACAAGGGATCCGACACCCTCGTCCAGGTGGCGCAGGCATGGGCGGAGCAGTACAGCAAGGTCAAGGAGGGTGTCAGTGTGCAGGTGGCTGGCGGCGGTTCCGGGCAGGGCGTCAAGGGTCTCATCGACGGGACCGTGCAAATTGCCAACTCGAGCCGCGCCATAAAGGACCAGGAGCGCGAACAGATCAGGCAGAAGCACGGCAAGGAAGTGATCGAATTCATCGTCGGCTTCGACGGGATTGCGGTATACACGCACAAGGAGAACCCGCTGACGACGATCTCGGTTGAGGAATTGAGAAAGATTTACGCGGACGGAGGAAGCTATGAGGAGTGGAACCAGGTCTCCGCCGAAATGGAAGGGCCGATCATTCGCGCGAGCCGGAACAACAGTTCCGGCACCTTCGTGTTTTTCCGCGAGGCGGTTTGCGGGAAGGGGAACGAGTTCAAGAAGACGGGAATGGTGACGCAGAGCGGCTCGAAAGAGGTGGTGGATTTTATCGCGACGACGGAAAAGGCGATCGGGTACAGCGGTATGGGATACAAGACAGAGGAAGTCAACTGGCTGGCGGTATCGGCGGCCAAGGGGGGGCAGGGTTATGAGCCGACGCTAAAAAACGTGCAAGATGGGACATACCCCATCGCGCGGCCGCTTTTTCTTTATACGGTGGGCAAGCCGGAAGGTGCGGCCAGAGAGTACATCGAGTGGATTGTTTCCGAGGAAGGCCAAAAAATTGTTGAGGCAGAAGGGTTTGTGAGTCTCACGCCCGGACAGATGCAGGAGCAGAGAGCGAGTCTCGATTGATGTGAATGCCGGGGGAATCTGAAAAGCTGTTACAACCGGGGAGGCGACGTTCGTTCGGTTGGCTGTGGGGTATGTTGCTCGATCGGACCGAGCCGCTCATCCACGCGCTGATCTTTTTCTGCGGGTGGAGTGCGATTTTTTGCGTCACGGCGATCTTCGTATTCATTTTCAAGGAGGCGGCTCCGATCGTGCCGCGGCTGGACTGGGGCACGTTCTTTTTCTCGCTGGACTGGAATCCCGTGCCTGGGGGGGAGGAACCGGCCTACGGCGCGCTTGGCCTTCTGGTCGGGACCTTTTCGGTCACGATCCTTGGCATGTTGATTGCCGTGCCCATCGGGTTGAGTGCGGCGGTTTATATTTCCGAGTTCGCGGGGCCGAAGATCAAGGAATCCTTCAAGATCATCATCGAGTTGCTCGCGGCGATTCCCTCGATCGTGTGGGGGTTTATCGGGCTGGTGGTGTTAAGCCCGATCATTCAGAAGCTGCCCGGGGTTTACGTAGGGACGAACCTGCTGAACGGGGCGATCATCATCGCTTTCATGGCGGTGCCGCTGATCGTTTCGATTTCGGAGGACGCACTGCGCGCGGTGCCGGACTCTTACCGGGAAGGGGCCATGGCGCTGGGGGCGCGGAAGTGGGAGATCGTTTACCGCGTCCTCTTCCCGGCGGCGAAGAACGGCCTGCTCGCCGCGTGCATGCTGGGCGTAGGGCGGGCGGTGGGCGAGACCATGGCGGTGCTGCTGGCGACGGGGAACGCGAACAACATCCCACACGCGCTGACGGATCCGGTGAAGACGATGACGGCCACGATCGCGTCCGAGTTCGGCGACGCGGAGTTCGGTGGGGATCACTATCGCGTGCTGTTCGTGATCGGCGTCCTCTTGTTCATCATCACCTGCGCCATCAACGTGACATCCGATATTATCGTGAAAGGCATCCGCAAGAAGCATGGGTAAGGCAGCCAACAGCACCGGCGCCGGGGGGATGTTCACGGCGACGTCCCACGACCGGCGCAAGGCGCGCCGCGAAGGGATCGCGAAGTGGACTTTCTTTTGTGCGTGCCTCCTGCTCATCGTGCCGGTGCTCGCGATTCTCGGGTACATTTTCTTCGAGGCCTGGCCTGTTCTTTCATGGGAATACATTTGGGAAAACCCGCGCAACAACAGCCGGGAGGGGGGCATCTGGGCGCCGCTCATCGGGACGTTTTACCTCGTGCTGGTCTCGCTGGTGATCGTGGCGCCGGTGGGTATCCTGGCGGGCGTTTACCTGAACGAGTACGCGCCGGAGAACTGGCTGACGCGTTCCATCAACATGGCGGTCACGAGTCTCGCCGGCGTGCCGAGCATCGTGCACGGGCTCTTTGGCGCGGCGGCATTTGTTTTTGCGGCGGGGCTCGGCGAGTCGCTGCTGGCGGCATCGCTCACGATCGCGGTGATGACACTGCCGGTCATCATCACGGCGACGCGGGAGGCGCTCAACGCGGTGCCCATGGCGTTTCGCGAGGCCTGCTGGAACATGGGGGCGACACGTTGGCAGACGATTCGGACGATTGTCCTGCCAAATTCGGTGAGCGGGATGCTGACAGGAGTTATCTTGGAGGTGGCGCGCGCCGCGGGCGAGACGGCGCCGATCCTCCTAACGGGCGCAATCATTTTCACGCCGGGGGTTCCCGACACCGCGCCGGACAAGTTCTTTCCCTACTATCTCGGGGACCAGTTCATGGCGCTCTCGATGCACCTGCACGCGGTCTCGACGCAGATTGCGGGGATTGACAAGGAAATGCAATTCGGCACGGCGGCGGTTCTTATCTTGCTGATCTTGTTCATCAACAGTTTTTCCGCGGTGCTGCGGTCGTACCTCCGCGCGCGCAAAAAGTGGTAATTACACGAGAAAGTACCCACCGATGAGCAGCACCCACGTCGAGTTTCACAGTGTGACCGTCCGCTACGGCGACGCTATTGCGCTCGA
>JAHEJT010000206.1 GCA_024638765.1 Verrucomicrobiales bacterium
GCTGGGCACGTTCCCCGAGGAGATCGAATTCGAAGGCGCGCCGGTCGACATCAACGGCGGCGTCTGGCGATACCACCCGTTGAAGGATGTATTTGAAGTCGTCGCGCACGGGTTCAGCAACCCGTGGGGCATTGATTACGATGCCAAGGGAAACCTCTTTATCACCGCTTGCGTCATCCCGCACATGTTTCACGTCGTGCCCGGCGGCATCTACCATCGCCAGGGCGGCACCCACTTTAATCCCTACGTTTACAGCGACATCCAGACCATCGTCGATCATCGCCACCGCTCGGCGCACGGCGGGGCGCGCATTTATCTCTCCGACGCCTTTCCCAAAGAACACCACGGAAGGCTCTTCATGTGCAACATCCACGAGCACGCCGTCCTCAGCGATGTCCTCGAGCCCCGCGGTTCCGGGTTTGTCGCCAGTCACGGCGAGGACTTCGTGAAAGCGAACAACGCCCAATGGGTCGGGTTCAGCATGGAACTCGGCCCCGACGGCGCCCTCTACGCCCTCGACTGGCATGACGCCGATATTTGCGGAAAAGAAGTCCTCAATAAGGACACTGGCCGCGTCTTCCGGATCGCGCCGAAAAAGTCCCTGGCAAAGCACTGGCAAGGCCGCTACAGCGACCTCGCCAAAGCGAGCGACGCCCACCTCGTCGAATTGCAAACCAGCCCGAGTTCCTGGCATGCCCGCCGGGCCCGGGTGATCCTGCAGAACCGCGCGCTGAAAAAGCCAGTCTCGGAGGCGGTCCGCGACCGGCTGAAGAAAATGTTCGCCGGCCACGCGAACCCGGACACTCGCCTCCGGGCGCTTTGGACCTTGCATGTCACCGGCGCCCTCGACAAGGGCGCCCTCCTCGCGGCGCTCGACGACAAAGACGCGCCCATCCGCGCCTGGGCGGTCCAGCTGTTGACCGAGGACAAGGCTGCCCCGGCCGCCGCCTTGGAAAAATTTGCGATGATGGCGAAAACCGATCCGTCTCCGGTGGTGCGTCTGCACCTCGCCGCCGCGCTCCAGCGCGTGACACCCCCACAGCGATGGCCGATTGCCCGCGCGCTGGTGTCACACGGCGAAGACGCCCGGGATCACAACATCCCGAAGATGATCTGGTTCGGCGTCGAACCGCTGGTGCCGAAACAACCCCGGGCCGCGCTCGACCTCGCGGTCCGGAGCAGGATCCCGATGGTGACCGAGTTTATCGCGCGGCGCGCCGCCGAAGCCGACGCCCTGGATCTGTTGATTGAGACCTTGGGTAATGAAAAATTCACGCGGGCACAGCCCTCGATTCTCAAAGGCATGCGGGACGGGCTCGAGGGCCGGCGCGACCTTGATGCGCCCAAAGGATGGGAACCGGTTTACGATCGACTGCGCGGCATGGACGGCAAAACCGGCCGGCTTGCTTCGGAGCTGGCCCAACAGTTCGGCGTCGCCTCCGCCACCGAAGAGTTGCTAGGCATTGTTTCGGAAAAGAACGCGCCCGCCGGGGCACGCAGCGACGCCATCCGCGCGCTCGCATCCCAGCAAAACCCGGGCCTCGCCAAAGTCCTGCCGGATCTCTTCACCGATCGCGCAGTGAGTATCGAAGCGATCCGCGCCGTCGCCGCTTACGACGATAAAAATCTCGGGCAGGTGCTTCTCGATGGGTACGACAAAGAAAAATTTTCGGCGGAAGAAAAGCTCGAGATCGTCCAGGTGCTCGCGAGCCGGCCGGTGTATGGCTGGCAACTGACGCAGGCCATCAAGAGCGAGAAAATCCCGCGGCGCGACGTCCCTGCCTATGTCGCCCGCCAGCTCCGCCGCGTGGTTGGCAACGGTTTCGTGGAAGTCTGGGGACCAATCGATGCGCTTTCCAAAGACAAGGTTGCTGCCTTCGCCAAATATCAAAAACTTCTTACCCCGAGTGCCATTGCCGGGGCGGACTCCGCTAACGGGAAAGCTCTCTTCCAGCGGACCTGCGTGGCCTGCCACAAGATGTATGGCGAGGGCGGCGAGATCGGTCCCGACATCACAGGCGCCAACCGCGGCAGCCTCGAATACCTTCTCGACAACATTCTCAACCCCAGCGGCGTCATCCAGGACGATTACAAGATGGTGATCATCACGACGCGCGATGGGCGCACCTTCGCCGGAAACGTGTTCTCGGAGAACGAGCGCCAGGTGACCCTGAAGATTGTGGGCCAGGAAGCGAAAATTACGAAGTCGGACATCCAGTCGCGCGAAATCGCGCCGGTCAGCATGATGCCCGAAGGCCTCCTCCAGACCCTGACCGACCCCGAGGTCCTCGATCTCATCGCCTACCTGCAGACGCTGGACGCGGCGACGGAACCCTGAAGGCTTCCAACCCGGTAATCACTACTAAGGCAAGGCGCGCCGAGCAGGTAAAAACTGCGGAACCCATTGAGGTTGAACCTGATCTCGCGATCCTCTCTGAAAGGGCCTGTCTCAACCCCCTCCCTTCGACCCCTTCGCCAGGCTCAGGGATTTCGCTCCTCTCGACAAGCTTGAGGCGGGCAAGGGCAGGCCAACCGGGAGCGCTTCGCCAGGAGCCTTTCTTTAGCTTATGACGAAAGATTGGGCTCAGCGATCCGTTTATATCCCCTGGGAACAGTGCTAAACTACCGAAAACACTAGAATCACAATGATCGATCGCAGAAGCATGCTTCAGGGAATGGCGGCCGGTGCCGGCGCCGCACTCGGTTCCGCATTTCTTCCCGGCATCGCCCGGGGGGCCGCGACCCCGAAGGGCGCCCCCAAACGGGTCATTTTCTTCCTGCAGAACCAGGGCTTCGATCCCGCCACCGCGATACCCAAGGGACTCGTGGAAAATGTCTCGCTCTCCGGGGTGACCTTGCCGGAGCCGGTGCGCCCGCTCGAAGCCATCAAGGACAAGCTTCATATCGTCAATGGCCTGCACGGCCTGCACACGAGCCCGTCCCATAGCGCCTACTTCGGAGCGCTCGGCGGTTACCGGGGAGGGATCGGGATTCCCGCGCGTGGCGCGACCATCGACCACATCATCAGCCAACAGCTTCCGGAAACAATCCTGCCGCATCTCTGTATCGGGATGGATTCGATCGAGAACATGAAGTCGCGTCCGACCTTGGCGACCCTTTCGGCGACTGGTCCGGGTCAGCCGATTTTCATGCATTCCAATCCGAACGATCTCTACGAGCTGCTCTTCGGCGGAATCTCGACGGGAGATGTGAAGCAGCGCTACGAAGCGCGCTCGAAAGTCTTCAACAAAGTCGAACGACTCGTGAGTCAGAATGGCAAGGGTGTCCCGATGGGGGACCGGGGGCGCTACGAACTTTATGTCGATGGCTTTAGAGAGATCAACGGTTTGCGCGACCGGCTCGCCGGCGTTTCCGATCACTTGAAGAACTTTGCGCCGAAGTACGATAAGAAGTTCGTAAACCCGGAGTTCGAGATCGACTGGCACGATCGCCTGCTCGACATTGGCATCGCAGCTCTGAAGTCGGGCGTGACGAACACGCTCACGATCGGTTCGGGACGCGGGGAGATTTTCGGAGCGTGGAAGGGACTCGATATCGAGCCGCAAGGACACACTCTCGGGCACATGCCGCAACCGGATAACGAGGTCTGGGTGAAGATTCGCCAGTACAATTCCCGGATGCTCGTGAAGCTCGTCGAGGAATTGGAGTCCATGCCCGAGGACGGGGGCACGATGATGGACAACACGCTCATTGTCTACACGAGCAATAACGCAGACAAGCAGCACACCAGCGGCGCCAATTGGCCCTTCATTCTCGTGGGGAATTGCGGCGGCAGCGTGAAGATGGGGCAGTTCACCAATGTGAAGGAGAAGCGTCCCATCAATGCGCTCTACGCGACCCTGCTCCATGCCATCGGCGCTCCGCAGGATCGCTTTAATATGGATCAGAAGACGGCCGGCGCGTATGACGCGAAGGTTGGTCCAATCGAAGAACTCCTGGCGTAGACTTTTTCTTCCCGGTATTATTACGGTTGATTGTAGTTCCCCTCTCCTTGGGGAGAGGGTCAGGGTGAGGGGAAGGTTATGTCCGCAGGCATTCATACTTTATGATTACCGCTATGGATGGGGATTTCCCCCTCACCTCGATCCTCTCCCCAGGGAGAGGAGGAATGATCCAAACACCGCTGTGAGCGGCCCAAATTCATTCCAGTCGCCACAAAGCGAAACGAGAACATGACGCGAACAAATAGGATCCTCGGCCTCTCGGCGATCGTCGCCGCGTCGACGGCGATCGTCCGCGCCGAAGATGAGCCGACTTTTCAGTCGCTAGCCGTGCCCTTCCTCGACCAGTACTGCATGGATTGTCACGATTCCGAGACGCAGAAGGGTGATATTTCCCTGGAGGAACTGGCGGGGGTGAATGCCGACAACTCCGAGCTGTGGAAATCGGTCTGGGAGCAGGTGGCGCTCAAGCAGATGCCGCCCAAGGATAAGAAAAATCAGCCCGGGTTGATGGATCGGCTGCATCTCTCCAACTGGATCACGGGCGAGATGGAGCGGGCCATGAAGGACGAGGGCGGGTTTTATACCCATCTCCACCCCACGAAAGGGAATCATCTCGATCACGAATTGCTCTTCGGAGAGATCCCCAAAGGATTGGAGCCGCCTTCAACCCCGGCGCGAATCTGGCGAATCCATCCACAGGAACATCTCGTGCGCTTGAAAGATTTGATTGATTTCGAGCCGGAGTACGATCCGGCACATCCCGGGGTGCGCACGCGCGGCGATGCGATTCCGTGGAACCAGGATGGAGAAGTGAAGGTCTACTACGCGCTGGATCGGATCTCGGGTTGGGTGGGAGGCACCGCGGCGTATGCGGCGGCGATCACCGGATTTCCTCCCGTCTTAACCACGATCCGGGATCCCGGGCTGAAGAATTACGCGAGCCTCTACTCGGTGAACGGGGCCGAAGCCACACAGATCGCGAGTCATGCGGAGGACATTCTCCGTTTCATGGCCTTTGGTCCGGAGGGGGAGCCCTACCAATTCGTGGACAACCCCAGGGAGGTCAAGAGGCCGGAGAAGTACGACGGGGTGGATATTCGCGGCATCACAGAGAGTTTGGTCTACGACACGGAGACGGCGCGGCCGTTGACGCCGGTGTACGAGCTCATGGAGGCGGAGGGGGTTCCCGAGAAAGAGCTCAGGGTGGCAGTCGATTATCTCTTTGAAATGCTCACCTTCCGGCCGCCGACCGAAAAGGAGTCCAAAGCCTACATGCGCCTCGCGAAGGAAGCGGTCGAGGACCTCGGAAAAGAGCATGGATTGATCCTGGGGCTGACGCCGATCTTTCTCGATGGCGAAGCCTTGTTCCGGTATGAGCTGGCGAAGGAGGGCGAGCCCGATGCCCACGGCCGGGTCCTGTTGCAGGATTGGGAACTCGCGCTGGCGATCAACGGCGCTTTCAGTTACCTCGCGCCGGACGAACCGTTAAAGAAAGCGGTGTCGGAGGGGCGCATGAAAACGCGCGTGGATGTGGAGCGTGAAGTGGCGCGTTTCCTGGCGGATGACAGCATCCGTAAGCCGAGGGTGCTGCAGTTTTTCCGGGAGTATTTTGACTACGATCAAGCGGGCCGGGTGTGCAAGGACATGGCCGCGCTGAAAAAAGCGGGAGGAAGTGAAAGGCGGCACTACCGCGCCATGTTCCGGACGACGACGGCCACGGATCGGCTCATCGAATTGATTCTCGAGGAGGATCAGGACGTCTTGCGCGAGATTCTCACGACCGACCGAATCGTGATCAAGGAAGACAAGAATGCGGAGGATTCGGATGCGCGGTACTTAAGTCATTTTGAGAAGCGCAATCCGAACCCTCGGAAGCGCGGGAAGAAGGAACCGCCGTTGACGGCCGCCGAGCTCGGTTACCTGGAGCCGCCGGAAGGAGAGCCCATTCACGTGCGCGTCTCGGAGGACGATTCCCGCTACTTCGGGGGATCGCCCGGAAAGATGACGCTGCGAACCCTGACGACGCTGCCGAAGGAGCAGCGGATGGGAATTTTGACGCATCCCAGCTGGCTGGTGGCCCATTCGGACGCGATGGACAACCACGCGGTCCATCGGGGAAAATGGATTCGAGAGCGGCTCCTCGGCGGGGCCGTGCCGGATGTGCCGATCACGGTGGACGCGCAGTTGCCGGACGAGCCGGACGAGACCCTGCGCCACCGCATGCGCGTCACCCGGGAGGAGTATTGCTGGAAGTGTCACCAGAAGATGGATCCGCTCGGCTTGCCTTTTGAGATGTACAATCACGTCGGCCTTTACCGCACGACGGAGCATGGCAAGCCCGTCGACACCACCGGGGAAATCATCGACAGCGGTGACCCCGCGCTGGACGGCCCGGTGAAGGATGCCCTCGACATGATTCGCAAGCTGGCGGAAAGCGAGCGCGTCGAACAGGTCTTCGTCCGTCATGCCTTCCGCTACTGGATGGGCCGCAACGAAACCCTCAACGATGCGCCCGTTCTCCAGGATGCCTGGCACGCCTACCGCGACACCGGCGGCAGCATGAAGGCGCTGATCACCTCGCTGGTCACATCCGACGCCTTTCTCTATCGAAAGGTGGATCGCAGCAAATTGGCGGGCCAGTAGCCCTGAAAGGGGCAAATAGTGACACAGGCAGCTTGCCGTGCCGAAGCCTTGGCGAAGGATGGTCTCGCCTGTGGTTAGGCCAGGCACCGGCGGGACGCCGGTCTCACTATTAGATTCCCCACACGGTATGTTGGGACTACTTTGGCCTCTCATGACGAAACACTCTCTTTGCTCCCTGCTTCTGCTGCTTGCCCTCGCCGGCCTTTCCGCAGCGAAGCCGCAACCGGGTGGAGCGTCAAATGCCAGTCCGGCTCGGACCCCCAACATCCTCTGGTTCGTCGTCGACGACATGTCGGCCAACTTTTCCTGCTACGGCGAGAAGACGATCAAAACGCCGCACGTCGATCAACTCGCCGCCGAGGGCCTGCGCTTCACCCGCGCCTACGCGACCTCGCCGGTTTGCTCGACCTTCCGCTCGGCCATGATCACCGGAATGTACCAGAACTCCATCGGCGCCCACCACCACCGCAGCGGACGAGGAGAGCATCGCATCGTCCTGCCCGAAGGCGTGCGACCAGTGCCGGAACTCTTCCAGGAAGCGGGCTACTACACCTGCATGGGCAGCGGCCTTCCAGGCGTCGATGCCAGCGGGAATCCCACCACGACAGACCGCGTCGGCAAGTCGGACTACAACTTCGATTGGGATCCTGCGATCTACGACAACCACGACTGGGCGGGGCGCGCGGACGCGCAGCCCTTCTTCATGCAGGTCCAGCTCCACGGCGGAAAAATTCGCGGGGCCTCCGAAGCGCACTACGAGCGCACCGAGAAACGCATGGCCGCCGAGCACGGCGGCGCGACGAATCCGGAAGTCGTGGAGCTTCCGCCGTATTATCCGCGCGACCATGTGATGCTCCGCGATTGGGCGGCCTATCTCGACAGCGTCGTGATCACGGACCACCACGTGGGGCGCGTCATCGGCCGCCTGCAGGCCGAAGGATTATTGGACAACACTCTCGTCATCTTCTTCACCGATCACGGCATCAGCCACGCGCGCGGCAAGCAGTTCCTCTACGATGAGGGCGCCCACATCCCGCTGGTCATCCGCGGACCGGGCATTGAAAAGGGAACTACGCGCACCGACCTCGTCGAGCACATCGACATCGCCGCCCTCTCCCTCGCCGCCGCCGGCATCGATATCCCGGACAAAATGGGAGGCGTCGATATTCTCGCCGCCAACTACGAGCCGAAGCAGGCCGTCTTCGCGGCGCGCGACCGCTGTGGTGAGGCGGCTGATCGGATTCGCTCGGTGCGCACGGATCGCTATCTTTATATAAAGAATTTTTATCCCGAGCGCCCCTTCCTCATGCCGAGCGGCTACAAGGACAGCAAGCTCATCCTCCAGCGCCTGCGCCAACTGCACGCCGAGGGGAGGCTCAATAAGCTCGCGGAGATACTTCTCTTCTCCCCCACTCGCCCGCCCGAAGAACTTTATCTCTACGGCGAAGACCCCTGGCAGACCAACAACCTCGCCACCGATCCTGTGCACTCCAAAGCCCTCGCGCAGCACCGCAAACGCCTCGAGCAGTGGATCAAACAAACCGGCGACCCCGGCCCCGAGACCCCCGAGGTTTACATCCTGGAAACCGAAGACCAGATGCAGTCGACGCGGAACAAGGAATCC
>JAHEJT010000054.1 GCA_024638765.1 Verrucomicrobiales bacterium
GGAGGTTTGACGTAGACGAGTTCCGTATCGCCGAAGATTTCTTCGAGGATGGCGGCGAGGGGGGGATCATATTCTTTGAGTTCGGCGCGGGTGTTGACGTGGTTGTGGTCGTGGTCGGGCTCGCGGTTGTTGTCGAACCAGGATTGGACGCCCTCGGCGAAATACTCGGTGTAGGCGGTGCTGGGGTATTTGTCTTTCCAAAGGCCGGCGTCGATCGCTTTTTTCCAAGTGGCACGGAGGCGCTCGTCGAAGCCGGGGTCAATGCGGTTGAGGCCGCGGAGATGAATGGTGTGGGCGAACTCGTGGATGAGGATATTTTCCGTGGCGTAGGGATCGCCCTCAAAGCAGAGGAGGTTTTCCTCGCCGCAACTGGCGACGGGTTGGGATTCGTGGCCGCCGAGGCCGCGGGCGCGGCGGTCCCACCAGTCGGAAGATTTGGTGCCGCCGTCGGCGACGGAAGCGTGTTCCGGGACATCGGTGGTGAACTCCTCGTGGGCCATGATGGTGAGGCGGGAGCCGCCGTCGGCGAGGGCACGGAGAATATCGGGACGCTTCGCGAGCATGAGATCGATGAGGTAAGCGGCTTCGCGCAGGGCGTAGTCGTCGACTTTGGCGGAACTGCAGATGAGATAGCCGTCGAGGTTGAGGCACTTCGCGTAGAAGGGGTCGAGGTCGAGCTTGGCGGGCGGGGGAGTGACAGGCCCGTCCTTGGCTGATGTTTCGGAGGACAAGTCGAGCTTGGGAAGCCGGATGGCGGGGATATCGACGATGGCTGGTTTCCTGGTGGCGACGAAGTGGCCGAGGGGTTTGCCTTTGTGATCGGTCGCGAGGAAAGCGTGGCCAGCGAATGAGTTGAGGGGTTGGAGTGCGCCGCCTTTAACGGGGTATGCCTGGGCGCGATTTCCGTTGGGGTCGATCCAGTGGAGGGTGATCGGGGAGGTGCGGTTGTTGCGGATGGTGAGTTGCGTCTTTTTGCCGCCGTTGACGGAGGGGGGGCATTTGCCTTTGCCTGCGGGAATCCACTTGAGGGAGGTTTGCGGAGGAGCTTTGGCGAGGCTCTCGGGGACGACGGCGCGGGCGGCGCGGTCTTCGACAATGAAGTGGCCGAGAGGTTGGCCGAATGAATCATGGACGACCCAGACGGCGCCGGGGCGGGTCTCCTGGCGTTTGGATCTGCCGGCGGCGATGGCGCCGTAGGATTTGAGGGTTCCTTTGGCGTCACTCCAGAAGAGTTCGATGGCACGGCGGCGTTCGTTGGCGAAGACGACCTCGAAGGCGTTGCCGTCCGGCTTCGAACGCGGGGCGGGTCCGGTGCTCGCGGGATGGAAGGTGAGACTGGGGAGGGAAGTATCCTTCGGCGGGACGAGGGGGGCAAACTCGGTGGGGGCGAGGGCGCGGAGTGCGGCGAGCTTCGGTGCGTGCTCGGGATTTTCCGCGAGGTTGGTCCATTCGTAGGGATCGGAATCGATGTGGTAGAGTTCTTCGCCGCCTTCTTGGTACTTGATGTAGCGCCAGCCCTCGGCGCTGAGGCCGAAGGTGCCGGCCTGATTGACGTGAGTGAGGGAGACGTGCGGCCATTTGGCCTCAGGGTTTTTCAAAAGCGGCACGAGGCTCGGGCCGTCGTTGTCTTTCTTCGGCTGAAGGCCGCAGAGTTCGGTGAGCGTCGGAAACAGGCTGAGCAAGTTGACGGGTCTCGCGCAGACGCCGCCGGCGGTGGTGCCGTCGGGGAGACCGGGAGTGTTTTTCGGGACGCGGATCATCAGGGGGACGCGGGTGGCGGCGCGCCAGGAGGTGTATTTTTGCCAGTGCTGCTTTTCGCCGAGGTGCCAGCCGTGATCGCTCCAGAGGACGACGATGGTGGTGTCACGGTTAGGACCGTTGTCAAGGGCGTCGAGGACGCGGCCGAGGTTAGCGTCGGCGAAGGCGATGGAGGCGAGGTAAGCCTGGACGGCCTGCTTCCACTGGCCCTGTTCGCGGATGTGCGCGAAGTAGCGGTTGGGACCGCGCTTTTTCCCGGCGGGCGGAAGGTCGTCGAGGTCGTCTTCCTTATATCCGGGCGGAAGTTGGATGTCGTCGAGGGGGAAGAGGTCGAAGTATTTTTTCGGATTGAACCAGGGTTCGTGCGGGCGGTAGATGCCGCAGGCGAGAAAAAACGGGTCCGTAGCCGGACGGGCGGATGCGTCTTCGGCGCCGGGCCTAGACTTTCGCGGGGGATGTTTTCGTGAGAGAATGTTTGCGACGTATTCGGCGACCTTGACGTCGCCGCCGAATTCTTCATCGGAGACATCGAAAGCGTGCCAGTCGGTTTCGCTGTATTGCCAGGGACCGCCGCGAGGGAGGGACTTGGGGCGTTTCCCCCATTTGATGTGCGGGGGGAAGGGATTTTCCGTTTCCTTGGCGGGGTAGTATTCGTCCCAGGACCGGGCATCGATGAAGTAGTGCAGGAGTTTTCCGGAGCCGGCCGACCAGTATCCGTGGCGCGAGAAGTACTTGGGGAGGAGTTCGGCGTCTGGGAGGACTTCGCGCATTTTCTGGCCGTTCTGGTAGAGGCCGGAAGTATGCGGGGAGAGCCCGGTCATGATGGCGGTGCGGGACGGGTTGCAGGCCGAGGCGGCGCAGTGGGCATTGGTGAAGAGGACGCCGCTCGCGGCAAGGCGGTCCATGTTCGGCGTTTTCGACTGAGGATGGCCGCCCAGGCAGCCGACCCAGTCGTTGAGATCGTCGAGGGAAATGAAGAGGACATTTGGAGGCGCAGCCTCCAAAGTAGGAAGGTGGGAAAGTGCGAAGGTAAAAAGTAAGAGAGCGAGAGCGATAGGGGAGTTTCTCATGGCTCGGGAGCAGTCTCAGCTTAAGAGGGCGGGGATCTGCGGTCTGGTGGCGATGCCTTTGCGGATGATGGCGAGGACCTTTTCGCGTTCTTCACCGGCGAGCGCGAGGCGGGGGGCGCGGGTGAGTTCGGAGCCGTATCCGCATTCCGCGACGGCGAGCTTGATGTATTGGACCAGCTTCACGTGGGTGTCGAGGTGGAGCAGAGGCGTGTACCAGCGATAGACTTCGCGCGCTTCCTCATAGCGGTCTTCGGCGGCGAGATCCCAGAGGAGCCGGTTTTCGGCGGGGAAGGCGTTGACGAGGCCGGAGACCCATCCCTGTGCGCCGAGCACGATGCTTTCGAGGACGAGATCATCGACGCCGCAGAAGAGAAGGTAGCGATCTCCGACTTCGTTCTTCAGGTCGGTGATGCGCCGGACGTCTTCGGAGGATTCCTTGATCGCGACGAGATTCGGTTCATCGCTGAGTTCGGCAAACATGCCGGGGGTGATATCGACGCCGTATGAGACCGGGTTATTATAACACATGATGGGCAGGCCGGTCGCATTGGCGACGGCCCGGAAGTGGGTGACGGTTTCACGGGGATCGGACTTGTAGACCATTGCCGGAAGGACCATGAGGCCGTCGACGCCGATTTTTTCCGCGTCGGCAGCGAATCGGCAAGCGAGTGCGGTGGTGTATTCGGCGACGCCGGTGAGCACGGGGATGCGCCCGGCGACTCTCTCCACGGTCGCACGTAAGACGTCCAGTTTTTCGTGGTATTCGAGGGAGCAGTTTTCGCCCACCGTGCCGAGCATGATGATGCCGTGGATACCCGCGGCGATCATGGTATCGACGTGGGCCGCGGTGGCCTCGAGGTCCAAGGACTGATCGTCGCGGAAGTGGGTGATGGCCGCCGGAAAAACTCCATGCCAGGCAGCAGAAGGATGGGAAGGGGAGGAATCGCTCATTTTGCAGTAACAGTAGAAAAGATTTCAAGATCTCGCACCACTTGAAGACAGGAATCTGTGGATTGCGGCTGGGCGCAGCGCACGCACACGCGATTGACGATTCTTGTCCTGACTGCTAAAAACCAACGTCGCGGCGAGAGAAAAATGGACAAAGCGGCTGTCATTGAAGCAATCATCCTGGCTTTGAGAAAGGAATTCGAAATGCTCTCGAATGCCGCCGGCGAAGCGCGCGGGACGGCTTCGGACGGCGAGCACCGGTCCGAGAGTAAATACGATACCCGCGCGACTGAAGCCAATTACCTGGCGGACGGTCAGGCCCGGCAGGCGTTGACAGTAGCCGAAGCCGTGGGGGCGTTCGAAGCACTGACCGCGGAACCTTCCGCCGAGATTGGATTGGGGACCCTGGTGAAGCTGTCTCTCCTTGGGGAAGCGCAGTGGTTCTTCGTGGGTCCAGCGTCGGGAGGGATCGAGGTTTCGGTCGAGGGTGAGACCATCACTGTGATTACCCCCGAGGCGCCGCTCGGCGGGCAGTTGATGGGTCGGAAGCCGGGGGACAATGTGAAGGAACCCGAGGCGGAAATACTCGAGGTCTGCTGAACCCGGGGCAGGCAGGCTCAGGCCAGTGGCAGGCATTTTTGCCCGAAGGGCGGAGGAATCACTGGCGAATTATCCGTTTCCCGGCTATGGGATACTAGCGTCGCTCCATCAATCGGGCGGAATTCGTGTTCTTCTTTGCCTCATGCTGACCATTCGCAAGCTGAAAAAGACCTTTGCCGGCCGCACCCTCTTCGAAGAAGCCGACATGCAGATCAATTACGGCGAGCGCGTGGCGCTGGTCGGGCCCAACGGTTCGGGCAAATCGACTTTGTTCTCGATCGTCCTCAAGGAAGAAGACCCGGACGAGGGTGAAGTGAAACGGGACGAGTGGACGATGGTCGGTTTCCTCCCCCAGGAAAGCGAGGCGGTGGGCGACGAAACCGTCATGGAAATTTCCACCGGTCGCGCGGGACAGATCGAAGCCATCGAGGAAGGTCTCAAGAAGCTGGAAGAGGAGGGCAACGTGGACGTGCCGGAGTATTTCGAACTGCAGGGGAAATATGACGTCCTCAACAATCCGCAGCTCGAGGCCAAGGTAAAAAAGATGCTGCGCGGGCTGGGGTTCAGCGAAGAGGAATTCGAGCGGCCTGCCAAAGAACTCAGTGGCGGATGGGTGATGCGCGCGCACTTGGCACGCTTGCTGGCGATGGAGCCCGATCTCCTGATGCTGGACGAGCCCACCAACCATCTCGATCTCGTTTCGCTTCTTTGGCTCCAGGATTATTTAAAGAATTATTCCGGGGCACTTTTGATGATTTCTCACGATCGGGAATTCATGGATGAGGTCGTGGAAAGTGTCTACGACATTTTCGAGCAGGGCCTGGTGGCATATAAGGGGAATTACTCGAGCTTCGAGCGGCAGCGGGAAGAGAACTTCCAGCGCCAATCCGCGGCTTATAAGAACCAGCAAAAAGAGGTCAAAAAGATCCAGGATTTCGCCAATAAATTCCGGTCGGTCTCTTCCAAGGCATCACAAGTGCAGAGCAGGCTCAAGGAGCTCGAGCGCATGGAGATGGTGCCCAAGCCGGTGCGGGCCAAGCGCCCCTTCCGGTTTCAGATTCCGGAACCGCCGCGTGGCGGACAGGTCGCGGTCGCCCTCGAGGACATCCAAATGGCTTACGGCGACCACGTCGTTTACAATGGGCTCGATCTCTCGATCGAGCGCCAGGAACGCGTCGTCCTCGTGGGACCCAACGGCGCCGGAAAATCGACGCTTCTGAAAATCATGGCCGGACTTATCCAGTGTCAGAGCGGCGAACGGCGCGTGGGGCACAATTCCAAGATTGGTTATTTCGCGCAGCATCGCGGAGAGATGCTCGATCCAGAAAAGACCGTGCTTGAAGAGGTCATGGCCAGCGGGCACGACGATCTGCGGGAAGAGATGGCCCGGGGTATTCTCGGGTCATTCCTTTTCCGCAAGGAAGACGTTTTCAAGAAGACGGAGGTCTTGAGCGGCGGCGAAAAGAGCCGGCTCAACCTGGTGAAATTCCTGGTGGACCCGCCCAACCTGCTGTTGATGGACGAGCCGACGACGCACCTCGATTTATTGAGTGTGGAATCACTGATCCTGGCCTTGGAAAATTACGCGGGGACGCTGGTCTTTATTTCTCACGACGTGCATTTCATCCGCAAGCTTGCAGACCGCGTCCTTCACGTGAATCAAGGGAAGGTGTTTTCGTATCCGGGCGGGTACGATTATTACCTGGAGAAGACCGGTTCCGCTAAGAATGAGCGGGCCGCACTGACCGCAGGTTAATGGCCGGATATCGGGTATCGGGACTGCTCTGCGCGGAGCGCATCATTGAATCCGCAGGCATATCGCGGAGCCTGCCGAAGGCAGGATAATCGGGTATCGGGTGTCGCGTTGAGAGGGCGGAGCCTTTGGAATGGGGTGGCGCACTCGTATAAGGTCTGTCATCCCGAGCGGAGTCGAGGGATCTCCCTGCGCATCCCGGGGGTTCGAGTTCCCGAAACCGTTCGAAGGCATCGCAAACGATCGCCCGATCTCTTTGGGGAGAACGTTTTGCTTGCGAGTGAGGGATCCCTCGACTCCGTTCGGGATGACAGAAGGCGCTCGGTGGTCCCCAACGGCAGGCTCTTCCTGCGCGACCTGGACCTGGTGTCCTGTTAAAGCGTGAATGGGTAGCCTCGAGGTGTCGGATGGTGCGCTTTGGGTCCTGATATCTGATACCTAATCACAGATACCATCCCGGAGGGATCAGCTCGCGTCGGAGGGGGAGGAGAGGTTGAAGTTTTCCACCAGCAGGGGCGGGACGTGCATGGGCATGGAGCCCTCGCTGCCGAGGACCCTTTCCGGGACGCCGGAGGCGGCGATCTGCTTAAGGAGATTGACGGGAGTTTCGTTGAACCGGAAATTGTTGACCGGGCCGGTGATGCGGCCTTTTTCGATTCGGAAGGTGCCATCCCGGGTGAGGCCGGTGTAAAGAAGCGTCTGGGGCTGGACCATCCGAATGTACCAGAGCCGCGTGATGAGCACGCCTTCATCGACCTGGCCGATAAGATCTTCGACGGAATGGCCATCACCCGGGAGGATAAGATTTCCCGGGCGAGGGAGGGGATTGATGTCCTGCTTCTGCGCCCAGAAGCGTCCCACGTGGAGGTTTTTCAAGATGCCATTTTCGATCCAGGGCGTGCGTGTCCTCGGTAATCCGTAGGCGTGAGTGCTGCAGGGCGCGGGGGCGAAGAGCGGATCAGAGATGAGCGTGGCCTTCTTTCCGAAGAGCGTTTCACCGACGGGGGTATCGGTGTTTTTTGAGAGCCTGTTGAGAAAGCTCCGTTCTTCGTCCAAAGAGCGCCGGTCGAGATTCCATGCCAGCAACGAAACGAGGTTGCGGACTCCGGGCGGTTCCAGGACCACGGTGGTCCGGCCCGGGGCCAACGGTTTCGGGTTGCGGGAGGAGCGCGCTTTATCGATGGCGCGGGCGGCGACGGGGACCAGGTCCAGGCCTGCGGAGTCGGTCACCTGGGTGCTGGCCCAGCCCGAACCCCCGCCCTCGGGCGTGCGGGCGGTCATTGAAAACCCGCACCCGGTGGCACGTTGGTGGGCGAAAAGCCCTTTGCTGGTGGCGAAGGTCGAATGATGCACGTCTCGTTGGAGAAATCCGGCGCTGAGGACTCCCGCTTCCCGGGATGCTTCGACGGCGGGCCGGATCCATCGGGTCAGCTCTGCGGCGCCCGCAGCCGCGGTCGATGCGGCGTAAGTCAGAGGTTCGTCGAATTCAGCGGGACCCAGGGGAGGCATGTGTTCCGGATTTTCCGGCGCCAGTTTGGCCATGGTCTCGACTTTGCGGATCGCTTTCCGAAGCGTTTCGTCGTCCAACTGGTTCACGGCGATCGAGGCAGAGCGTTTGCCGAAGCTCGCGGTCGCCGAAACTGCGATGGAATCGATGGTGCCGTTGGTGGTGATATCATTGTTAGCAAAGCGCAGGTTCAGCTTGGAAGATTCCCGCACCCAAACCGAGGTTGAGTCCGCCCGGCTCATGGCGAGGACGCGTTCCGTGAGGGCGCGCGACTGGTCCTGGTCGAGGAGATCCATTCTTTATGCCACCGGTGAGCTGTTGCCGCAGGGTGGGTGCGCGGCGGTTTTACGGCCGGACTCCTCTTCGGTGTTGAGGATGTTGATCCGGCGAAACCGTGCCGGGACGGCTCCGTGCGATACGGGCGCCAACTGCGAAGGCCGGCCTTTTCCGCAGTTCATGGCGCCATGGAGTTCGTAAGAGGGAGCGCCTCCCAGGGCGTCGCAGGCGTTCCAGAATTCCACGGAGTTTCCCTGGTAAGCGACATTCTTGAACATGCCGTCCAGTTTGCCCTTGCGGATGCGATGGAAGACCTGGCCGGTGAACTGAAAGTTATAGCGCTGCTGATCGATGCTCCAACTGCCGTTGCCCACGATATAAATTCCGTCCTCGACGCCCGCGATGAGATCTTTTGTGGTCAGGGAGGGGTCGGGACCGGGCTGCAGCGATATATTGGGCATGCGCTGGAGTGGGATGGCGTCGAATCCGGCGGAGAACGCGCAGCCGTTCGAACGCTCGCGGCCGATCTTGTGCGCCTGTCCCAGTGCCATTTGATAATTCCTGAAAATGCCATGCTCGATGATATCGAACTCTTTCCCCGCACTTTTGACCCCGTCATCGTCGTAAGCCACCGTGGCCAGACCGTCCTCCTGAGTGCGATCGCCGCGCATGGTCACGAGGTCGCTGCCGTATTGGAGCACCCCGAGTTTGTCCGGCGTACAGAAGGAGGTGCCGGCGTAATTAGCTTCGAATCCCAGCGCCCGGTCCAGCTCCGTGGGATGGCCCACGGTTTCGTGGATGGTAAGCCAGAGGTTGCTGGGGTGAATCACGAGATCCATCTTGCCGGGAGTCACCGAGGGTGCGGCCATTTTTTCTCTCGCCTGCTCCACGGCGAGGGCCGCTTCAGTTTCGAAATCGTAATCACGAAAGTATTCAAACCCGGCGCCGCGGGGCGGCGCCAAGCTGTCGCGAGATGCGAAGAGCCCCTTTTTACGATCGAGGGTGGTGACGCTGAGGCGAGGGAAGATGCGGACGCGCGACTGCTCGATTTGGCTGCCGAAGGAGTTGGCGAGCCATTTGGTCTCGCGAACTTGTGAGAGAGATGAGTTGCAGTAATCGGCGCCTTTCTTCAGCGCGATTGCGTTGATGGCGAGGAGTTGCGCTGTTTTTTCCTCGAGGGGAATTTCGAAGGGATCGATCTTAACCGGCATTTCCCAGCGGTCGACGTGGGCGGGGAGTTCTTCGATCTCCACCGGTTCCCGGCGCCAGCCGGAGAGCGATCGGGCGAGGACCACCGCGCGGTCGGCGAGCTGGCGGACGGATGCGTCGGAAATCTGCGGGGTCGCGGCGAATCCCCAGGAACCGCCCGCGAGGACGCGGACAGAGGCGCCGAGGGTTCTCCCGGTGTTAATCCCCTGAATCATATCTTCGCGGGTGGAAATATTTTCGCTTTCAACCGCGGTGATCCGGAAATCGGCGAAAGTCGCGCCCAAGGCCTTGGCTCTTTCGAGGGCCGCTTCGGCGAGGGCGGGGAATTTTCCCCGGATTCCGGATCGATCCCCGGTTTCGAGGCCCTGGGAGAGGCCGGTTGTGGCGGCCGTCACTCCGGCCGCTGCGGTGCCGGTGAGGAAGTGGCGTCGTTTCATCAAAATGGGGGCAGCGAGGCGGGGGATTATGGGGAAAAGCCGGTTCCCAGGGGGCCAGGGGTCAGAAAAAGATTGTGCAACCGGACATTCTGGTTCCTGTTTAATCTTCCAGCCTGCTCCCCAGGGGGGCAAGCGTGGAATCCATTGATTAAACCAACCCTACATCAAGCAGAAAATATTATGAAAAAACTCATTGCTATCGTCGCCGGCGCGATGATCTCCGCCACCGCGGCTTTCGCGGGGGAATACCCGGATGTCAGCGTGTCCGAACTTCAGGAAAAGATTGAAGCCAAGGAAGTTACGATCCTCGACGTCAACGGTTCGAAGTCCTACGAGAAGGGACATATTCCCGGCGCCATCGATTTCAGGGCCAACAAAGCCAAGATCGCCGGCATGCTGCCGAAGAACAAGGGCGCCCTGATCGTCGCTTACTGCGGTGGTCCGTCCTGCCAGGCTTACAAAGCCGGTGCCAAGGTCGCGGAAGATCTTGGATACACCAACGTCAAGCATCTTTCGGCCGGTATTTCCGGATGGAAACAGGCCGGTGCGCAAGTGGAAAAGGTCAACTGATCCCCTTCTGCATTTTTCCCTTACCAAAGCGGGCGCCTCGGGAAAGCCGGGGCGCCCGTTTTTTTTAAGATTTCGCGGGCAATCTCAGCGCGACGTGCGCAGGTCCGGCAGCGTCTCGCGGAGGATGGTGCGGATGGCGCGCTTTTCACTGATGGGCAAGTAAGCGAATTCTTTGGCTGGGGAATCTTCGCGCAAGGCGTTACCAAGCTTACGATAGACCCGCGATTTAAACTTGCTCGGCAGCCCCTCGAAGACGGCGCTGTAAATCATGTAACTGCAGCGGTGCCGGAATAGATGGGTGCGCAGATCGAAATCCTTTAAAGCGAGTCCGTTGCTCGCCTTTTTCCGCGTCTTCAGAAACGCCTTCATGTATTCGGGATCCCCCTCGATTCCACCTTTGGGGAGCGGCGCTTCGTCAGCAAAGAGCAGGTAACGCGCGAGAATCTCGGCCTGGCGGTCCAGCTCGCGCTCGTGGTCCGGAGTAAGGGTGGCGCCGTCTTCCCGATGGTAAGTGCGGGCGCGATAGGATGCTTCCACCACCCGGTTGACGAAACCCGCCTGATGCTCGTGTAGCAAGTGGGCCAGGATGTCGCTGGTGGGGACGGGATAACGGGAAAAATCGAAGCGTTCGCCCGGGGGGATGTCCTGGGTGATAAGACCATCCGGAGAGAGTTGCCCGATCAGATTTCCCCAATGCTTACGGATGCCGTGGGTGCCGGTTACATGCCATCCTCCGAAGCGCTGGTCGAAGGGAATGGCGTGACCGGTTTCCTCGCGGCGGAAGGATTCGAGGCTGCCTCCCCGGGGACCGGGGACCACGGACTTAATCACAAGCCCCGGGACGTGGCCGGTCTCGGACGCGGCGTGGCAGTTCATACAACGGTCGGAGCGCTCCACCACCGCGGGACGCTGATCGCGCGGGATATCGAAGATGTAAAAAACGGCCCCCGCGACAGGATCGAGCGAGACGATTTCAATGCGCCCGCCGGGCACGTACCCGAGGTAAAGATCTTCGTTGAAGTAGATGGCGCGAGGATTGCGAGGGGAGATAAAGCGCAGCTGGAGGCTGGTGGTGGAGAAGACCAGCATCTGGGAGGAGGCGGGGATCTCCAGGGCCTCGAGCAGGCCGATGAGATAAGCTTTTTCGCTCGAGCGATCCAAGGGGAGCCGGCCGGACTGAAGGTCGTCGAGGATCTTTTGCGAAAACGGGTCGCGCAGAGTCCGGTTCCAGTAATCGTGTTGCGGCGCCTCGAGATCGGCCCAAGGCCGGGAGTCACTTTCGGCTAAGGCGGGAACGATGCCGGCCAGTGCCAGCAAGAGGCTCAGGACCTGGACGCGCGCGGGGATCGGCATGACGCAGGCAGCATAGCTCAGGAAAGCCCTGGGAGCGAAGGAGGTTTTGATGCCGGGCGTCGGAGAGGGTTCAGGCACCCCGGCGACGGCGGAAGGACATCGCTCCGGCAAGGAGGAGCAGCGCAGCCGCGGAAGGTTCCGGGATGAGATCGCCCTCGATGAGGATGTTGTCGATGACGACTGCTTCTGAAGAACTGTCCTGCTGGACATTGAAAGTGAGGGTCAGGACGGCGTCGCTTCCGGAAACTGGCGCCGTAAATTTTTGCAGGTTATTGTTCAGGAGGGTGCCGTTGACGGAGAGGGGATCTTCGAATGCCACGGGTGCGGTGGACTCCAGCGTGTAAATCTGCGAGACGCCTTCGATCACTGTAAACGTGAAGATATCCTGCACCGCCCCGGCGCCCGCCGCGCTGCCGACTTGCGCGGTGAATCCGAGGATATCGTCGTCAGCCGTGCCGTCCTCGTCATCAAAATCGCCAATGGCGGCAAAGTCGATGGAGACGCTCAGGTTCGTGTATCCGCTGACGTCGAACACCCATTGGGCGGTCCCGAAGGGAGCAAAAGGATTATCGTCGTTCTTTACGTCCTGCAGCGCGAACACGTTGTCCGTTTTCATCGATTGCAGGATGCCGGCGCCGTCCGACCCAGACAGGGAGGTGTCGACGAGGGTGTCGTTGCCCGCGCCGAGGAGAATGGCGCGGTTGGTCACTCCGAAGGCATCAAAATCCCCGGGATCCGCGTCGATGCCGAGGAACAGGCCGTTGGTCCCGGACTTGTCCGGGGTTGCATTGAAAGACACCCGATTCTGGTTGGTGTCGAAGTTATCAAACGCGATCACCGTCGCGACAGAAGCCGACGCGGACGGGCTCAGGCCTGCAGATGCGATGGCGAGAGCCAGGGCTGCCAGGGGGAATCTGAATCTCATGGGTAAGGGGATTTCCAGTCTAGGGCTTCCCTGAACGCCATGACCACCCTTTTCTGGCCGATTTTAAGGGTTCCATCCGATCCTGCTGCCCCACGCGTTAAACGGGAAGCGCTCACCTCGCACGCGGGCCCGACATCCATTCGGCGCGGGCCTTCTCCAAGAGAACCTGAAATTCAGGATTTGCGAATAGACGGTCCGCGATCTGGCGCGCGAGGAGGATGCCGGCCCAGCTGTCGCTGGGGTAATGGACGCCCGCGATTTCGCGATTCCGGGCGATGCGCAGGGCGTCGTAGCGGTAAGCCGCGGCCCCATCCGGATCCAGTTCCTGGAAAATGTACGCGAGGACGTGCGCCTGGGTGGCGTGCCCACTCGGATACGCCGGATGCTTTGGGATCGCGATACACGGCATCAAATCTGTATCCAGGAACCTGGGGCGGACGCGGTCGAATCGTGCTTTCATCGAAAAGGTGATGATCTGGAGATCGTGATTGGCGGCATCGATAAGCCGGTGGGTATGGGGATTTTCTTTCGGGTTCGAAATCGCCGGATAAGAATGCGGCCCCAGGCGAAAGCCCTCGATTTTGATTTCGCCTTTAATCTCTTCAACCATCCCAGGAGTGCGTTTGTCCTGAAGCGTTTTCAGGTTATCGAGTTCCGCCCGGGTACGTGCAGAGCTGTTGGCCGGGGGACGGGGCAGGACGATATGTTTTTCCCAGTCGGCGATGAAACGCGGTTCGCCATCGACGTGTTTTCGATACTCGCGGTTCCACTCTTGTGTCGTCCGGAACGTGCGTCGCTCGAGTGCAGGGTCGGAGGCGGTTCCGTCGAGGTGCGTGAAGGGATCGGCGGCATGGGCCCCGGGGCGGGCGGGCGCCAGGATGAGCGCGGCCGGGAGCGCGAGAAGGAGCAATTTCGATGCGGTGGGCAACGCTGTGGTGATGTCGAGAAGGGTAAAATTTCTCAGGGCACCGATTCGCCCTTGGCGGCTTCCCAGAGCGCATACCAGTCCTGGCGATCGAGGATGATTTCCGCGGCCCGGGCCGTGGACCGGATCCGCTCCACCCTGTTGGTGCCGATGACGGCGAGGGGTTTGGATGGATGCGCCATGACCCAGGCGAAAGCGAGGGCATCGTCCTCGGCGTCGTCGTAACGGGATCGCATTTTTTCCATGCACTCGCGGATGCGCGCGGACGCCGGGTTATCCGGATCGAAGAGGCGGCCGCCACCGAGGGGAGACCAGGCCATGGGCCGCGTGCGCAGTTGTTCGCATTGGCTGAGCGTGCCATCATACAGCGCCGTCATTTCGAGGAGACTGATCTCGACCTGATTGGTCACCAGGGGCTTTTCTATGCGGTCGTTGAGCAGGGCGAACTGCGGGGGAGTGTAATTGGAGACGCCGGCGTGCAGGATTTTTCCTTCCTTGAGCAGGCGATTGAGTCCTTCGGCGGTTTCATCGGCGGAGGTCAGCCAGTCTGGACGGTGGACGAGAAGGATATCGAGACGGTCCGTGTGAAGAAGCTTTAGTGACTTTTCGGCGCAGCGCACCAGGTTATCGGCGGTGGCATTGTAATGGCAGACGCGCGCCTGTTTCTTTTCTGCCGAGGGAACGTCGATGCCGCACTTGGTGATAATTTCGAAGCGGTCTCGCAATTCCGGGCGCGCTTTGAAGGCAGCTCCAAGCGTTGCTTCGACCTGGTATTCTCCGTAGATTTCCGCGGTGTCCAGCGTGGTGAGCCCGAGTTCCATGCAGGTTTCGAAACGGGCGGTGAGTTCGTCGACCGACGGCGGCGCGACGTCATCGAGTATGCGCCAGGTGCCGTAAACCAGTTCGGAGAGCTCGGGGCCACCGGGAGAAATCGCTGCGCGTTTGATCATGGTGCGGAAAGATATTTGGTGCCGGAAAAGGAGTGGCATTGTGAGAGAAGAAGAACCGCGGCGTCAATGAGGGTGCGTGACTGGAGCGAGGAATCGATTGTGAGAGATGAAGCGACAGTTCCGGCGAAAGGTGGCGGGGGTTCGTTTTGTATCGACAAATAGTCAACAATACTTAAGGATTCACCGGTCTATCTATAACGCCCTCTGAGTTGAGCATCTCATCGCGCGCCGAATCCGTTTTTTCTCCCACCATCCTCGATCATCTCCCCCTGCATGACGCATCCCTGGAGGGGGAGATGTTTCCGCGAGGGACGCTTTCCGCTGCCCGGCGTGTGTGCGACGAAGGGCAGGTGCGAGTGGTTACCGCTAACATTGGCGCAGATTTCGCCGGACTTTTCGGAACGGTGCGGGCGAAGGAGGGGGGGCCGCCGTCGGAGGTCAGCGTGGTGGTCCATCGGCGCCATGGCCGACTCGCAGTGGACGGCCATTCCTCAGGCGAGGACATGGGGAACGGCACCCATGTGCTCGCTCTGCTGATGTGCGCCGCCGAATCAGTCGACCCGGGAGAAGTGCCGGCGCCCCGGCTCCTCTTCTCTCGCCGCGATGTGCGCTTCTTCCGTCCGCCCGACGGTGGATCCTCTGATGGCGAGGTGTTGGATGCTCTCCGGTTCATTCGGGTTAGCGGTGAAAGAGCTGACGTTACGGGCAAACTTCGCGCGCTAGGGCTGAGGCGCCTCGATGAATGTTTTCCCTTGGACGCAATCGCACCTGAATTCCGCGGTGCATTCGGTTTTCCGGATTCAAAATTCTCTGACCAGGAAGAAAATTGGGGAAAATTCCTGGTTAACGAAATCGATGCCTTTCGAGAGCTGGGCTGCGAAACTCAGACGGCTCCGGAGTTCAAATTGCGGGTAATTAATCCGGACCGCTGGTTCGCTGAAATCGCTCCTGAAGAGGACGAAATCGATTGGTTTCAATTCGAATACGGATTCGAAATCGACGGGCGCCGCGTCAACCTTCTCCCTGGAATCCTCTCTTACTTGCAATCCCGGGGACCAGAGTTTCATCCGGAGCAGTTGGCCGAATTGCCCGGCGACCAAAAGATTCCTCTGTCTCTGGGGGACTCGACACAGGTGGTCGGCTGTCCCGCCGCACGGCTCCACCGGATTCTCGTGGTGCTCGCCGAGCTTCACGATCCGGAGCCCTTGAATTCTGCCGGCATACTGAGTCTTCCCTCGGGACAGGCCTGGCAGTTGTCGGAGTTGGCGGGGCGAAGACCCGAAGCCGCGCGCGAGAGGCTTCCCGAGGAAGGGCATGCTACTCCGGTGCCGTTTCAGGGCACTTTGCGTCCTTACCAGGAGGAGGGATTTCGCTGGCTTCAATTCCTGCGCCGGCAACGGTTGGGGGGCGTGCTCGCCGACGACATGGGATTGGGGAAGACGGTGCAGACCCTTTACCATTTACTTTGCGAAAAAGAATCTGGGCGGACGGAAGGATCCACTCTGATCGTCGCTCCGAAAAGCGTGCTGCACAATTGGGCTTCCGAAGCCAAAAAGTTTGCACCCGGCTTGCGCGTGCTCGTGCTTTCGGGTCCTCGTCGGAAAAGATTTTTCCCCATGCTTCAGCATGCGGACTTGGTGATTACCTCGTATCCGCTCCTCGACAGAGATCAGGAGGTGCTCTGTGCGCGGCGATTTTATTACGTGATTCTGGACGAAGCGCATCTCATTAAGAACCCTCGTTCTTCCATGCACCGCGCCGCCTGCGCCCTGAAATCCCGTCATCGTCTCTGTCTTACAGGAACACCGATTGAGAATCATCTCGGAGAGCTGTGGTCGCTTTTTCAGTTTCTCATGCCTGGACTTCTGGGATCGCGAGCAGATTTTCAGCGCCGCTATCGCACACCCATTGAAAAAGAGGGTGACGAGGAGTTGGGAAACGAATTGGCGGAGCGGGTAGGACCGTTTCTCCTCCGGCGCACCAAGGAGGAAGTGGCGACGGACTTGCCCGCGAGGACCGAAATTATTCAGGAAGTGGAATTACACCCGGCACAGACGGAACTTTACGAAGCTGTGCGCGCCAGTCTGGACGTGCGTGTCCGTGAGGAAATTGCCCGCCGCGGTTTAAAAGCCTCGAAGATTTTTGTTCTCGATGCGCTGCTCAAGCTTCGCCAAATCTGTTGTCATCCCGCATTACTCAAGTTGGAATCGGCGCGCGAGGCGGCCGCCGCCTCGGCCAAGCTGGATCGGCTTATGGAGATGGTGGAGGAGATGGTGCCGCGCGGCCGCCGGGTTCTGATCTTTTCCCAATTTGCAGAAATGCTGGCGCTCATCAGTGACGCCCTGGATCGCGCGGGAATCCAGCATGTTACCCTGACCGGTCAAACGCGGGACCGCCGCGCTGCTTGCGAGTCTTTCCAATCGGGGAAAGTTCCGGTTTTCTTGATCAGTCTCAAGGCGGGGGGCACCGGACTCAATCTCACTACCGCGGATACGGTAATTCATTTCGATCCGTGGTGGAATCCGGCGGTGGAAAGGCAGGCCACGGACCGGGCGCACCGCATCGGGCAGAAGAACCCGGTCTTCGTTTACAAGCTCATTTGCCGGGGATCGGTCGAGGAAAAGATCGTGATGCTGCAGCGCAAGAAGAGCGCGCTTTACGAAGGCATTCTCGGCAACGCGCCCCGGTCCCTGGAATTGACGGAGGAAGATCTGGATTCGTTCCTGGCTCCTCTCCGGAAAGGAAAAAGCTAATTGCCAGGAATTTGCCTTTTCGTCGTGCGATCAAGGAGAGCCGCGCTGGACGGTAATCGCGCACGTGATAGTATATAGTATATAGCACAGTATATACTATTAATCGCCATCCGAAAGAATCAGTGGTATTTCCTGCAGGAGACAATGCAGATCTCTTAGCTCTGTGCACTTCCGGGAATTCCCTTTTCAACTCCTCCCTTCGACATGCTCAGGACGTGCCGCTCCATTAGCGACTAACAGGAACTTCGTCTATCAACTACCACCGGCTTCCTCGGCGCCGGTCGGTGATTGATTTGAAGCGATTGCCCTTTGTTTACGGGGAATCCATGGGCACGTTCCTGTTGACTGCAAAGGGGCTTTGATCCTAAGCTGCTGCGTTTCCCATGCAACGACTCGGCATCAATCTGGTTTTTCTGGGGCTCTTCAGCCTGCTCAACGGGCATTGGGGGGCAGTGCAGAGTGTCGCCTGGGTGCAAATGGTCAAAGATCGGGCGCCGGGATATGAATCGCTGGCAAGGCTCGTCGTCGACACTCTTTCGGCAACGGCGCCGTGCGAACTTTGCAGTGTGGTGGACCGGGCCAGCCAGGAGAGCCAGGACGACGCGTCTCTGGGCGCCGGAGGATCCACGCTCCTCGTGCTCAATTGCGAACCGGTGCCGGTCATTGTCCTGAATCCACCGCCGCCGCTTCTCACATTGGTCGATTGCGCCGACTGCGCCCTGGTGCGGCCCGGCTTGGTTCTAAAGCAGCCGCCGCGTGTGGTCGCTTGAGTGCGGCCGTTTCCTCCGGCCTCTGCACCGGACCTATCCCCCAGAGGACACTACTGTCTTGTCCTTCCGCGGCAATTGATTTACCGGGACGATCCCCGTCCCGCTCTCGACTTATTCAAAACATCAATTTTAGAATCTTATGAAACTTCACAGTACAAAAAAACCCAGCGTCGCGGGTGTCGCGGCGATTCTCTTTTCTTACTTGTCCTTAGCATCGGCTCCCGGCGTGTTCGCGGGGACCGGATACAATTCCTCATCCGGCAAGCACCCACCGGCCGCAGCCATGGGCGCGCCCTCAAACCTCTGGGACGCGCATCGTCCCGACAGCCATGCCCCCATCGGAATCATGGGCGACCACACCCACGAAGCGGGAGAGTGGATGCTGTCCTATCGTTACGGATACATGAACATGGAAGATAATTACGTCGGCAGCGATCGCATCAGCGATCAGACCGTGATCTCTCCGAGCGGGGGTGGTTTCCTGGTCACGCCGACAAAGATGAGCACCGAGATGCACATGACCGGGGTCATGTTCGCGCCCACGGATTTCGTCACCCTTATGCTCATGGCGCCTTATGTCGTCAAAGAGATGGATCATCTGCGCCGCGACGGCGTGCGGTTCACGACCGGTTCGGAGGACTGGGGTGATCTCAGACTCGTCACTCTCTGGAAGGTCTATGACGACAATCGCCAGCGAGTGCACCTGAACCTGGGGGTCAGTTTCCCGACGGGATCCACGACGGAAAGCGATTTCGTGCCCGGGTTGGGCCGGACCCGGCTGCCGTATCCCATGCAGACCGGCAGCGGGACCTGGGACCTGGTCCTGGGCGCGACGTATCTCGGTCAATCCGCCGGTAGAATTTCCTGGGGGGCGCAGGCCCTGGGACTGGTCCGCACCGGCACCAACGACGAAGGGTACACGCTCGGCGACCGGATCACGGGGAGCGTCTGGGGCGCTTATATGCTGAATGACTCCCTCAGCCTCTCGTCTCGATTCGCCATTCACTCTTGGGGAAATATTGACGGCCGCGACCGCGGGTTGGCGACGCCTGCCGCGGCGGTGCCCACCGCCGATCCCAACTTGCGCGGCGGGACACGGCTAGATTGGGCCGGAGGTTTTAATTATTATCTGCGGAAGGGTTTTTTAAAAGGCGGCCGGCTTGCGTTTGAAGCGGGACTGCCCTTGTGGCAGGATCTCGACGGTCCGCAGTTGGGGAACGAGTGGTTCCTCACCGCGGGACTTCAATACGCCTTCTGAGCACAGCCGGATCCCTTGAATGAAATCCGGACCGATGGGGATGCGTAACAAACCTTGGGACATATGTCCCAAAAAATGTTACGCGCCCAGCGAAGGCCGGAGTAGGGGGCGGGCGGGACAGCAGACCGCCTCAGGAGCACAGCCGTATCCCTGGATGAAATCCGGA
Organism: Verrucomicrobiales bacterium; assembly: GCA_024638765.1. Lineage (GTDB taxonomy): Bacteria > Verrucomicrobiota > Verrucomicrobiia > Verrucomicrobiales > DEV007 > JAHEJT01. The sequence continues at coordinate 19,229 of JAHEJT010000054.1, forward strand.
CCGATGGGGCGCGTAACAAACCTTGGGACATATGTCCCAAGGTTTGTTACGCACCCCGCGGGGAGCGGAGGGGGGTGGGGAGCGGGGGTGGGGAGCGGGCCTCTGGGCGTCCAGGCAAAAGGGCGCAAAGGAAATCCCATTGACAGAGAAAGCGGTCCCTTTAAACAGGGGGGGCGGCTTTTTCTATATATTAGCTACCAAACCCAATCACCGCCAAATTCCTATGAAACTCGAAACTCAATGCCTGCATGCTGGTCAGCATCCCGATCCCGTCACTCATGCGCGCGCCGTTCCTCTTTATCGAACCACGGCCTACGTGTTCGACAGCACCGAGCACGCCGCCAATCTTTTTGCGCTCAAAGAACTGGGCAATATCTACTCGCGGATCATGAATCCGACGCACGACGTGCTGGAGCAGCGTGTCGCGGCCCTCGAAGGAGGCGCCGCAGCCTTGGCGCATTCCTCCGGGACCAGCGGCATTTTCAATGCGATCATCAATTTGGCTGAAGCCGGTGATAATATTGTTTCCGCCAACAATCTCTACGGCGGATCGTTCACACAGTTTAACGACATCCTTCCCAAGCTCGGGATCGACGTGAAATTCGTCGATCCCAACAAGCCGCAGAATTTTGCCGAGTCTATCGACGACAAGACCAAGGCTCTCTTCTGCGAGACCGTGGGGAACCCTGCCCTGGACATTGCCGATCTCGAAGCCATCGCCGAGATCGCGCATGACAACGGAATTCCGCTCATCGTCGACGCAACTTTTTCGACGCCTTACCTGACAAACCCGATTGCGCACGGGGCCGACATTATTGTGCACTCCTTGACAAAATGGTTCGGTGGACACGGGACCGGCATCGGCGGAGTGGTGGTGGACGCGGGCACCTTCAACTGGGCCGGCGGCAAGCACCCACTCTATGACGAACCAGATTCTTCTTATCATGGCTTGCGCTGGGGACACGATCTTCCCGAAGCACTGGCGCCCATCGCTTACATCCTGCGCATGCGGACGGTCCCGTTGCGCAACCTGGGCGCCTGCATTTCGCCCGACAACGCGTGGATTTTTCTCCAAGGGATCGAGACACTTCCCCTGCGGATGGAACGGCATTGCGAGAACGCGCTGGCGGTTGCCAAGTATCTGAAGAAACATTCCGGCGTTGAGTGGGTACGTTTCCCCGGGCTGGAAGACGATCCGCAATACGAGCTCAACAAGAAATATCTCAAGGGCAAGGGCGGTGCCATGGTGGTCTTCGGCATCAAAGGCGGTAAAGATGCCGGCGTAAAGTTTATCGAGGCGCTGGAACTCTTCAGTCACCTCGCCAACGTGGGCGATGCCAAGAGCCTGGCGATTCATCCCGCCACGACGACGCACAGTCAGTTGAGCGAGGAGCAGCAAGCCGCAGGCGGGATCACGCCCGAACTGGTGCGTCTCTCCGTCGGCATCGAGCACATTGACGATATCCTTGGCGATGTGGAGCAGGCTTTGAAGGCGGCGGCGGGATAAAGTAGAGACCCCACACTCCGTTTGGGGCATCGATTGACCGTCACGCGGCCTTCGACAAGCTCAGGCTCTATGGTTGGCTCCGAGCCTGTCGAGGAGAGCGTGACGACTACTATGAAAACATTCGTCCTCTGTGCACTTCTCTGCGGCCTCTGCGTTTCAACTCCGGCCGCCGCGGCATCGCGTCCTAACATCCTCTTCCTGATGTCCGACGACCACGCCCTCGAGGCGATCGGCGCGTACGGATCGTGGCTGAAGGATTATGTCCACACCCCCACCCTGGATCGGTTGGCGGAGGAGGGGATGCGGTTCACGAATGTGTGCTGCAATAACTCCATTTGTTCGCCGTCGCGGGCCAGCATCATCACGGGGCAGTATTCGCATATCAATGGGGGGCTGAATCTGAACTGCTCGGTGGAAGCGGATTCGCCGAGTTACATCATCGAGCTCCAGAACGCCGGATATGCGACCGCCGTGGTGGGGAAATGGCACATGAGCCATTGGCCGCGCGGCTGCGACGATTACGCGGTCACCAAGGGCCAGGGAAGTTACTTCAATCCGACTTTTAATCATCCGGATGGCTCGCAAGCAAAGAAAGAGGGGTACTACGCCGATGTCTACACGGATTGGGCGCTGGACTGGCTGAAAAGAAAACGCGATAAAGTGAAACCCTTCTGCCTCAATTTGCAGTTCAAGGGACCGCATCATCCCTACGACTATCCCGAGCGCTGGGCGCACCTGCATGAAGGCGTCGAGATCCCGGAACCGGAAAGTCTGCATGAAGATCTGGAGGCGAGCAGTCCGCTCTTAAAAAAGCCGAGTTGGTCGCAGCTCTACGACGGTGACGCCGAGCGGCCGTATTATCACCGTCACGAGAGCGAATATCCGCGCCTCAGTGAGGATCCGAAGGAACGGCGCTCGATTTCTTACCAGCATATGATTCACAAATACCTGCGTTGCGTCGCTGCCATCGACGAGAACATCAAGCGCGTCCTGGATTACCTGGAAGCCGAAGGATTGAAGGACGACACGCTGATGATCTATACCTCAGACCAGGGATACTGGCTCGGCCAGCACGGGCTTTACGACAAGCGGCTGATCCTCGAGGAATCGCTCAAGATGCCGTTGCTGGTGCGCTATCCGAAAGAGATCGCCGCGGGGAACGTCAACGAGAAGCTGGCGATGAACATCGATTTCGGTCCGACCATGCTGGATTTTGCCGGAGTGCCGCGACCCGAGGCGATGCAAGGAGTCAGTCTGCGACCCCTATTGCAGGGCAAAGCGCCGGCGGACTGGCGCACCGGAATCTTTTACGCCTATTACGCCAGGACGCCGTATCACTGGGGAATCCGGAACGACCGGTACAAGCTGGTGTGTTTTCCCGGGACCGACGAGATCGAGTTTTATGATCTCAAGACAGATCCCTTCGAGATGACGAATCAATCGCAGAATGCGGAATATGCCACCCGAATCGAAGCCACGCGTGCGCAGCTCGTCTCGCTGATGGACGAGGTGGGCGTTACTGAGGAATTCCTGCACGCGCACATGAAATCGCTAAAATCGACCGGCGGAAAAAAGCAGCCGAAAAAGAATCGGAAGGCGAAAGAGAAGAAGGCCTTATAACGGACTTTGCGGCGCCTTCCCCTGGCGTGGGCAGAGCGCGTTTGAAGAAGAGAGACCGCCGCCAGAGGCACAGCCACTGTTGCCGCCACCGCCGCCGGCTGCCCGAGGCGCCAATACGTGCGGAGAAAGAGGAAAAATATCCGGTGTTCCGTGCCCGACACGAAATCCCCGTGGGCTCTAGTGCCATCGACGCAAGACAGGTGACTTCCCGAATGGCGTAACGAAAATCGGGACATATGTCCCAGAAATTGTTACGCCGCGGAGGTGGCTTTGGAGCAGGGCTGACGCGATGGAGCGGGGTTGACGTGTGGAGGAGCGGGAGAGCGGTGATTAATCTGAAGAGCAGCGGCGGCATCCTGCCGCCGGGGGACTTGGAATGGCGGCAGGATGCCGCCGCTATTTTGCTTTATAGTCGGGATTGGGGCGGGGGAGCTTGGCACCCATGTTTTCGAGGCCGGCGGTTAGGGCTTTTTCGAGTTCCTCCACTTTCTCCGGCATGGAATTGGCGAGGTTCTTTTCTTCACCGAGATCTCTTGCCAGATCGTAGAGTTCGAGGATGCCCTCCCAAAATTTGATGAGCTTGTAATCGCCTTTGCGGATGATGCTGTAAGGACCGGGCGCGTGGCGGTAGTGCGGGAAGTGCCAGAAGAGCTCATCTCTTCGCAGTGACTTCTTCCCGCCCGATTTCAAGTGTCCCAGCAGCGAGACGCCGTCGATGGCGCGGTCTGTGGGTGGAGAAACATTGGCTGCCGCGAGCGCGGTCGGAAAGAGATCGACCGAGGTGACAGGGGCATCCGAAGTGACGCCGGGTGGCACCACGCCCGGCCAGCGGACGAGGAAGGGCACGCGGATGCCGCCTTCGTAAGAATATCCCTTACCACTGCGCAGCGGGGCGTTCTCGGTGGGGCCGCCGTCGCGGTCGAGTCCGCCATTGTCGGAGGTGAAGATGACCATGGTGCGATCGTCGATGCCGAGTTCCTCCAGGGTATCGAGGATCTGGCCGGTGGAGTCGTCGACTGATTCGACCATGGCCGCGTACTTGGCGTTGGCTTCGGTTTTCCCCTCGCGTTGGTATTTCGCGGCCACTTCCTCGATTGCCTGGATCGGGGTGTGGACGGCGTAGTGGCCGAGCTGGATGAAAAAGGGTTGGTCTTTCCACTTTCGGATGAGGGCCTCGGTTTCGTCGGCTTCGCGGTGCGTCAGGAATTCGCCTTCCTCGCGCCCGGGCAGTCCCGGGATACCTGCGCGAATCATTTCATCTTTGTGATCCGGCTTATTGAAGGGATCGAAGTAAGAGGGCGGCTGACCGTAATCGCAGCCGCCGCGGTTCTCGTCGTATCCCTGTTTGGTGGGATACCAGGCGTCGTCTCCGAGATGCCATTTACCGATGTAAGCGGATTTGTAGCCTTCCGCGCCGAGGGCTTCGGCGATGGTGATCTCCTCGTGCTCGAGCCAGAAGGGGTTCGGGGGGCAGAGCAGCTTATTCTTCGGGCCGCCGACATATTCCGTGGGGTTGGCATGGGGGGTGCCGATGCCCCCGCGCTGGAAGCGGGAGCGGATCCAGTCGGTGACGCCGGTGCGCCCGGGATACCGTCCGGTCTGCACCGCGGCGCGAGTCGGTGAGCAGACCGCGCAGGCGGCGTAGGCGTCGGTGAAGCGCATGCCCTCGGCCGCGAGACGATCGATGTGAGGTGTCTTGAAGTAATCGCTCCCCTGGCAGGAGAGATCCATCCATCCGAGGTCATCGACGAGGATGAGAATGATGTTCGGCTTCGCCGCGAATGACGAATGAGCAATGAGGAATGACGAGAAAAGCAGGACGAAACGGAAACCGAATGAGTAGAAGTATTTCATGTGGTGAATTTGGTGAGAGAGTAAGTATCCGCGGTCGAAGATGCGAAATTACGGCAAACGATGCCAGATCTTCTGATTGGACGGCGTGGTGGGGAGAAGAATTTAATGGCCTGCGGCGTTATTCTCCTTTATGTTGGAGATAGTTCAAGAAACCAGGCTAATACCATGAAAACCAGGGCTAAGAATCCTGATAGGCTGGCGGATGAGATCGAGGCGACGTTGCGGAAGCTCGCGAAGTTGGAGAAAGAAATCGAGGAGATCGGAGAACCCGCTGCGGGTGCACTCCGCCATCGTCTCGAGGCGCTGCAAGTTGAAGAGCACGCCCTCCAGCGGAACGCCGGGGAGTTGAAAACGGGCAAGGCCGGACGGCGGAATGCCGTTCGGGCGCGCAAGTTGGAGACGCTTCTCCATCACATCGAGGCGGAGGAATCGTCGTTGGAACATGATGCGGACTTTCTGCATCAGGCTTCGCCGACCACGCTGGAATTTGCGTTCCGGTGTGGTTCGCGGGTGTTCGACATCGGAGCCCGCGGCTGGAAGAAAGCCACGGGCGGTCGTCAGCTGATGTGGCACTCGCCGTTCGTCAACAACACGCACGATTCTCTGGCAAGCCGTTACCGCATGCCAGACGAGAAGAAGTGATCCGCCGGATGCCTGGCGCACAGGGTGGAGAGGATGGTTGTAGGCCAGGCCGTCCCCGCCGGCGGCGCAGGCGTGTCGTGGAGCAAAGGAGAACGAACCTCCAGGTTCGTTCAGAACGAGTCTGGAGACTCGTTCTCCGGCAGGTTGGCGGGGATGTTTTAGGCACACAGGCCCCGATCGATCGGGATGTCACAGAGCTACTTCAGTGACTGCAGGTAAGACACGAGGTCGACGAGTTCCTGCGGGGTGAGGAGCGCGGCGAGACCGGGAGGCATCAGAGAGTGCTCGAGGTCTGCGCGCGTCTTGATATCTTTCACGGGATAAGTCTGGCTCACTCCACCGGCCATGCGCAGAGTCACTTCTTCGGAGGTATCTGCGGTGAGATAACCGATAAAGGTTGGTCCCGATTTCAGGGTGAGATTGACCCCGTGAAACCCGTGGCTGATGGCGTTGCTGGGATAGAGGATGGATTCGAACATCGCTTCCCGTGAAAGCTTGTTGCCTATAAGCGTGAGGTCGGGGCCGAAATCGAGGCCCTCTCCTTTGACCCGGTGGCAGGTGGCGCAAGTCGCTTTGGCGAAAGCGGCTTTTCCTTTTATCGAGTTCCCCTTCATGCGGAACAGTTCGGGAAGGGGAGGCAGATTATCGGCCCCGGGCGCCTTGGGGATGGGCAGGAATTCGGCTGCTTCTTCGCGGAGCTCTTTGTCGGGGGAGCGCGCCAGTGCCAGCGCGGCGACGGGCTTGAGCTTTTCGTCCAGTTCCCCCTTGCGGGCAATCTTGAGGAGGAGCTGGCCGCTGCGCTTGTTGAGTGCCATGGCGCTGACAAGGTCCGCTTTCAAAGCCGGAGGGGAGTTGGGATTCGTCAGTTCCGCGCCAAGAATGCCGATGATCGAGCGGTCACCCGTTTTGCCAAGCGCGCCCGCGAGGGCGCCGGCGCGCGCGACGTGCTCCCGGTCGCGGAGGTATCCGGTGATTTTTTCCGGGTCACCGAGCAGCATGCGGGCGGCGGTGACCGCTTCGGAGGTATTGGGGCTGGCGCCGATGTAAGCGACCAGGTCATCGTCGAAACCCTTCAACCCGAGGCGGTCGGCGAGGCGGACGAACTCGGCGGTGCCGCGAATGGGCCCGAGAATCGCATCGAGACGCGCCGGGCCGCCTTCGATTTTCGCGATGGCTTCGGGACCGAGCTGGCCGGCAGCGAAGAGGGCGGTTTCGGTGTCGGCTTTAACGAAAAGTGTAACATAAGCTTCTGTCTTGATCGGGCTCTCCGGCTGGAAGTGCAGGGCGCGGAGCAGCGCATGGTGGCTGACGGCGGAGCCGGTGGTTGTCAGTTCGATGCCATCGACCTGATTATTCCCCAGGAGCAGGGCGGCGAGATATTTGGGGGCGTCCACGCCGCGCGAGCGCCAGACAAGTTTTTCGGGTAATTCGTTGTCTTCATGTTCGAAGATGGCGGCGATGCGCTGGTCCCATCGAAGTTCGGCGCCGATCCCGATGGCTTCGAGCAGCCAGCGATCCATGGGGAAGGCAAAGTAATCCGGAGCCAGGGCGGCGCGTGCCCACGCCATGTCCGCCCACCCCGTTTCCAGAAACCGCGTGGCGATGGCGACTTCCCGGAAAAGTTGAGGTGATTCACGCGACTCCGGCGCGTTGAGAGCGAACAAGATCTTGCCATCGCGCAGCCGATCCGGCGCCGTCTGCCGGAGGGCGCGCAGGGCGGTGATGCGAAGGTCGGGGGCTTCCGCGGAGTCGCGCGCCACTTGTTCCGCGTGTGCGGGATCGAGATGCGCGAGGAGCCAGAGGGCCCGGGCGCGGTGATGCGGAGCGGCATTTTTGTTGTTAAAAAGATCCTGGAGCGCGGGTTGCGCACTGTCGCCCATCTCGCGGAGTGCGGTCCACGCGAGATAGCGCGCTGCTTCGTTGGGAGATTTAAGGGCTTCGATGGCGCCCTCGATCGTATCCAACTTTGAACCCTGAACCTTGAACCGTGCACTTTCCGGTCCCTTTGGGGCGACTCGGAACAAGCGGCCCTTTTCGGCGTCGCCCATGCCGTGGCCCCCGACCCCGGGGTCGTACCAGTCGGCGACGATGAGCGAGCCGTCTGGCGCCACGCAGACATCCGAAGGACGGAACCAGCGGTCGCGGGTGCTCTTGAGGATATTGAGCATCTCGGCGCTGTATCCGGCGCCGTCGGGTTGCGTGATGTAAGCGCGGACGACGTTGGGGCCGGCGTCGCAATGGATGGGCTGGCCGTGAAAGACTTCCGGCAGCAGATCCCCCTCGTAGACGCAGATGCCCGTCGGAGATCCGGCCCCGGTCTGGAGCAGATTGGGGACCACGCCGGGATCGTTCAAGTGCCAGTGGCGTTTCGGAATCTCTTCCGACATGCCGATGCGTGTATCGCGCCATCCGGCGCCGGTGATTTCGTCTTTGTATCCGAAATTGCCAAACTCCATGACGTAATTGATGCGCACGCCCAGGTTGCCGTCGTCATCGTTGTCCGACTGCCACATGGTGCCGAAGGAATCGACGCAGACCTCCCAGTTGTTGCGAAAGTTCCAAGCGAGCATTTCCACGTCGGATCCATCGAAGGCACAGCGGAAGACCATGCCCTCCTGGTGTGGGCGATTTTCCTGGTTGGTGCATTTGACGCCATGAATGTCGGTGATGAGATTGCCGTTCTTGTCGCAGAGCTGGGTGGAATTGTTGCCGAAGTTGAAGTAGAGGCGGCCGTCGGGGCCGAAGTGGAAGGCGTGGATGTTGTGATCGTGCTGGACGGCGCCCGTCTTGGTAAATAGCAGCTCCTTGCGGTCGGCTTTATCGTCGCCATCGTCGTCGATAAGGTAAAAGACGTCCTCACCCGCGGTGACGAGGGCGCGATTTCCGAGGACGCAGATGCCGTGCGCGCTGTCCACGTCGGTGCCCTGGTAAAACACGGTGGATTTGTCGGCACGGGCATCGCCGGCAGTGTCTTCGAGGATAAGGATGCGATCGCCTTCGGGGCGTTCTCCCTGGCGGCGGCGGTAATTGACGACTTCGCAGACCCAGACCCGGCCCCGGTGATCGACATCGATCGAACTCGGAGAAAGCATCATGGGTTCGGAGGCGAAGAGCGTCGCCTCCAGTTGCGGATGGACGTCAAGGGAAGGCACCGCTTCCGAGGCCTCGCGACCGGGGGCTGTGGATTTCTTGACGTATTCGTCGGGTGCGGTTTCGGGGGCGGCGCCGGCAGGGGTGCAGGCGCAGAGCGCAACGGTGAGGAGGATCTGGAAGGGAATGCGGAAAGTAGTCATATGACGGATGGCGTGCCTGAGTAGCGGATGGTTCCGATATGGCTATGGGAGCGCGGGCGTTCCGCCCGCATTCTGGTTTGAGGCGGGCGGGACGCCCGCGGTCCCATCGTGAAAATGATTCGTTACTTGGCTTTCTCCTTCGCTTTCTTCGCTTGCTCGGCACGGCGCTTGATGATGCCTGCGAGTTTCGCCTCTTCGGCAGCGAGAATCTCAGGAGATATTTTTTCCGGGGTCACGGGGGTGCGGTCGAGTTTGTCGTTGGGGGTTAGTTCCCGGAGCCGGATGTTGCGATACCAGACGGGGTCACCGTGGTCCTGGAGGCTGAGGTTGGCGCCGCGCGCGGTGAGATCGCCGCCACGCTTGGTGAGGAGATCGACGTGGAATTTGTACTTGGGGTCCGCGTAATCCAGGTCGATCACTTTTTTTCCGTTGAGCCAGTGCTGGACGACCGTGCCTTTGCCGATGACGCGCCCGGTATTCCACTCGCCGATGGGTTTGGTGGCGTCGTGTGAGGGTTGCATGCAGAAGTAGAGTGAAGCGGCGCTGGTGCGTGGATTACCGCCATCCTTGTGGAGGGCGTTGTCGAGGATCTGGTATTCGTATTGGGAGGGACGGTAGTAGATGCCGCTGTTGCTGCCTTCGCCGACCTTCC